>JAJVIL010000140.1 GCA_022072045.1 Burkholderiaceae bacterium | reverse complement strand
GTTTCATCCTCATCAACGACCACGATCCGAAACCGCTGTATTACCAGTTCGACGCTGAGCACAAGGGCAAATTCACTTGGGACTACGTCGAGTCCGGGCCTACGGTCTGGCGCGTGAAGATCGGCAAGTCGAGCTGAAAGCAGCCTGCGGTCGGGCGCACACTGCCCCAAAGGCATCGGTAGCCGACGCGGGCGCCTGCGCCCCTCGAGTCAGAACAGCCACTCGGGCAGCACCAGCGACAGCCACGGCACGTAGGTGACGATCGCCAGAAACAGCAACAGCACCGAAGTCCACGGCAGTGCGGCGCGCGCCACCTGCATGATCGACATGCGCGTGATGCCGGCGGTGACGAACAGGTTCAGCCCGACCGGCGGCGTGATCATGCCGATCTCGAGGTTCACCACCATGATGATGCCCAGGTGAACCGGGTCGATGCCCAGCCGCGAGGCGATCGGAAACAGGATCGGCGCCAGGATCAGGATGATGCCGGTGGGCTCCATGAACATGCCGGCCACCAGCAGCAGCAGGTTGACCACCAGCAGGAACTGCCACGGCGCCATGCCCGAGCCGACGATCGCCTCGGCGATCTGCTGCGGAATGCGCTCGGTCGTCAGCACGTGCGCGAACAGCAGCGCGTTGGCGACGATGAACATCAGCATCACCGTCACCTTGGCCGAGTCGCGCAGCACGCGCGGCACGTCCTTCAGGCCCATGTCGCGGTAGACGTACACGGCGACCACGAACGCGTACACCGCCGACACCGCGGCGGCCTCGGTGGGCGTGAACACGCCGCCGTAGATGCCGCCCAGGATGATCACCACCAGCAGCAGGCCCCACAGCGAGTCGCGGCCCGAGCGCAGCACCTCGCGCAGCGGCGCGCGCGGCTGCGTCTGCAGCTTGATCATGCGTGCACGCACGTAGATCGCCAGCATCAGCAGCAGCCCGAGCGCGATGCCCGGCAGCACGCCGGCCATGAACAGCTTGCCCACCGAGGTCTCGGTGGCGGCGCCGTAGACCACCATCACGATCGACGGCGGGATCAGGATGCCGAGCGTGCCGGCGTTGCAGATCACGCCGGCGGCAAACGGCAGCGGGTAGCCCGCGCGCTGCATGCCGGCGATGACGATCGAGCCCACCGCCACCACCGTGGCCGGCGACGAGCCCGACACCGCGGCGAACAGCATGCAGGCCATCACCGAGGCCATCGCCAGCCCGCCGCGCAGGTGGCCGATGCAGGCGTTGGCGAAACGGATCATGCGCCGCGCCACGCCGCCGGTGGTCATGAAGCTGCCGCCGAGGATGAAGAACGGAATCGCCAGCAGCGTGTAGTGCTCCGACGTCTCGAACAGCTTCAGCGACAGCGAAGCCAGCGAATCCTGCGCGAACAGCAGGATCGTCACCAGCGACGACAGCCCGAGCGCCACCCCCACCGGCACGCCGATGCCCATCAGCACGAACAGCAGCACGAACAGCGTGGCGATCGTCATCGCGGGGCCTGTTCGGCGCCGTCGGCCTTCAGTTCGAGCGCGTCGCGCGCCTCGTCGCCGAGCAGGTGCACGTCGTCGCCGCGCAGCAGGCGCAGCAGCACCCAGGCGAAGCGCAGCCCGAGCAGCGCGAACCCGAGCGGCAGCACCAGGCGCGGGATCCACTGCGCGATCGGCAGATCCTGCATCAGGATGCCGACCTCGTACATCTTTTGCACGTAGCGCACGCCGCCGATCGTCACCAGCACGGCATAGGCCACGCAGGCGCTCGCCGCGACGATGCCGACGATGCGCGTCGCGCGCCGCCCGAGCAGCCGGATCGCGGCGTCGACGCCGATGTGCGCGCCGACTCGCACGCCGTACGACATGCCCAGGAAGATCAGCCACGCGAACAGCACGCCGGTCAGCTCCAGCGCCCACACGAAGCTGTAGTTGAAGACGTAGCGCGCCACCACCTGCGCGAAGGTGAGCAGCGTCATCGCCGCCAGAAGCAGCGCGATCAGGCCTTCTTCGAGTTGGTCTAGCCTGCGCACGGAGCGGTCCCGCGGGGCCTGGAGCCCCGCACGGGCGCGGTCACTTGTTGGACTTCAGCGCGGCGTCGATCAGGTCGCGTCCGATGCCGCCTTCGAACTGCTTCCACACCGGTTCCATCGCCTTGCGCCAGGCGGCGACGTCGTCCTTGCTCAGCTTCTGGACCCTGGCCTTGCCGGCGGCCTCGATCTTCTTCTTGTCGTCTTCGTTGATGTCGCCCGCCAGCTTGTTGGCGTAGGCGGTGGCCTCGGCCATCGCCTCGGCGAGACCCTTGCGCACGTCGGCGGGCAGCCCGTCCCACCACTTGGCGTTGGTCACCACCATGTAGTCGATGACGCCGTGGTTGGTTTCGGCGATCGTCTTCTGCACTTCGTGGAACTTCTGCGAATAGATGTTCGACCAGGTGTTCTCCTGGCCGTCGACCACGCCGCTCTGCAGCGCCTGGTAGACCTCGGCAAACGCCATCTTCTGCGGGTTGGCGCCGAGCGCGCGGAACTGCGCCTCGAGCACGTCGGAGGCCTGGATGCGGAACTTCAGCCCCTTCACGTCGCCGGGCCGCTCGAGCTTGTCGCGGTTGGTCGACAGCTCCTTCATGCCGTTGTGCCAGTAGGCCAGGCCGAGCAGGCCGCGGCCGGTCATCGACTTCAGCAGGCCCTGGCCCATCGCGCTCGACTGGAAGTGGTCGACCGCGCCGATGTCGTCGAACAGGAACGGCAGGTCGAACAACTGCAGCTTCTTGGTGTAGCGGTCGAACTTCGACAGCGACGGCGCGATCAGGTGCACATCGCCGAGCAGCAGCGCCTCCATCTCCTTGGCGTCGCCGAAAAGCTGCGAGCTGGGAAACACCTGCACCTGCACCTTGCCCTGCAGCTTCTTTTCGGCCAGCTCCTTGAACTTGAGCGCGCCCTGGCCCTTGGGCGTCTTCTCGGCCACCACGTGGCTGAACTTCACGACGATCGGCGTCTGCGCGCCCACCCAAGCCGGCACGGCCATCGCGGCCGCGGCGCCGGCCAGACCCGCCACGCAGCGGCGGCGCCGAATCGAGGGCATCGAGGTCATGGGCATCTCCTGCAACAGGGTCGAACAAGCCGGCCGCACACGGCGCAGCGGTCGCGATGCGGGGCTGTCGCCAGCGGCGCAGGCCCGCGCGCGGAGCTGTCGATTATTCGTTACCCGCCCGAACCGTCGGCTCATCGTTGCTACCTAAGGGCGACCCCGGGCGGCGGGCGCGCGCGATCCGCTGCGCAGGCCAGCCCGGACATCAGCCCGCCGCGGCCTCGCACACGAAATCGAGCCGATCCTGCCCGAAGAACATCTCGCCGCCGACGAAGAACGTCGGCGCGCCGAACACGCCCCGCGCCACCGCGGCCTCGGTGTCGGCGATCAGCCGGGCCTTGACCTCGGGGTCGCTCACCAGGGCCATGAAGCCTGCGGCGTCGAAGCCGGCGGCGCCGAGCGCCTTGGCCAGCACGGCGGGGTCGCCGAGGTTCAGCGCGTCGACCCACATCGCGCGGAAGACGGCATCCACATACGCCATGAAGCGCTCGGGCTGCCGCATCTGCAGCCCGACCGCGCCGCGCATCAGCGTGAGCGTGTTGATCGGGAAGTGCGGATTGAACCGGAACGGCACGCCGTAGCGGCGCGCGAAGCGCGCGAGGTCGTCGTTCATCCAGCGGCCCTTGGCCGGCACCTCGACCGGGCTGCGGTTGCCGGTGGCCTTGAACACGCCGCCGAGCAGCATCGGTTGGTAGTCGATGCGCGCGCCGGTGTCGGCGGCGATGCGCGGCAGCTGCGTGTGGGCGAGGTACGTCGCCGGGCTGCCGAAATCGAACAGGAACTCGATCGGTGTGGGCATGATCAGGATCTCGTCAGAGGTGGTGCGATGGTAGGTTCGGCTGCTCGCGCGCGTACTGGCAAACACACACGTCCAACGTCGCGGGCCGGGCGCTGTACAGGTGCGCTACCCGATCTACCTCGCCTTCATGTTGGCGTTCTGGGCCACGTCGACGATGACGGCCGGCCCGGCGCTGCCTGCGCCCGCCTGGCGCGGGCAGACGCCGAGGGCGCAGGACGCTCGTCAGCTACGCCGTCACCCTTTGTTGAAGCGCCTCCTGCGCCACCGTGTTGATGCTCTTTCCTTCCGCTTCGGCGACGATGGCGAGCTTCTCGTGCAAATCGGGAGGTATGCGGAGGTTGAATCTTCCCGAGTAGCTGCGGCGCGGCTCGATGCCCTTCTCGCGGCATACATCGAGAAAGACCTGCAAAGACTTCCTGAACTCGCTACGAAGCTCCTTCGGATTCTTGCCATAGAAGTCGGCACCGCCATTCAGGCCAAGGATCTCCCCACGGAATGTGTCCAGTTCAGGGTCGTACTCGATCCTGGAGCTGTATCCGTCGACGATCATGATGTTCATGGCTTCACTCCATGCTGCTCGAGCCACTTGCGGATGCCGGCAACTGCGCCTTTGTCGGTGCTCGGCGATGGGTGCGGGCGGTGGAAGACGCGGACCTCGCCGAACAGGACCACGGCGACGCGGCTTCCTTCGCGCTCACTCAACTCGGCACCCAGTTCCTTGAACAGGGCCTCTATATCCCGCCACAGCACGTTCGCACTGGTGGGGTGAGAGAAGAGAAGCGCCAGAGTCCGCTGATGCCTCTGCTTCATGCGTTTGATGGTACCATAAAATGGTACTCATAGAATCGTGCTTCGACGCGCGGCCCGGTGACGACCGATCGACCGGCTAGAACTTCTCCATCCACGGCCGCAGGTCCAGCTCGTGCGTCCACGCGCTGCGGTGCTGCCGGTGCAACAGCCAGTAGCTCTCGGCGATCGCGTCGGGGTCGAGGATGCCGTCGCGATCCTTCAGCGCATAGCGCTCGGGGAAGTTCTCCTTGATGAACGCGGTGTCGATCGCGCCGTCGATCACCACGTGCGCGACGTGAATGCCCTGCGGCCCCAGCTCGCGCGCCATGCTCTGCGCCAGCGCGCGCAGCGCGTGCTTGGAGCCGGCGAACGCCGCGAAGGTGGCACCGCCGCGCAGGCTCGACGTGGCGCCGGTGAAGAGAATGGTGCCGCGGCCGCGCGGCAGCATCACCTTGGCCACCTCGCGGCCCATCAGGAAGCCGGCGAGCGCGCCCATCTCCCACACCTTGCGGTAGACGCGTTCGGTGGTCTCGGTGATCGGGAAGCGCACGTTGGCGCCGATGTTGAACACCGCCACCTCGATCGGCGCGACGTCGCGCTCGATGGTGGCCACCAGCTCGACCATCTGCGCCTCGTCGCGCGCGTCCGAGGCGAAGCCGCGCGCCCGGCCGCCTTCGGCCTCGATGCGCGCGACCAGCGGCCGCAGCTTGTCGGCGTTGCGTCGCGTGACGCAGGCGATGAACCCCTCGCGCGCGAAGCGCCGCGCGATCGCGCCGCCGGTGGCGTCGCCGGCGCCGACGACGAGGGCGGCCTTGCGGGTGGTCATGGCGCGGGCTGCGTGGTCAGCGGTAGACGCCGTCCCACCGGGCGGGCAGTTCGGCGCTCAGGCCATCGGCCGTGGCGAGCGGGCGGTTGAGGCGGAACACGCTCTCGGGCGACACCACCGAGTACTCCATGTAGCCCATGCGCGCGATCGGCTGCATGGCACCGGTGTGCACCATGCCGTCGACGATGAAGGCGTCGTCGATGTACACGCCCACTACCTCGCCGAATACCACCGTGTAAGCGGCCTCGGCACGGCCGGCCGGCGCCGGCAGCGGCAACATCTTCCACAGCCGGCATTCGAGCGCGGCCGGTGCTGCCGCGACACGCGGCGCCTCGACAAAGCTCGACGCCGCGGCCTGCAGCCCCGCCAGCCGGAACTCATCGACCCCGTGCGCCACCGCGGCCGAGCTGAGGTTTATCGCGTCGCGCAGCGTCCAGGTGGCCAGCGAGCAGGTGAACTCGCCGCTGGCCTCGATGTTGCGCAGGCTGTCCTTGTGACCACCCGAGGAGAACATCACCATCGGCGGGCGGTCGCTGACCGCATTGAAGAAGCTGTAGGGCGCGAGGTTGGCGCGGCCTTGCGCGTCGATGCTGCCGATCCAGCCGATCGGTCGCGGCGCGACCAGCGCCTTGAACGGGTCGTGCTTCAGGCCGTGGTCACGGGTGCGGGCGTCGTAGTGCATCGGTGATTGTGTCTTCGGCCGGTGCTTCGTACCTCAACTTGGCTGCGCCGAGTTGGCCTTCGACGCGATCGTCGAAGCGCTCGCGCGCTTCAATGGTTGTCCTTCGGCACGAACGCACCGCGCTGGCCGACCAGGAAATCGAGGTCCGCCCCCTCGTCGGCCTGCAGCACGTGGTCGATGTAGAGCTTCCAGTAGCCGCTGGTCAGGCGCGGCGTCGGCGGCTTCCACTGCGCGCGGCGCTTGGCGAGTTCTTCGTCGCTCACGTGCAGGTGCAGCCTGCGCTTGGGCACGTCGAGCTCGACGAGGTCGCCGTTCTTCACCAGCGCCAGCGGGCCGCCGGCGGCGGCCTCGGGCGCGGTGTGCAGCACCACGGTGCCGTAGGCGGTGCCGCTCATGCGTGCGTCGCTGATGCGCACCATGTCGGTGATGCCCTTCTTCAGCACCTTGGGCGGCAGCGGCATGTTGCCGACCTCGGCCATGCCGGGGTAGCCCTTGGGGCCGCAGTTCTTCAGCACCAGCACGCAGGTCTCGTCGACGTCGAGGTCGGGGTCGTCGATCCGCGCATGAAAGTCGTCGCTGTCCTCGAACACCACCGCGCGCCCCTTGTGCACCATCAGCTCGGGCGTGGCCGCGCTCGGCTTGATCACCGCGCCGCGCGGCGCCAGGTTGCCGCGCAGCACCGCGATGCCGGCCTTGGCCTTGAACGGCTTGGCCAGCGACATGATCACGTCGCGGTTGAAGTTCTCGGCGCCGGCGATGTTCTCGCGCACCGTCTTGCCGGTGACCGTCACGTGGTCGAGGTGCAGCGACGCGGCGATCTCCTGCATCACCACCGGCAGGCTGCCGGCGTAGCAGAAGTCTTCCATCAGATGCTGCCCCGACGGCTGCAGGTTCACCAGGCACGGCATCTCGCTGGCGAGGTGCTCGAAGTCGTCGATCGTCAGCTTGACGCCCAGTCGCCCGGCGATCGCGATCAAATGGATCACCGCGTTGGTCGAGCCGCCGATCGCGGCCAGCGTGCGGATCGCGTTCTCGAACGCGGGGCGCGTCAGCACGTCGCCGATGAGTTGATCCTCGTGCACCATCTCGACGATGCGCCGGCCCGCGTTGCGCGCGATCACGTTGCGCCGCCCGTCGACCGCGGGGTACGCCGCGTTGCCGGGCAGCCCGAGGCCGAGCGCCTCGACCATCGAGGCCATCGTGCTGGCGGTGCCCATCGTCATGCAGTGGCCGTGGCTGCGGTGCATGCAGCTCTCGGCGTCGAGAAACTCCTGCAACCGCAGCGTGCCGGCGCGCACCTGTTCGCTCATGCTCCACACGCCGGTGCCCGAGCCGAGCTCCTGGCCGCGCCACTTGCCGTTGAGCATCGGCCCGCCCGAGACGCCGATGGTCGGCAGGTTGGCGCTCGCGGCGCCCATCACCAGCGACGGCGTGGTTTTGTCGCAGCCCATCAGCAGCACCACGCCATCGATCGGATTGCCGCGGATGCTCTCCTCGACGTCCATGCTGGCGAGGTTGCGGTACAGCATCGCGGTCGGGCGCAGCAGCACCTCGCCGAGCGACATCACCGGAAACTCGAGCGGAAAGCCGCCCGCCTCGTAGACGCCGATCTTCACCTGCTCGGCGATGGTGCGGAAATGCGAGTTGCACGGGTTCAGCTCGCTGTAGGTGTTGCAGATGCCGATCACCGGCCGGCCGTCGAACTGGTCGTGCGGGATGCCCTTGCCCTTGAGCCAGCTGCGGTAGGCGAAGCCGTCGCGGTCCTGGCGGCCGAACCACTGCTGACTGCGCAGGTCTTGCGGTTGCTTGCGGGGTTTGCTGGTCATGGTGTCGGTCGCGCCGGGTTGCTGTGCACCCGCCAATGGTAGGCCCGGCGGGGCTGCACGGTCCACGGCGCCGCTGCGCGCTACCGCCCCGCAAACCGCGCCGGCCGCTTCTCGACGAACGCGCGCACGCCCTCGGCGGCGTCTTCGCTGTTGGCCAGGCGCCGCATGGTGTCGGCGAACTCCTGCGCCGCGGCCGCGGGCCCGTGCTCGACGGCCTTCAGCGCGTTGCGCCGCGTCGCCACCACCGCCAGCGGCGCCTGCGCGGCGATCGTGCGCGCGAGGCGCAGCGCCTCGTCGAACTCGTGCCCGGCGCTCACCACCTTCTGCACGAAGTGGAGCCGGTGCGCCTCGGCGCTGCCGAACTCGTCGGCGGCGAGCAGGTGCAGCAGCGCGTTGCCGAGCCCCGCGCGCTCGGCCATGCGCAGCGTCGCACCGCCGGTGGCCATGATGCCGCGCTGCACTTCCAGTTGCGAGAAGCGGCAATCGTCGGCGGCGACGACGATGTCGGCCGCCAGCATCAGCTCGATGCCGACGGTGAACGTGATGCCCTTGACCGCCACCACCATCGGCTTGGCGCGCCGGCGGTAACCGGGCAGAGCGAGGTCGAGCGGATCGACCAGCCCTTCGGGAATCAGCTTCTCGCCGCGCCGCAGGTGCTCGGCCACCAGCGGCAGGTCTAGCCCGGCAGTGAAGTGGGCACCGAACGCATGCAGCACGCCGACGCGCAGCGCCGGCTCGTCGTCGAGCCGCGTGTACGCCTGCGCGAGCTGTCGGAACATCGGCGGCGTGAAGCCGTTGCGCTTGGCCGGGCGGTTGATGCCGACGAGCAGAACGTCGCCGACCACCTCGGTGTCGATGCAGCCTTCGGGCGGCGGGGCGGATGCGGTCGGCGTCATGGCTGGCCTTTCGCTTTCAGGTCGCGAGACCGCCATCGTAGGCGCGATGCGATACTCGGCGCCGATTCGAGGCACTGCAGGGGGCCATCATGGGCATCGCCGCCGACACGTTCCGGCTCGACGGCCGCATCGCGCTGGTCACCGGCTCGTCCACCGGCATCGGGCTGGCGCTGGCGCGCGGCCTCGGGCAGGCCGGTGCCACGGTGGTGCTCAATGCGCGCAACGCGGCGCGGCTGAACGACGCCGCCGCCGGGCTGCGCGAGGCCGGCGTGCCGGCGCACACGAGGGCCTTCGATGTCGCCGATCCGGCCGCCGTCGAGCCCGCAGTGGCGGCGATCGAAGCCGACGTCGGGCCGATCGACATCCTGGTCAACAACGCCGGCATCACCCGGCGCGCGGCGTTCACCGAGATCAGCGACGCCGACTGGCGCGCCGTGCTGCAGACCAACCTCGACGCCGCGTTCTACGTCGGCCGCGCGGTGGCGCGGCGCATGATCCCCCGCCGGCGCGGGCGCATCGTCAACACCTGCTCGGTGATGAGCGAACTGGCGCGGCCGAGCACCGCGCCGTACGCTGCCAGCAAGGGCGCGCTGAAGATGCTGACCAGGGCGATGGCCGTCGAGCTGGCGCCGCACGGCATCACCGTCAACGGCATCGCGCCGGGTTACTTCAAGACCGAGCTGACCGCACCGCTGGTGGCCGACGAGGCGTTCAACCACTGGGTGATCCACCGCACGCCGGCGCGCCGCTGGGGCAACGTGGACGAGCTGGCGCCGGCGCTGGTGTTCCTGTGCAGCGACGGCGCGACCTACGTCAACGGCCACCTGCTGATGGTCGACGGCGGGATGACGGCCACGGTATGAGCGCCAGCTTTCGCAAGGTCTCGTTGATCACCGGGCCCGACGGCCGCGCGCTCTGGCGCGAAGAGGCGATCGCGCTCAGCGAAGGCAAGCCGCAGGCGCGGCTGTCCGCGCTGATGCCCAGCGGCGGTTACCAGTTGCGCGAGAGCCCGCCGGGGTTTCGCAGCGAGTTCCATTGCACCGAGCACCCGCAGTGGGTGTTCATCCTGCGCGGCGGCATGGAGATCGGGCTGCAAGATGGCAGCTCGCGCGTGTTCGCGCCGGGCGATCACTTCTACTCGGCCGACCTGCTGCCCGCGGGCGCGACGTTCGACCCGACGCTGCACGGGCACCGGAGCCGTCAGGTCGGCGGCGAGCCCCTGGTGACGCTGTTCGTGCGCGGGTGAGCGGTGCCGGGCGGGCGAGCAACTGCCTTGCGTTCTATCGAACTCGAAGAGACCTGGGACTCCCTCGGCCCCCAAGCGGCAAGTAGAGTGCCAGCGGCCTGTCCAGGAAGCGTATGAATCCAAAGTGCAGGTAGAAGGCCGCCGCCGCGTCATCCTTCGCATCGACGATCAACGCGTAGGCGGCGACTTGCTGTCGAGCTTTGAGGCAGCGGTCGACGGCGCAGCCGACGAGCAGCTTGCCCAGGCCGCGTCCTTGCTGATCGGAACGACACGCAAGGCGCCCCATGCGAAAGCAGGGCACCGGGTAGCGGGGCAGCTTCTTGCGTTCGGCCTCGGTCAGTTGCCGGCCATCGACTTCAGCCGCGCTGAGCGTGTAGTAGCCCAGGATGAACTCGGGGCGCAACGAGTCGGTCAGCGTGTAGACCGAAGTGACGCCGCGCCGGCGGTGTTGCTCCGCAAAGCGATGGAGGTACTCATTCAGTGCCGGTACGCCGCAATCGAACGCTTGCCGAACGTGGACGGCGGGATCGAGCGGCAGATCTTCAAGCACGCCGAACCCTGCGGCGTGCCTGAGCCAATGCCTGCTTGAGCGCGGCGTTCGGCGCGAAGGCCGTATCCAGTGCCTGGGCAAATGCTGCGAAGTCGCGGCCGGTCAAGGTGAGCCGCGCCTCGCGTTCCAGCAGCGCTTGCGCCTTCTCCTTGGCTGCCGCTCGAACGAAGCCGGCCATCGTCGTGCCCATCAATGCGGCGGCCTGGGCGACGATGGCTTTCTCGTCGGCGTTCATCTTCAGATCGAAGCGTTCGGCGGTGGGCATGATGGGCTCCGGGCAATCGATACGGGATTTTACCGTACCTGAGCGCCGCGCGTTACAGCGCCAAGGTGGCCAGTGCCGCCTCGCTCCGGCCTGATCGGGCGATGGCTTACGCCGGGCCCTTGAGTGCCGCCGCGGTGGCCGAGCGCGCCGGCTGCACTGAACGTTATGTGCGCGAGTGGCTCAACTCGCAGGCCGCGAGCGAGTACCTCGTGTACCACGCGGCGGGCGACACCTACGAGTTGACGCCCGAGCAGGCGATGGTGCTGGCCGACGAGGACAGTCCGGCCTACATCCCGAACGCGTGGAGCCTGCCGCCGGCGCTGTGGGCCGACGAGCCGATGGCCATCGACGCGTTTCGCACCGGGCGCGGCGTGGCATGGGGCGACCACGACGCGCGCCTGTCGTGCGGCGTGGCGGCGTTCTTCCGCAACGGCTACCGCGCCAACCTGGTGTCGCAGTGGCTGCCGGCGCTCGACGGCGTGGTCGAGCAACTGCGAGACGGCATCGCGGTGGCCGACGTCGGCTGCGGCCACGGCCACTCGACGCTGCTGATGGCGCAGGCGTTTCCGAACTCGCGCTTCCACGGCTTCGACACCCATGCCGAGTCGATCGCGGCGGCGCGCCGGCACGCCGTCGCGGCCGGGGTCGGCCCGCGCGCGAGCTTCCAGCCGGCACGCGCGGTCGACTACCCCGACCGGCAGTACGGCCTGATCTGCTTCTTCGACACGCTGCACGACCTCGGCGACCCGGTGGCCGCCGCGCAGCACGCGGCGCGGACGCTGGCACCCGGCGGCACCGTGCTGCTGGTGGAGCCGTTCGCGAACGACAGGATCGAGGACAACCTGTCGCTGGTGGGCCGGCTCTACTACGCCGGTTCGACCCTGATGTGCTGCGCGCACGCGATCTCCGAGGGCGGCAAGATGGTGCTCGGCGCCCAGGCCGGGCCCAAGCGGCTCGAAGAGGTGTTCCGCCGCGCCGGCTTCACGCACTTCCGCCGCGCCACCGAGACGGCGTTCAACATCGTGTACGAGGTGCGGCGCTGAGTGTGTGCGTCATCGCGTCAGCGAGATTCAGGATCGCCCGGACGGCGGGGTGCTGTCACGACACACCAGAAGTGATCGACGCCATCGAGCGGGTGCCAGACCGCGCCGGGCTCCTGCGCAAGATGCTCGCCCGCTTCGAGGCGGGCACCGTGCTCAAGACTGCCAAGGGTCGATCACGGCAGCACCCGCGGCCTTGAAGGGGCGGGTATCCCGAGTGGCTACCGCCAGGCCGTTGGCGGCGGCGATGGCGGCGATGTAGCCGTCGGCACTGGCAATGGCCAACCCCGCTGCGCGCGCCGTGGACAACAGCGCGGCATAGGCTTGGGTGCAGGCCAGATCGAAAGGCAGCACGCGGCCGGCAAACAGCGGCAGCACCCGCGTCTCCAGGCTTTCGTGCAGGCGGGTGCGGCGCCTGCCTGCGGGCAGCAGCGCCACGCCCGCGCGCAGTTCGGCCACGGTAATGGCCGACAGGAAGAGCGTTTCGAGCGGCTGGGCGTCGATCCACGCGACAACGCGCGGCTCGGGCGCCGCGCGCAGCGGCTCCGACACCACGCTGGTGTCGAGCAGGATCACTCGAAACTCGGCGGGCGAGCGGCCGCCTTGCTGCGCACCTGCTCGAAGACGGCGAACTCGTCGTCGGTCAGCTTGGCGCGCCGGCCGATGTCAGCCAGCACCGAGCCCAGCTTCACCCGCCCTTGCGGGCTGACGGCAGACTCCAGGATCTCGCGCACCTCGGCCTCCATGCTGTGGCCGCGACGCGCGGCCCGCGTGCGCAGCGCGCGGTGCACCGCATCGGGAATGTTGCGCACCGTCAGCATCGCCATGTCGATCGCCTCGCTCATGAATGCATGCATTGTAGCGGTGTGCTTGCAGTCGCATCGGGCCGGCTGACCCGACCATCCGATCGTGGCCGTGCTCGCGGCCTCGACCCGCGACGACAATGCCGCGATGGATCTGTCGCGCTTCCCCCGCCGCCGCTACACCCCGACCCCGACGCCGCTCGAGCCGCTGCCGCGCTTTTCCGCAGCACTGGCCGCAAGCTGCCCCGGCGGCCGCGGCCCCGAGGTGTGGATCAAGCGCGACGACCTGCTCGGGCTCGCACCGGGTGGCAACAAGACGCGCAAACTCGAGTTCCTGGTCGCCGACGCGCTGGCGCAGGGCGCCGACACGCTGGTCACCTGCGGCGCGCCGCAGTCGAACCACTGCCGCATCACGTTGTCGGCGGCGGTGAAGGAGGGCTTGCGTTGCCGCTTCGTGATCGAGGAGCGCGTGCCCGACAGCTACCGCGACGACGCCAGTGGCAACCACTTCCTGTTCCGGCTGCTTGGCGTCGAGGCGCTCACCGTGGTGCCCGCCGGCACCGACATGGCCGCTGCGATGCAACGCGTGGCCGACGAGTTGCGCGCGCAGGGCCGCAAGGGCTACGTGATCCCGGGCGGCGGCTCCAACGCGCTCGGCGGCCTCGGCTACGTCGCGGGCGCGCAGGAGCTGCAGCAGCAAGGGTTCGAGCAGGGCGTGCGGTTCGATGTGGTGGTCGTCGGCTCGGGCAGCTCGGGTACGCACGGCGGACTGCTGGCGGGCTTTCTCGGCAACCGCATCGCAACGCCGATCGTCGGCATCGGCGTCAGCCGCGACCCGCCGGACCAGGCGCCGCTGGTGCACGCCGAGGCGCAGGCGGTGTGCGACCTGCTCGGCCTGGATCTGCGCGTGCCGCACGATGCCGTGCGCTGCGTCGGCGGCTACTGGCAGCCGAAGTACTCGCTGCCCAACGCTCGCATGGTCGAGGCGGTGCAGATGCTCGCGCGCAGCGAAGGCATCGTGCTCGACCCGGTGTACACCGGCAAGGTGATGGCGGGGCTGATCGGGCTGGCGCGCGCCGGCGAGCTGCGCGCGGGGCAGCGCGTGCTGTTCATCCACACCGGCGGCATGCCCAGCGTGTTCGCCTACGAGCGCGAGCTGCTCGGGCTGCAGGCGGTGGCACCGTAGCTCAGGCCGCGTCGTCGCCGGGCGCGGCCGCTGCAGCCATCGGAACCCGCGTCGCCGCGCGCATGGAGAACCACTGCGCCGTAACGACCAGCGCACCGAGCGCAAGGCCGATCAGGTCGGTGATCCAGCCCGGCTTGATCAGCAGCAGCGCGCCGACGATCAACAGCGCGCGCTGCCAGGCGGTGGCCGGCCGCAGCAGGTAGCCGAAGGCGCCGCCGGCCAGCAGGATCACGCCCAGCGAGGCCGACGCGGTGGCGAGCACGCTGGTGGTCCAGTCGCCGATCAGCAGCAGCGCGGGCTCGTAGACGAACATGAACGGCACGATGTACGCCGGCGCCGCGGCGCGCATCGCGGCCCACCCGGCGGCCCACATGTTGGCCTTGGCCAGGCCCGCGGCGGCGAACACCGCCAGCGCCACCGGCGGCGTGATGGCCGACAGGATCGCGAAGTAGAACGCGAACATGTGCGCCGCCGGCGTGGCGGCGCCGAGCTTGATGATCGCCGGCACCAGCAGCGACACCATCACGATGTAGGCCGGCGTGGTGGGCATGCCCATGCCGAGCACGATGCCGGCCATCGCGGTGAGCACCAGCGCCAGCACCAGCGAGTTCTGCGCCAGCGCGATCACCACCTGCGTGAAGGTGATGCCCAGGCCGGTGATGGTGACCACGCCGATCACCAGCCCGGCGCAGGCGCACGCCATCGCCACCGCCAGCGTGTTGCGTGCGCCGTCCTCGAGGGCACCGAGCACGCTGCGCCAGCCGATGCCCCGACGCGTGAGGGCGCGCAGCAGCGCCACCGGCAGGCAGGTGAGCGCCGCCACCAGCGCGCACAGCGGCGCCGAGTAGCCCATGAACAGGCCGATCAGGATGACGACGATCGGGATGAACAGGTGCCCGCGCTCGACCATCACGCGCGGCAGACGCGGCAGCTCGGCGCGCGGCACGCCGGCCAGCCCCTCGCGCTTGGCGACGAAATGCACCGCGGAGAACACCGCCAGGTAGTACAGCAGCGCGGGGATCGCCGCCCACAGCGCCACCGTGGCGTACGGCACCGCCAGGAACTCGGCCATCACGAACGCCGCCGCGCCCATCACCGGCGGCATCAGCTGGCCGCCGGTGGAGGCCACCGCCTCCACCGCCGCAGCGAACGGCGGCTTGAAGCCGGTGCGCTTCATCAGCGGGATGGTGATCGGCCCGTCGACCATCACGTTGGCCACTGCGCTGCCCGACACGGTGCCGAACAGCGACGAGCTGACCACCGCCACCTTGCCCGGCCCGCCGGCCTGATGGCCGGTGATCGACATCGCGAAGTCCATGAACAACTGGCCGGTGCCGCTGCGCTCCATGAAGGCGCCGAACAGCACGAACAGCATCACGTAGGAGGCCGACACGCCCAGCGTCGAGCCGAAGATGCCCTCGGTGGAGTAGTAGAGCTGCTCGAGCAGCACCGGGAACTTCACCTGCGTGAACAGCGCCGCGTAGCCGATGAACACCAGCGAGGTCAGCGGCAGCGCCCAGCCGATCACGCGCCGCGTGCCCTCGAGCACCACCAGCACGAGCACGACGCCGTAGAACTTGTCCCAGGCGGTGAGCTCGTCGATGTAGATGATGCGGTTGATGAACACCTGGTACTCGACGAAGATGTGCAGCACCGCGGCGCAGCCGAGCGCCAGCAGCGCCAGATCGACGGCGCGCGCCAGCGCGCTGCCGCCCGGGCGCAGCGGGTACAGCAGGAACACCAGCGTCATCGCGAACAGCAGGTGCGTGCCGCGAAAGATCACCGCCTCGGGCGGCCCGAAGCCGGCCACCCACATGTGATACAGCGACATCGCCACCGCGACCGCGCCCACCAGCAGGCGCAACGCCCGCGTGGTGGGCGCGGTGGCGACGTTCTCTTCCTGGGCCATGCTCAGGCTTCCCTACCGGGCGCCACCGGCCGGCGCTGGGCCGCTCCCGAGCCGGCCGCGCCCCCTGAGCCACGAAGGGGCTCCTGCGGAGCCCTTGGGGCAGCGACCGCAGGGAGCGTGGGGGCCAACATCAGATCACGCCCTTTTCCTTGTAGTACTTCGCGGCTCCCTTGTGCAGCGGCACGCCGATGTCGAGCGCCATGTCCTTCGGCGTCAGCCCGGTGATCGGCTTGACCACCGCGGCCATCGCGTCGACGTGCTCGGCCATCGCCTTGGTCATCTTGTAGACCACGTCTTCGGGCAGATCGCACGAGGCGACGATGTGGGTGCTGTAGCCGATCACCGGCACGTCGTGGTCCTGCTTGGGGTAGGTGCCGGCCTTGATGATCAGCTTGTGATACCCGGGGTTGGCCTTCGACAGCGCGCCCATCGTCTTGTCGTCCACCGGCATCAGCTTGACGTCGCGCGCGCTGGCCAGATCCATCACCGCCGAGGCGGGTGCGGTGGTGCCGAGGGTGAAGATCTGCACGTGGCCGTCTTTCATCATCGACACCGCGTCGGTGTAGGCGGCCTGGAAGTTGGCCTTCGACAGCGACTGGTAGTTCAGCCCGTTGAGCTCGAGCACCATCGCGGTCAGCGTCTCGGCGGTGTTGCCCTTGGGCTGCGTGACCAGCGCCTTGCCCTTGAAGTCGGCGAAGGTGTTGACCTTGGCGTCGGCGGCCGTCACCACCTGGAAGTACTGCGGGTAGAGGTTGGCCACCTGGCAGACCTTGGTCACCTTCTTCGGAAACGGCGCGCGCCCCGCGAGGCCGTCGACCGTGCTGCTGGAGTTGGCGAAACCGATCTGCGCCTTGCCTTCGTCGACGCCGCGCACGTTGGCGACCCCGGCGCCCGGCTGCTGCTGGATCGCCAGCCCGGGGATGGCCTGCTCCCACATGCCCTTGAGCGCGCCGCCCAGCGGCACCCACGAGCCGCCCTGCGGCCCGGTCATCATGGTCACTTGCTGCGCCGCAACGGGCGCTGACAACAGGGCCACGGCGGCGGTGGCGACGAGCGTGCGCAGAGGGGTCATCGGTAGGGTCTCCTGCTCAGGGGGTAAGGCGGCCGCTGCGGCCGGCGGTGAAGTTCAGTCTAGCGACGCAGGGGCTCCGCGCATCTGCTCGCTTGCCCGCACCCGGCAGCGGCCGGCCCCCGGGGGCGCTACTCCTTGACCGACCCGGTCAGCCCCGAGACGTAGTACTCGACGAAGAACGAGTACACGAACGCCACCGGCAGCGAGCCGAGCAGCGCGCCGGCCATCAGCGACCCCCAGTGGTAGACGTCGCCCTCGACCAGCTCGGTCACCACGCCCACCGGCACCGTCTTGACCTCCGACGACGAGACGAAGGTCAGCGCGTAGATGAACTCGTTCCAGCTCAGGGTGAACGCGAAGATGCCTGCCGAGATCAGCCCCGGCACCGCCAGCGGCAGGATGATCTTGGTGAGAATCTGCCAGCGCGTGGCGCCGTCGATCAGCGCGCACTCCTCCAGCTCGTACGGAATCGAGCGGAAGTAGCCCATCAGCAGCCAGGTGGAGAACGGGATCAGGAAGGTCGGGTAGGTGAGGATCAGCGCCCAGCGGGTGTCGAACAGTCCGAGCTCGAAGACGATCGCCGCCAGCGGGATGAACAGGATCGACGGCGGCACCAGGTAGGCCAGGAAGATCGAGAGGCCGACCTGCTTGGCACCGCTGAAGCGCAGCCGCTCGATCGCATAGGCCGCCAGCACCGAGGCCGCCAGCGACGCGAAGGTGGCCACCACCGACACCAGCACCGTGTTCCACAGCCACGCCGGGTACGAGGTCTCGAACAGCAGCTTGTGAAAGTGCGCCAGCGTCGGCTTGACGACCCAGAACGGATTGGCGTCGCGCGAAAGCAGCTCCTCGTTGGGCTTGAACGACGTCACCCCCATCCAGTAGAAAGGGAACAGCAGCACGAACACGAAGATGCCCAGCGGCAGGTACACGGTCACCAGCTTGCGCGGCACCGATTGCAGGTACTCCATGCCCACGCGGTCGTCGGCGGCCTGCGTCATCAATCCGCTCCGCCTTGCTGCCACTTGCGGCGCTGCAGCCCGAAGTAGCTGAAGAGGATCGCCGCCAGCAGGAACGGCACCATCGCGATCGAGATCGCCGCGCCCTCGCCGAGCGCGCCGCCGGGGATCGCGCGCTGGAAGCTCAGCGTCGCCATCAGGTGCGTCGCGTTGAGCGGCCCGCCGCGGGTGATCACGTAGATGAGCTGGAAGTCGGTGAACGTGAACAACACCGAGAACGTCATCACCACCGCGATGATCGGTGTCAGCAGCGGCAGCGTGACGTGGCGGAACTGCTGCCACGGCGTGGCACCGTCGATCGCCGAGGCCTCGTAGTACGACGGCGAGATCGTCTGCAGCCCGGCCAGCAGCGTGATGGCGACGAACGGCACGCCGCGCCAGACGTTGGCGCCGATCACCGAGAAGCGCGCGTTCCAGGGGGCGCCGAGAAAGTCGATGTAGGTGTCGATCAGGCCGAGCCGGTGCAGCACCCAGCTGATGACCGAGAACTGCGCGTCGTAGATCCACCAGAAGGCGATCGCCGACAGCGCGGTGGGCACGATGTACGGCAGCAGGATCACCGCGCGGAAGAAGGTCTTGATGCGGATGTTGCGGTTGAGCAGGATGGCCAGGTACAGCCCGAGCGCGAACTTCAGGATGCTGGCCACCAGCGTGTAGAAGATCGTGTTGAACAGCGCCAGCCGCGTGACGCTGTCGCCCCACAGGAAGGCGTAGTTGTCGAGCCCGATCCACTGGCCGGCGCGGCCGATCTTGGCGTCGGTGAAGCCGAGCCAGGTGCCCAGCCCGAGCGGGTAGGTGAGAAACAGCAGCAGCAGCACGCCCGCCGGCAGCATGAACAGCAGGCCGAGCGCGTTGCGGTTGTCTTGGAGCTTCTCCAGCATCACCCGGTCTCACTCACCGGCGCGTTGAGCCGATCGGCGAAGCCGATCCGGCTCCAACGCGCCGAGTTGGAGCGGCGCGAAGTCGCCGCTCCAACCGCTATACCTTGTAATAGCGCTCGGCGCGCTTCTGCGCGCGCGCCGCGGCCTCCTGCGGCGTCTTCGAGCCGCTGCCCGCCTCGGCGAACATGTTGACGACGATGAAGTCGGCCAGCGCTCCGGCCGAGGCATAACCCATCTTGCCGGCATACCCCGAGGGCAGCATGTTCTTCATCGAGTCGCGATACGGCGTGTGCTTCGGATCGACCGTCCAGATCGGGTTCTTCTCGTAGTAGCGCAGCGCCGGCGTCACGTAGCCGATCGCCGCCTGCACCCACGGGTCCATCTGCTCGGCTTCCATCATGAAGCGCAGGTACTCCTTGGCCGCCTTCGGGTACTTGGTGTACTTGAAGATCATCTGGTTGAAGAAGAGCTGGAACTCGGTCGCCCGGCCGACCGGACCGATCGGCATGTTGGCGTGGTTGATGTCGGCCGCCAGCGCGGCGACCTTCGGATCCTTCGAGGTCTTGGAGGCGTAGTAGATCGAGATGCCGTTGTTGGTCAGCGAGATCTGCTCGTCGAGGAAGGCCTTGTTGTTGTTCGGGTCGAGCCACGACAGGGTGCCCGGCGCGAAGGTTGCGTACAGCTCCTTCACGTACTCCAGCGCCTTGATCGTGTTGGGGCTGTCGATGACGACCTTGTTGGCGGTATCGACCATCTGGCCGCCGAACCCCCACAGCAGGTTGTAGCACCAGGTGTTGCCGTCGCCGGTGGCGTTGCCGAGCGCAAAGCCGGGCGGCGTGCCCTTCTCCTTCAGCGCCTTGCACAGCCGCAGGAAGCCATCGGTGTCCTTGGGGAAGCTGTCGAAGCCGGCCGCCTTGACATGGCTTTGGCGATAGACCATGCAGACGCCGGCCACGCCCAGCGGCACGCCGATCCAGTGCTTGCCGTCGGGCTTCAGGTAGGGCTCGGTGACCGGATACCAGCCGCCGTACTTCTTGCCGAGGTAGTCGCAGACGTCGCTCACGTCGACCAGCTTCTCGGGGTAGAGGTTGGCGTCGTCGTTGGTCGACAGGATGATGTCGGGCCCGGCGCCGGTGTTGGCGGCCACCGCGGCCTTCGGGCGCACGTCTTCCCAGCCTTCGTTGTCGACCCGCACCTCGACGCCGGTCTTGGCGGTGAAGGCGGCCACGTTCTTCATGTACTGGTCGATATCGCCCTGCACGAAGCGGCTCCAGCGCAGCACGCGCAGCTTGGCGCCCTTCTCGGGCTTGAAGCTCAGCGACTGTGCGTGCACCGCGGGCGCAAAGATCGCGCTGGCGCCGAGCGCGCTGCCCGCGGCAATGCTGGCGGTGCCTTCGAGGAACTGGCGGCGGTCGAACTTCTTCATCGGTCGGTCTCCTTCGTGGGTCAAGGTCGCTCAGGCAGCAAGCGCTCGGCCGCTGTCGGCGTCGAAAACGTGTGCGTGCGCGAGGTCGGGCTGCAGGTGGATCGTGCTGCCGGGGCTGAACTGGTGGCGCTCGCGGAACACCACCGCGAGTTCGGCGCCGTGGTGGCGGCACGAGACGAAGGTGTCGGCGCCGGTGGGCTCGACCACCGCCACCTCGGCGGCGATGCCGCTGCCGTTGGCCAGCGCCAGGTGCTCGGGCCGCGTGCCGAACACCACGCGCTGGCCGTCGGCGCCGGTAGCGCTGCGCGGCGCCGGCAGGCGCGTGCCGTCGGCCAGCTCGACCTCGACGCTGCCGCTGCCGTTGCGCCGCAGCGTGCCCGGCAGCAGGTTCATCGCCGGCGAGCCGATGAAGCCGGCCACGAACAGGTTGGCGGGGTGGTCGTACAACTGCAGCGGGCTGCCGATCTGCTCGATGTGGCCTTCGCGCATCACCACGATGCGGTCGCCCATCGTCATCGCCTCGATCTGGTCGTGCGTGACGTAGACCGAGGTCGTCTTCAGCCGCTGGTGCAGCTCCTTCAGCTCGGTGCGCATCGCCACGCGCAGC
>JAJVIL010000022.1 GCA_022072045.1 Burkholderiaceae bacterium | reverse complement strand
CGAAGCGCAGCGGCTCGCTGCGCGCGCAGCCGCCGGCGAGCGCGGGCGCGCCCAGCGCCGCGGCCAGCAGCGAACGCCGGCGCAGCGCTACTCGTGCACCTTGCCCCATTCCTCTTCGAAGGTGTGCACCAGCACCTGGTTCGACAACCGGTTCGGCTGCGCGCTGACGCGCGCCATGTCGGGCGGGAACTGCAGCAGCGCGGGCATGCCCTCGACCGTGAGAAAGCGCAGCCCCGGCGGCAGCGCGCGCGGCGGCTGCCACGGCCTGCGGCCCATCAGCACGAAGCCCCATTCGCCGAAGCTCGGCACGTGCGCGTGGTACGGCGTCGCGGCGAGTCCCGTCGCCTCGATGGTCGCCACCACGGTCCAGAAGCTGCGCCGCGCGATCAGCGGCGAGGTGGTCTGCACCACCGCGAAGCCGCTGGCCGCCAGATGGCGGTCGACGCGCTCGTAGAAGGTGGTGGTGTAGAGCTTGCCCAGCGAGAAGTTGGTCGGGTCGGGGAAGTCGATCACGATGGCGTCGAACATCTCGCCGTCGTGGCCGTCGAGCCAGGTGAAGGCGTCGGCCTGCACGACCGTGACCTTCGGCGAGTGCAGCGAGTCGGCGTTGAGCCGCCGCAGCAGCTCGTGGTCGCGGAACAGCGCGAGGATCTGCGGATCGAGTTCGACCAGCACCACCTGCTCGACGCTTGGGTACTTCAGGATCTCGCGCACCGCCATGCCGTCGCCGCCGCCGAGCACCAGCACTTTGCGCGGCGCACCGTGCGCGGCCAGCGCCGGGTGCACCAGCGCCTCGTGGTAGCGGTATTCGTCGCGCGAGTGGAACTGCAGGTTGCCGTTGAGGTACAGGCGCACCCCGGTGGGCCCCGAGGTGACGACCACGCGCTGGTAGTCGCTGCTCTCGCGCACGATGATGTGGTCGCCGTAGAAGCGGTCTTCGGCCCAGCTCGTCAGCGCGTCGGCGCCGACCATCGCGCCGGCGAGCACCAGCACCACCGCCGCGCAGGCCAGCGCGTTGGCGCGCCAGCGCGCCAGCTCGCCGCGGAACAGCCACAGCGCCCACACCGCCACCGCCGCATTGAGCAGGCCGAACAGCACGCCGGTGCGCACCAGCCCGAGCTGCGGCAGCAGCAGCAGCGGAAACGCCACCGCCACCGCGAGCGCGCCGAGGTAGTCGAAGGTCAGCACCTGCGACACCAGCTCCTTGAGCGCGTAGCGCTCGCTGAAGTGGCGCTTCAGGATGCGCATCACCAGCGGCACCTCCAGGCCCACCAGCACCCCCACCGCCAGCACCAGCAGATAGAGCAGGGCGCGAAACGACGCACCGCCGCCGGCGGGCAGCACGCTGTGGGCCGCGAAGAGCGCCGCCGGCATCAGGCCGCCGATCAGCCCGACCGCCAGCTCGACGCGCAGGAACAGCGCCACCAGCTCGCGCTCGACGTGCCGCGACAGCCACGAGCCCAGCCCCATCGCGAACAGGTAGGTGCCGATCACGGTGGAGAACTGCAGCACCGAGTCGCCCAGCAGGTAGCTCGCCAGCGCGCCGGCGGCCAGCTCGTACACCAGGCCGCAGGCGGCGACCACGAACACAGACGCGAGCAGCGCGACCTCGGCAGGGCGCGCCGTCGTGCCGCGCCCCGCCACCCCGAGCGACTGCGGCGTCACGGTCGTGTGTTCAACCGTGGATCGCCGCCGCGACGATCTGCCCGATCGCGATGAACATCGCGCCCACCACGATCGCCAGCGCGAGGTTCTTCTTCTCGCAGATTTCGTCCCACAGCTTGTACGGCGTGAGCTTGTCGATGACCACGAAGCTGAGCCACAACACGATCACGCCGATCACGGCGTAGAGAATCGATCCGAGAATGACGCCGGGCCTGAGCCATTCGAGTCCCATGAGCTACCTCCTGTGCCGTTGTCGATTGAACCGTCACCCGTACGGCGGCCTCACTTGTGGCCCCCGCCGCTGCTGAAGCCGCCGTACGAGCCGCCGCGCAAGGCCCGGCCGCTGCCGGCGTTGCGCAGACACTGCTGGTACTCGTTGCTCGCCTCGCCGAAGGTGGCGCGCACGTCGCCGCAGTCGCGCTGGCTGCTCGAGCAGAACCCCAGCAGCAGCACCACCAGCACCACCGCGACGATCAGCCCCACCTTGAGCAGGCCGAAGTCGATCGTGACGCGCTCGCCGCCGCGCTGCAAGGCTTGCGCCGCTGCCATGCCGAACGCGCGCGCGATCGCCTGCGCGTCGACCACGGCGCCTTCGGACCAGGTGAGTTCGCCGGCGGTGCGCTCGCTCGACAGCCGCCGCTGCGACGCCGGGCCGGTGCCCACGTAGTCGGTGACGCGCGCCACCTCGTCGCGGCGCACGCGCCAGTAGAACTCGCCGAGCACCCAGGTGACCTTGGCCTCGTAGCGCTCGCGCTGCCGATAGCTGTGGCCGGCCCAGGTGGCGACGTCGCCGCGCACCTGCGGCGCGCCGGTCAGCGGCTTGACCCAGCTCCAGCCGTCTTCGGTGTCGACCAGGAAGACGAAGCCTTCCTGGCGGTTGTAGAGCAGGTACTCGCGCCAGTAGGTCGCTTCGTCGTCGTCGGCCGGGACGTCGCAGCGCTCCTGGTAGCCCACCACCTGCCATTCGATCTCGCGGCCGTCGAGCGTCAGGCGGCCGCTGCGGCCGAGGTCGATCAGCGGCATCGCGCCGTCGTGACCGGCGTTGTCCTGCGCGTAGTGCTCGAGGTCCGCACCGATGCCGCGCGAGACGTCGATCACCGCCTTGCACTGCGGGCAGGCGATCGACTGCGTGCTCTGCAGCGTGAGCTGCAGCGACGCGCCGCAGCTCGGGCACTGGAAGCCGCGGCCCGAGAGCGTTTTCTCCGAGGCCTCGCGCAGGCCCGTCATCTGCAGCTCGGCCAGGCGCACCGAGCGGCCGATCGACCACTCGACGGCGGCCGGGTCGCCGTAGTCGAGTGTGGCGACGTCGCCGCGCTCGTTGCGCAGGTCGACGACGACGAATTCGCTGCCGTCGACGCGCGGCGGCCGCAACAGTTCGCCTTGCGCCGCGATCAGGTGCGCGCGCGTGACCGATGCGACACTCCACGCCGCCCCGCTCACCAGCCGGCGCTCGCCGGCCACCAGTTCGTCTGCCGCCGGCGCGGCGCCTTGCAGCGGCGCGTCGAACGCGATGACGTAGGCGCCGTTGTCCTCCGACAGCCAGCCGCTCTTGCCGCTGTCGAAGAGGGCGTGCCACTCGTTCCAGGTGCCGTCCAGGGTCGATCCGGCTTTGCCGGTCGACCCTGCCCCCGCGGGGGGCGGCGACGGCGCAGCCGACGCCAGGGGGCCCGACGCGTAGCCGTACTGCAGCCGGCCGACGAGGGTGAAGGCCGAGCCCTGGTACCTGCCCGCGGCGCCGAGCTGCAGCGGCGAGTGGTCGTCGAACAGCTCGGCGCTGACGCCGATGCGGCGCAGCGAGTCGCCGTCGCGCACCAGCGTGCTGCGGCAGAAGCTGCACACCGCGCTGGCCGACGCGGCCGAGGCGAACTCCACCGGCGCGCCGCAGTTCGGGCACGCGGCGCGGTAGGCGCGCTGCGGGGTGGTCGCCACGCGTGGTTTCTAGAGCGAGTGCACGAGGCGGCGTGTGGCCCGGCGCCGCTTCAACGCGCCCGGCCCGCCGCCGGGCCGCTCCCAAGGCGGGCCAGCCCCCTCGGGGGGCAGCGAACGCAGTGAGCGTGGGGGCTCACGTCAACCGAGCTTCTTCAGCAACTCGGCCTTCTTGGCGGCGAACTCCTCTTCGGTCAGCACGCCCTTGGCCTTCAGCTCGCCCAGCTTCTCCAGCGTGGCCATCACGTCGGCCGGCTTCACGCCGCCGGCGGCAGCGCCCTGCAGGCCGCCTTGCAGTTGCTGCGCCATCACCTGGCCGAGCGCGACGCCGGCGCCCAGCCCCATCGCGTCGCCGACCACGCCACCGCCACCGCCGGCGCCCTTGGCGAACTCGGGCATCGACTGCGCGGTCTGGTACTGCATGAACTTGCCCATGTCGCCGCCGACCATGCCCATGCCGATCTTCTGGTCGAGGATCTTCTGCAGCTCCTCGGGCAGCGACACGTTCTGCACCGTCACCATCTCGAGCTTCAGGCCGATCGCGTCGAACGCGGGCGCGGTGGCCGCCTGGATCTGTTTGGCGAACTCGATCTGGTTGGCCGCCAGGTCGAGGAACGCGACGCCCGAAGCCGCCACCGCGTCGCTGATGTGCTGCAGCATCAGGCCGCGCAGCTGGCCGTCGAGGTCGGCCACGGTGTAGGTGTCGCGCGTGCCCGAGATCTCGGTGTGGAACTTCTTCGGGTCGGCGATGCGGTAGGCGTAGTTGCCGAATGCGCGCAGCCGCACGGCGCCGAAGTCCTTGTCGCGGATCGTCACCGGCTGCTGCGTGCCCCAGCGCTGGTCGACCTGCTGGCGCGTGCTGAAGAAGTAGACGTCGCTCTTGAACGGGCTCTCGAACAGCTTGTCCCAGTTCTTCAGGTAGGTGAGCACCGGCAGCGTCTGCGTCGTCAGCTTGTACAGGCCGGGGCCGAACACGTCGGCCACCTTGCCCTCGTTGACGAACACCGCCATCTGCGATTCGCGCACCGTCAGCGAGCCGCCGTACTGGATCTCCAGGTCGGCCATCGGATAGCGCCAGGCGAGAACGCCGTCGCCCTGCTCGGTCCACTGCAGGATGTCGATGAACTGCTTCTTGATGAAGTCCATCAGGCCCATGAGACCCTCCTTGGCGCGCGTGAAGCACCCGGACATCCGGGTGCGGCGAATAATACGGTGACGGGGCCATCGTGCCTTGGCGATCTATCGTGACCTCGACCTCGAATCCGCTGCGCCTGGCCGTGGTCGGCGCCGGGCCCGCCGGCCTGGCGCTGGCGCTGCTGGCCGCGCAACGATTGCCACACGCGCAGGTGAGCGTGTTCGACGCCCGCACCGCCGACAAGGACGTCTCGCTCGACCCGCGCACGCTGGCGCTGTCGCTGGGCAGCGTGCAACTGCTGCAGCGGCTGCACGCCTGGCCGCGCGAGGCCGCGCAGCCGATCGGCCAGGTGCACGTGTCGCAAGCGCCGCCGGGGTTCGACGCCGCGGTGACGATCCGCGCTGCGGACGAGGCGGTGCCGATGCTGGGCGCGGTGTTGAGCTATGGCGCGCTGACCGCGCGGCTGCAGCAGGTTTGGCTCGAACGCTGCGCGCTCGAGCCGGCGCGACTGTCGCTGCGGCTGGGGACGCCGGTGTCGGCGCTGAAGGAGGCCGCCGGCGAAGTGGAGGTCGACGCGGGAATCGCCGAGCGCTTCGACCTCGCGGTGGTGGCCGAGGGTGGCGTGTTCTCCGACCAGGCGCGCAAGGCGCTGTCGCACGACTACCGGCAGGTGGCGTGGGTCGGCGAGGTGGGGCTCGAAGGCGGCGCCGCGGGGCTCGCGGTCGAGCGTTTCACGGCCAACGGCCCGCTGGCGCTGCTGCCGCTGCCGGCCGCGCACGAGGTGCCCGGGTCGCGCGCCGCGCTGGTGTGGTGCGTGCCGCAGGCCGACGACGCGGTGGCGCCGCTCGACGATGCACAGCGCCTGGTGCTGCTCAACTCGCAGTTGCCGGCGATCGCCGGCCGCGCCGTGCGCCTGGGTGCGCTCAAGCGCTTCACGCTCGGGCTCAACGCCGAGCGCACGCTGGTGCGCGGCCGCACCGTGCGCATCGGCAACGCGGCGCAGACGCTGCATCCGGTGGCTGGGCAGGGGCTCAACCTCGGGCTGCGCGACGCCTATGCCTTGGTCGATTCGCTGCGCAACCCAGCGCCGATCGATGCCGCGTTGCGGCGCATCGAATGGTCGCGCGCACCCGACCGCTGGTCGACCATCGCCACCACCGACTTCCTGGCCCGCAGCTTCACCTGGCGCTGGCCCGGCCTGTCGTTGCTGCGTGGCGCCGCGCTCGTCGCGCTCGACGCCGCGGCGCCGGTGAAATCGCGGCTGGCACGGCAGATGATGTTCGGCTGGCGCTGAGGACTCGCCGCCGACGATTCACCCGGCGCCGAGCGCCGAGCGCCGGTGTGCCAGTGCCGGCAGTTGCTGGCGCACGCTTTGCAGACGCGCGGTGTCCAGCTCGGCCATCACCACCCCCGCGCCAACGGCGCGCACCGCCAGCACCTCACCCCAGGGGTCGACGATCATGCTGTGGCCCCAGGTGCGGCGGCCGTTCTCGTGCACGCCGCCTTGCGCCGGAGCGATCACGTAGCACTGGTTCTCGACCGCCCGCGCGCGCAGCAGCAGCTCCCAGTGCGCCTGACCGGTAGTGTAGGTGAACGACGAGGGCACGCACAGCAGATCGCACGGCGGGCGGCACAGCGCGCGGTACAGCTCGGGAAAGCGCAGGTCGTAGCAGATCGACAGGCCGATGCGCAGGCCCAGCGCGTCGAACGCCACCGGCGTGTCGCCGGCCTGCAGCACGCGGCCTTCGTCGTAGTGCTCGCGCCCGTTGTCGAACGCGAACAGATGGATCTTGTCGTAGCGTGCGGCGCGCTTGCCGTCGGGCGCGTAGACGCAGCAACTGTTGCGCAGGCGCTGCGGGTCGGCGGTGCGCATCGGCAGCGTGCCGCCCACCACCCACACGCCGGCGCGGCGCGCACTGGCAGCCAGCGCCTGCTGGATCGCGCCGCCGGCCTCGTCACTCTCGGCCAGCGCCAGCTTGTCGGTGTCGTGCTGGCCGAGCAGGCAGAAGTACTCGGGCAGCGCCACCAGCGCAGCACCGGCGCGCGCGGCCTCGTCGATCAGGCCGGCCGCGACGTCGAGGTTGCGCTCGACCTCGGTCGTCGAGACCATCTGCAAGGCAGCGATCTTCATGGGTGGCCTGTGCTCATTGTGTCGGGTTGCCCTGGCCGGCCGCGGCGGCCTCGGGAATCTTGCGCTCGACGCGCTCGACCTTCGGGTCGTCCCAGCTGCCGGTGATGTGGAACTCGCGCGTGCTGGCGGCGATCAGCGGCCGGCGCAACAACCACTGGGCGACGAAGGTGCCCAGGCCGATCGCGGGGTTGATCGCCGCGTACGCCAGCGACGCGGCGCCCGCGTTGATCTCGGGCACGACGAAGACGAGCAGATCCTGTGTCTCGCGGCTCAGGTCGGCCTGGCCCTCCATCAGCAAGGTCGCCTGCACGCCACTGGTGCGCAGCGTGCCGATGTGGGCAACACCGTCGGCCAGCTTCAGCTCGCCGTCGATGTGGTCGAACGCGAAGCCCTCCTGGAAGAGATCGCGAAAATCGAGCATCAGCCGCCGCGGCAGCGACTGCAGGCTCAGCACGCCGAGCAGTCGTGCGGCGCCGGTGTCGACCTTGAGGAACTGGCCCGATTCGAGCGCCACCGACACCTGGCCGTCGAGGCTCGGCAGGTCGAGCGACAGCGGCGAGCCCGACCACGCCAGTTGCCCCTGCAGGCGGCCCTTGCCGCCGCGCACGATCTTGCCGTAGCCCAGGCGTTCGAGCAGTGCGCCGCTGTCGGCAAGGTCGAGCGCGAACTCCAGCCCCATGCGCCGCAGTTGGCCGGGAGGCGCCGCGGCCCACTGCCCGCTGGCTTCGAGCGTGGCCTCGGGCATGCGCGCGTGCAGCCGCTGCAGCTGCCACTGGCGCGCGCCCGACGCGTCGGAGCGATTGGCCGCCCGCAACTCGACGCGGCCCAGCTTGCGGCCGCGCCACTCGAAGTCGTCGATCGCCAGATCCATCGCCGGCAGCGACTGCGGGTCGGCACCGGATGGCGGCGCGGCGCCGGGCTCGACAGGCGGGATCCACAGCCTCGACAGGCGCGCCGTGAGCTGCGCGCCGGCGCCCGCGGGCTCGCGGTACTCGAACGTGCCCGCCGCCTGGTCGGACTGCAGCGAAGCGCGCCAGACGTCGTCGCCATCGTGCCGCAGCTCGACCGTGTTGCCGCTGAAGCGACGCCCTTCGACGATGGCTTCGCGCGCACGGACGGTGATCTGGCGCGGCAGGTAGCTGGCCGACGGCGGGCCGGTCGAGCCGAGCCACGGCGCCAACGCGACGCGCCAGGCGTCCACCGAGACTGGAGCGCCGAACTCGGCCACCGCCACGCCGCCGGGCACCGCGGCGGGCAGCGCGCTATTGACGGCCACGGCGCTGCGCAGCACGCGGGCGCCGCCGTTGCCCGACTCGCGCAGGTAGATCGCCTGCACGATGTTGCCGAGTTCGATGCGCACCTGGTCGCGCGGCGCCGCGCTGCCCGCCGCCTGCGCGCTGACTTGGACGCGCAGCGGCAGGGGCGTCTCGGCCGCCTTGGCCAGCGGCGCGGGCAGGTTCAGCGCCAGACCGCCGAGATTGCTGGTCAGCAGCCAGTCGACCCGGCCTTTGACAACGCCCATTTGCAGCCGGTAGGCAGCCTGGCCCTGTGCGACCGCGGCAAGGCTGGCGGCCGCACCCAGCTCGTTGGCACTGCGCAGCCCGTCGGCGCTGGCCGAGCCCTGGGCGCTGAAGCGCAGGCTGCCGTCGGGCAGCGTGCCGCCGTCGATGGCCAGCTCGCCGCCGAAGGCGCGCGCGTTGACGCCCACGACCCGCACGCCGTTGCGGGTGAAGTCGACGCGGCCGCGCGCCTGCGCGAGCGGCGGCACGTCGGCACGCAGGCGCACGTCGTTGCCCGACAACTGCACGCTGCCCTTGACGGTGGCGTGCTCCAGGTCGGCCAGCGGCAGGTGCAGGCCCAGGCGCAGCTCGGCGCTGCCGCTGCCCGAGGCCTGCGCCAGCGCACCGGCGGTCCAGGCGCCGACCGGCGAGCCGTTGACGTAGCGCAGCATGTCGGCCAGCGGCCCGCGCGCCTGGCCGTCGATGTCGAGCACGCGCTCGTGCGCGAAGTCGCGCACGGTCGCGTCGACACCGCGCAGGTCGACCCCGAAGATGCGACCGCTCGCCTGCCGGATGCTCATGCCGCCGCGGTCGAACACCAATTCGCCCTCGGCCTGGGTGATCGGCGGCCAGGCCGCAGCGTCGGCAGCTGCCTCAGCGGGCACGTAGGCGAACGTCACGTCCTTGGCGCGGGCGGCGATGCGAAAGACACCGTCGCGCGCCACCTTGGGGTCGTGGAACGGGAAATCCCACAGGTCGCCCTTGACCTCGAAGTTCGCGCTGGCGACCGTGCCGCCGACGATCGCGCGCTGCACGTAGTCGCGCGCCGCGTGCGGCAGCCCGAGCGGCAAATAGCGCGCGACGCTGGTGGCGCGGCCGTCGGTGAGCTTGCCGCGCAGCTCCAGCACGCCGGGGAAGCGACCGCCTCGATCGAAGCCGGCGCCCGCGCCGGTGCGCCATTTCAGCGTCAGCTCGCCGCGCGCGTCGTCGTTCTCGAAACGGGCTTCCTTGACCTGCAGCTCGATCGGTCGGCCGTGCGGTTGCGCCGCGCCGATGCGCCACGCGAGCTGAGCATCGAAGCGCCGCAGCGGCACCAGCGCCTGCTCGAACACGCCGGGGAACTCCATCGCGCCGTCGGCGATGGCCAGCCGCGCGTCACCCCCCAGCTCGCTGGCCTGCAGCTCGATGTCGGCGTTGCGCCAGCCCGGGCGCCCGACGGCCGCAGGCACCGCACCGGCGGCGATCGACAAGCCCTTGACGCGCGCATTCACCTGGTACTGGCGCGGCGCATCGGGCGGGCCGTCCCAGCGCGCAACGAGGTCGCGCACGGTGCCGCGCGGCGCCAGCTCGGCCAGCCCCTTGCGCACCGCCTCGCCCAGCGGGATGCGGGCCGCGATGTGGGCGAGCGAGGCCAGGTCGAGCCGGTCGGCGCCGAACTCGCCGCCGACCCACTGGGCTTCGCCGGCCGCGTTGTCGGCCGTGCGCCAGCCGACGCTGAAGGCGCTGTCGTCCCACACCACGCCGTCGACGGTGGCAAAGCTCAGGCCGCGCGCCGCCACGCGCGCGCGCCGATCGCCTTGCTCGCCTTCGAGGCGGGTGCTCAGGCGCTCGAACTGCAGCGGCTGCACCGTGCGCGCCAGGCGCAGCGCCACGTCGCGCAGCGCCAGGTCGACGGTGGCGCCGCTCGGCCGGCCATCGGCCACGTCGACCCATGCGCGCAGGGCGCCGCGGCCCTCGTTCAGCTCGAACGGCAGGTCGAGATAGTCGCGCATGCGCGTCACGTCGACATACGGCAGCTCGGCGTACAGCGTGCCGCGCCAGCGCTGCCAGTCGCTCGCCCGACCGATCAACGCCTGCTGCATGCGCGCGCGCAGCGAGAAGCGCTCGCCCCACGCCGCCTGCGGCGTGGCGTCGACGCGCAGGTCGTGGTGTTGCAACCCGTTGCGCACCACGACGAGGGTGTCGCTCAGCTCCAGCGGCGCCGCGCGACGCTGCTCGTCGATCCAGGTCAGCGTGGCATCGCGGATCACGAACTCGTGCTGCCTGAAGAACCAGTCGGCCGCCGCACGGCCCTCGCCATCGCCGCCGACTTCGCCGGCCATCTCCAGCCCGCCGACGCTGATGTGGCCGTTGGCGTCGCGGCGCACGACGAGCTGCGCACCGTCGATCAGCAATTGCTCGAAACGCAACTGCAGCGCCAGCAGCGACGGCACCGACAGCGCCGCCACCACGCGTGGCAGGCGCAGCGCCTCGCGACCGCCGCTGTCGTGCAGCACCACGTCGCGCAATTCGGCCGCCGGGATCCAGCCGCCCGATCGCACCTCGATCGCGCCGATGCGCACCGGCACACCCAGCGCGCGGCCGGCCAGTTGCTCGATGCGCGGCCGCCACTGGTCTATGTGCGGCAAAATCCCCCAGTACAGAGTCAGCCACGCGACCAGCAGTAGGCTCCACAACGCGAGCAGCACACCGACCAGCAGCCGCAGGGCGCGGGTCGACCAGTGCCAGACGGAGCGGCGCGACGCGTTGATGGTGGAGGCGGGGGACATCGAATGAAGCGAAACCGGCTCGAGGCGCGCCACACCGCGCTGCGCAGGTTGGTCGGCTCGTGGGTCAGGCGCCCCGCGGCCGGACCAATCTAGCACAGGCCCCGGCGTTCGACCCACGCCCTGAAAGCGCCGTGAATCCGACTGCAGCACCGAGCGCCGCGACGGCGACAGCCGACTACAGCCGTTACGTGCAGCGGGTGCGGCGCCGCTTCGGCGACGAGATCGCCGCGCTGGCGCCGGGCGTGCCCGACGCCGACTCGATCGCCCGGCTCGTCGATCGCTTCGTGGACGACGGCCGCACGCTCGGCTCGGCGCTGCGCATCGCGCGCCAGGCGGTGCTCGAGCGGCTGGTCGTGCTCGACGTCGAACAAGCGGCGCCGCTGCAGGCGGTGACCTCGACGATGACCGCGCTGGCCGAAGTCGCGCTCGACCGCGCGCTGGCCCAGGCGCTGAGCGACGACGAGGCCATCCACGGCGCACCGCTCGACGATGCGGGTCAACGCATCGATTTCTGGATCGTCGGCATGGGCAAGCTCGGGGCGCGCGAGCTGAACGTGTCCTCCGACATCGACCTCGTCTACCTCTACGGCGACGAAGGCCACGCCGCGTCGGGGTCGAGCGCCCACGAGACGTTCGCCCGCATCGCCAAGCGGCTGCACGCGCTGATCGGCGAGGTCACCGACGACGGTTTCGTGTTTCGCGTCGACCTCGCGCTGCGTCCGAACGGCAACTCGGGCCCGCCGGTGGCGAGCCTGGGCGCGCTGGAGACGTACTTCCAGGTGCAGGGCCGCGAGTGGGAACGCTTCGCCTGGCTCAAGAGCCGCGTGATCGCGCCGCGCGCGGCCGTGCTCGACGGACGGGCGCGCGCGCTGGGCGCGCTGGTGACGCCGTTCGTCTACCGGCGCTACCTCGACTACGGCGTGTTCGAAGGGCTGCGCCAACTGCACCGGAAGATCCGCGAAGAGGCGCAGCGCCGCGCCGCCGGCCGGCCGGAGCGCGCCAACGACATCAAGCTGTCGCGCGGCGGCATTCGCGAGATCGAGTTCATCGTGCAGCTCCTGCTGGTGGTGCGCGGCGGGCAGTTCCCGGAGATCCGCACCCGCTCGACGCTGCGCGGGCTGCAGCGGCTGGTCGCGCACGGCCTGATGCCCGACGAGACCGCGACGCGCCTGGCCGACGCCTACACGCTGCTGCGCCGTCTGGAACACCGCATCCAGTACCTCGACGACCAGCAGACGCATGTGCTGCCCACCGACGACGCCGATCTGGGCTGGATCGCGCGCTCGATGGGCCATGTCGGCGACGACGCTGCCTGCCGGCTGCTCGACGACCTCGGCGCGGCGCGCGAGTTCGTCGCCAACGAGTTCGATGCCCTGCTGCACGACGGCCAGGCGCCGACGCAGGCCAAGGGCGGCTGCAAGTCGTGCGGCACGCCGCTGCCGATCGATGCCGCGGGCCTGCAGGCGTTGCTGCCCGCGGCGCTGGCGCAGCGCGTGGGCGACTGGGCGGCCCAGCCTCGGGTGCAAAGCCTGCGCGACGAGACCAAGCTGCGCCTGGGCCGGCTGGTGTTGCGCGCCGCGGCGTGCGTGGCCGACGGCACCTGCACCGAAGAGGCGACGCTGCGCTTCGTCGACTGGCTCGAGCCGCTGCTGCGCCGCGAATCGTACGTGGCGCTGCTCGGCGAGCGGCCCGAGGTGCTGCGCCGCCTGTTGCGGCTGCTCGGGCTGGCGCGCTGGCCGATGCAGTATCTGATGCGCCACCCCGGGGTGATCGACGAGCTGGCCGATCCGCGGCTGCTGCACGAGCGCTTCGATCGCACCGCGCTGATCGCCGACCTCGAGGAACGTCACGCCGGCTGGGAGCGCAGCGGCCAGGCCGACGAGGGCGCGCTGCTCGATACGCTGCGCCACGCGCACCACGCCGAGGTCTTTCGCACCCTGGTGCGCGACGTCGAAGGCCTGCTCACGGTCGAGCAGGTGGCCGACGACCTGTCGGCGCTGGCCGACGCGCTGATCGATTGCACGCTGCGCTGGGCCTGGGGGCGGCTGAAGAACCGCCATCGCGAGGTGCCGCGCCTGGCGGTGATCGCCTACGGCAAGCTCGGCGGCAAGGAGCTGGGCTACGGCAGCGACCTCGACGTCGTTTTCCTGTACGACGACGGCGACGAGCCCGACCCCGATCGTGCCCAGGAGGTCTACGGGGCGTTCGTGCGCAAGTTGATCACCTGGCTCACGCTGCGCACGGCGGCCGGCCAGCTTTTCGACATCGACACCGCGCTGCGCCCGAACGGCAACTCGGGGCTGCTGTCGACCTCGATCGCGTCGTTCGAGCGCTACCAGCAGGGCCGCGGCAGCAACACCGCGTGGACCTGGGAGCATCAGGCGCTGACGCGTGCGCGCTTCTGCGCCGGTTGCACCGATCTCGCCCCGCGCTTCGACGCCGCTCGCGCGCAGGTGCTCGCCACCGCGCGCGACCACGAAGCGCTGGCCGCACAAGTGGTCGCGATGCGCGAGCGCGTGCGCGCCGCGCACCCGGTGAACCCGGGCAAGTTCGACGTCAAGCACAGCCCGGGCGGCATGATGGACGCGGAATTCGCGGTGCAGTATCTGGTTCTGGCCCATGCACACCGCTATGCCGACCTGATCGACAACGTCGGCAACATCGCGCTGCTGCAGCGCGCAGAGCTGCACGGCATGCTGCCCGCGGGCGTCGGGCAGGCCGCGGCCCACGCGTACCGCGAGCTGCGACGCGCGCAGCACCGGGCGCGGCTCGACGAGCGGCCGACCCAGTTCGAGCCATCCGAGCTCGCCGCCGAACACGACGCCGTGGCCGCGCTGTGGCACGCGGTGTTCGGTCGAGGGTCGACGTCCTGAGTTCGCCGCAGCACAGGCTCGCTGCGCGAGCGCAGGCCGCGTCGCACCCCTGGTGGTGGCTTGCGCTGCTGCTGGCCGGTGGCAGCCTGCTCGCGGCAGCGCTCGACCCGCGACAGTTCGATTGGCAGCCCGCGCTGGTGTGGTCGCAGCCCTGGCGCTGCTGGAGCGCGGCGTGGGTGCACTGGAGCGACGCGCACCGCTGGGCCAACGCCGGGGGTGCGCTGCTGGTGGCGATCTTCGGCTGGCGCGCCGGCTGCGACCGCTTCGACGCTCTGGCCTGGTTCGCGGCCTGGCCGCTCACCCAGCTGGGCCTGCTGGCGCAACCCGCGCTGCTGCACTACGGCGGGCTGTCCGGCGTGCTGCACGCCGGGCTCGTGGTGGCGGCGATCTCGCTGTGCCAGCGCGAGCAGGGCCCCCGGCGCGTGCTCGCCGCACTGGTGCTGGCCGGGGTGGCGCTCAAGGTGGCGCTCGAGCAGCCGTGGCAGGGCCCGCTGCAGCGCATGCCCGGGTGGGATATCGCCATCGCGCCGGCGGCCCACGCAAGCGGCGCCGTGATGGGCGCCTTGTGCGGCCTCGGGGCGGCTGCATGGCGCCGCAGTCGCCCGCGGCTCCAAGGCGGGGCGCCGTGAACCAGCGCCGGCCCCGCCTGGACGGCCGAGCGGTGGCGGCGCTGCTCGCCTGCTGCGCCGTCTGGGGCCTGGGGCAGGTGGCCGGCAAGTCGACGCTGGTCGAGGTGCCGCCGCTGCTGCAGGCCGCGGCGCGGTCGATCGGTGCAGCGCTGCTGGTGGCCGCGTGGGCCCGCTGGCGCGGCATCCGCTTGCTCGAGCGCGACGGCACCTGGGGTGCGGGCTTGCTCGCCGGGCTGCTGTTCGCGGTCGAGTTCGGCTGCATCTTCACCGGCCTGAAGTTCACGACCGCGTCGCGCATGGTGGTGTTCGTCTACCTGGCGCCGTTCGTCGTCGCGCTCGGGATGCCGGCGATCAACCGCGGCGAGCGGCTCGACTGGGTGCAAACCGTCGGCCTGATCGCAGCCTTCGCGGGCGTGGCCTGGGCCTTCGCCGAAGGCTTTCAGCGGCCGTCGGTCGGCGCTCGGCAATGGCTCGGCGACGCGCTCGGCGTGGCAGGCGCCATTTTCTGGGGCGCGACGACGCTGCTCATCCGCGCCACCAGCCTGTCGCACGCGGCGCCGGAGAAGACCCTCTTCTATCAGCTTGTCGTCTCCGGCGCGGCGCTCGCCGTGGCCTCACCCCTGCTCGGCGAACCGTGGCCGCAACGGCTGAGCGCGGGCCCGGGCTTCTGGCTCGCCTTTCAGATCGTGGTGGTCTGCTTCGCGAGCTACCTGATGTGGTTCTGGCTGATCCGGCACTATCCGGCCACCCAACTGTCGGCATTCACGCTGCTGACACCGGTGTTCGGCCTGCTCGCAGGGGTGCTGATGATGGCCGACCCGCTGACGCTGCGCTTGGTCACCGCGCTGCTCGCGGTGTCGGTGGGCATCGCGCTGGTGCACCACGGCAGACGGGCACCGCGCGCTACCGCCACGGCCGGCGGCGTGCAACCCTGAGGGCGTCGTGGACACCACAAACGCAATTCAATGGAACTCACGCGAACGCAGCGGATCACAGGGCGTGTTGCGCATCCACCTTTGGTGGGGTGCGCGGTGCACCTGACCGTGCACCAGGTTATTGCTGTGCAGCCTGTCGGTTTGCCGACAGAGAAACCCCGGAGCGCTTCTCCTCCTCCTCCCTCCCTCCCTCCTTCGCTCGGGGGCGCTGCACGGCAACTTTCTTCCATCGGGTCGCCGACGCGGCGGCCCGATGCGTTGGCGCGGATCAGCGCAGCCAGCCCTTGCGCTTGAAGTAGATGAACGGCGCCGCCACCGACGCCACCATCATCAGCAGCGCCAGCGGGTAGCCCCAGGCCAGGTGCAGTTCGGGCATGACCTGGAAGTTCATGCCGTAGATGCTGGCGATCAGCGTCGGCGGCAGCAGCGCGACGCTGGCCACCGAGAAGATCTTGATCGTCCGGTTCTGGTTGATATTGATGAAGCCGACCGTGGCGTCGAGCAGGAAGTTGATCTTGTCGAACAGGAACGCGGTGTGCGAATCGAGCGAGTCGATGTCGCGCAGGATCTGCCGCGCCTCTTCGAACTGGCCGGCATTGAGCAAGCGGCTGCGCATCATGAAGCTGAGCGCCCGCCGCGTGTCCATTACGTTGCGTCGGATGCGGCCGTTGAGGTCTTCTTGCCTGGCGATCGCCGCCAGCGCCGCGCCGGCGGCCTGGTCGTCGACCTGCTGCTTCAGCACGCCGCTGCCCACTGCCTCGAGTTCGTCGTAGATGCCTTCGAGCGCGTCGGCCGAGTACTCGGCGTCGGCGTCGTAGAGCTTGAGCAGCACGTCCTTGGCGTCTTCGATCAGCGCCGGAATGCGCCGTGCGCGCATGCGCAACAGCCTGAACACCGGCAGGTCGACCGCGTGCACCGAGTGCAGCACCCCGTCCTTGAGGATGAAAGCCACGCGCACGTTGCGCGCTAGCCGTTCATCGTCCTCGACCAGGAAATCCGAGCGGATGTGCAGCTCGCCATTGTCGCCCTCGTAGTAGCGTGCCGATTCCTCGAGATCGTCGTCGACGATGTCCTCGGGCAGCGTGAGGCCGAAGCGGTCGGCGATCCAGCGCTTCTCGTCCTCCGTGGGGGCCTCCAGGTCGACCCAGACCGGCTGCACGGCACCCAGCGCCGGCGCGCCGTCGATCTCCTGCTGCACCAGCCGGCCGTTGACGAGCGTGAAGACGTTGAGCATGCAGCGAACTCCAACGCCCTGACAACGCAATCGGCGGCTGGGGTGCAGCACCGCCGGGCACCGGCGGCGGCGGCGTGCAAGGGGCGCGATTATGGCACCGCGCACGCGGCGCCAGCGCGCAGGCCGCCGCGCAGACGCGTCCCGCCCAATCGAAGGATCGTACAACGCAACGCGCGCTTGTGGGGGGCGTCGAAGCAGCGCACACTGGTTCGCAACCGCGGTGCGATGCCATGCGTTCGGACCCCGCATCGACAACCGGGGCAGCGCCTGCGGCCGATCGTTCAACTTGGGAAAGGACGTTCCGATGAATTTGACGATCAGTGGGCACCATTTGGAAGTGACGCCCGCGCTGCGCGAGTACGTGCTCACAAAACTCGATCGGGTGACGCGCCACTTCGAACAGGTGGTCGACATCAGCGTGGTGTTGTCGGTCGAGAAGCGGCGCGAGAAGGAGCGACGCCAGAAGGCCGATGTGACGCTGCGGGTCAAGGGGCGCGACATCTTCGTCGAGCAGGCCCATGAGGATCTCTACGCCGCGATCGACCAATTGATGGACAAGCTCGATCGTCAGGTCTGTCGCCACAAGGACAAGGTGCAGCAGCACCACCACGCGGCAGCCAAGCGGATCGCCGCCTGACGGTGCGGCCGCCGAAATCTTCGCGAACGGCCCCTCGGGGCCGTTTTCCATTCGGGCCGGTCTCTAGATTCGACCTCCGCGCAACACCCCGTGAGCGCGTGACTTGTCCACCGTGCGGTGCAGCATTGCGTTTCTATAATCCACCGTTCTGACATGGGACGCCCAACGGTCGTCAGGCCTTGGGTGTGGAGCCGATGAATCGTCTCGCTGCCATCCTGCCGCCCGGCAACGTGCTGGTGAACGTCGAGGCCACCAGCAAGAAGCGCGCGTTCGAGCACGCAGGCTTGCTGTTCGAGAACCTGCACTCGATCGCGCGGGCGACGATCACCGACAACCTGTTCGCGCGCGAGCGGTTGGGTTCCACCGGGCTGGGCCACGGCGTGGCCATCCCCCATGGTCGCATCAAGGGTTTGAAGAGCCCGCTGGCCGCGGTGCTGCGCCTGCAGGCGCCGATTCCCTTCGACGCGCCGGACGACGAACCGGTGAGCCTGTTGATCTTTCTGCTGGTGCCCGAGGCCGCGACCCAGCGTCATCTGGAGATCCTCTCCGAGATCGCCGAGATGCTGTCGGACCGCGCACTGCGCGAGCAGTTGCAGACCGAGCCCGACGCCGCTGCGCTGCACCGGCTGATTCACGACTGGCACCCGGCCAACTCGCTGGCCTGAGCGGGTCGCGGCCGGCTGAAGACGGCGCCCGATGAAGCCCACTTCAGTCAGTGCCGAGGCGTTGTTCGAGGCACAGCGCTCGGTGCTCCACTGGGAGTGGGTGGCCGGACACGCGCACCCGGAGCGCCGCTTCGACGACGCCGCCGTGCGCGACGCGCAATCGGCGGCCGACCTGGTGGGCTACCTCAACTACATCCACCCGTACCGCGTGCAGATCGTCGGCCATCGCGAGGTGGCCTATCTGTCGACCGTGAGCCTGGAGGACCAGGAGCGCCGCATCTCTCGCATCGTGACGCTGGAGCCGCCGGTGATCATCACCGCCGACGGCGTGGCGCCGCCGGCGCGCATGGTGGCCATGTGCGACCGCGCCGACATCCCGCTGTTCGTCACCGCCGAGTCGGCCGGCCAGGTGATCGACGTCGTGCGCAGCTACCTGGCGCAGCACTTCGCCGAGCGCACCACGCGCCACGGCGTGTTCATGGACATCCTCGGCCTGGGGGTCCTGCTCACCGGCGAATCGGGCCTGGGCAAGAGCGAACTCGGGCTCGAGCTGATCTCGCGCGGCCACGGCCTGGTGGCCGACGACGCGGTCGACCTCTACAAAGTGTCGCAGTCGTCGCTCGAAGGGCGCTGCCCCGAACTGCTGGCCAACCTGCTCGAGGTGCGCGGCATCGGCCTGCTCGACATCAAGGCGATCTTCGGCGAGACGGCGGTGCGCCGAAAGATGCGGCTCAAGCTGATGGTGCACCTGGTGCGCAAGGAGACGATGGAGCGCGAGTTCGAGCGCCTGCCGTACGAGCCGCTGTACGAGGACATCCTCGGCATCGGGGTGCGCAAGGTCGTGATCGCGGTCGACGCCGGCCGCAACCTGGCGGTGCTGGTGGAGGCGGCCGTGCGCAACACGATCCTGCAGCTTCGCGGCATCGACACCTACCAGGAGTTCATCGCCCGCCATCAGAAGGCGATGGAGCAGAACCCCGGCTGATCCAGCTATCGGTCCGGCCGGTGCGGGCAGTTCTTCTTGATGCACACCGCGTACAGCGAGAGCTGGTGATCGCTCAGCTCGAAGCCCCTGGCCTGCGCCACTGCGCGCTGCCGCTGCTCGATGTGGGCGTCGTAGAACTCCTCGACGCGGCCGCAGGTCAGGCACACCAGATGGTCGTGGTGCTGCCCCTCGTTGAGCTCGAACACCGACTTGCCCGACTCGAAGTGGCTGCGCTTGAGCAGCCCCGCCTGCTCGAACTGCATCAGCACGCGGTACACGGTGGCCAGGCCGATGTCGGCGCCCTCGGTGAGCAGCGCCTTGTAGACATCCTCGGCGGTCATGTGACGCACCGGGGTCTTCTGGAAGACATCGAGGATCTTCAGGCGCGGCAGCGTCGCCTTGAGGCCGCTGCTCTTGAGTTCGTCGACCTGACTCATGCTGGGCTGCCGGACAAGATATCGCGTCGAAACGGATCGATAGAATCGCTCCATCATAGCCACGCGCGCCGCCATCGGCGCGGTAAGCCCTTGCGTCGCACCATGCCGGGCCGCCTCAGTCGCCGAAGCGCTTGCCGAGCGTCCCTCGTGGCCGCATCGATGGCCGGCGTGTTGTGCGGTTGCTCGGCGATCTCGCAGGACGGCAGCCTGCTCGGGATCGTCACGCCGTACCGGATCGAAATCGTCCAGGGCAACGTCGTCACCAAGGAGCAGCTGGCGCAGGTGCGGCCGGGCATGACCCGCGTGCAGGTGCGCGATCTGCTCGGTTCGCCGCTGCTGACCGACCCGTTTCACGCCGACCGGTGGGACTATGTGTTCACGATCGTGCGGCCGGGCACGCCGCCCCAGCGACGCAGCGTCATCGTGACCTTCGAGGGCGATCGGCTGCAGAAGATCGACGCCCCCGAGTTACCGTCGGAGCACGAGTTCGTTTCTCAGATCACGCGCAGCTCGATCGGCGGCAAGCCGGTCGCGCTCGAACTGACGCCCGAACAGGTGGCGGCGCTGCCCGCGGCGCCCAAGGCGGCGCCGCCGACGCCCGCGCCGGCGACGGGGCCGGTGCGTGTGTATCCACCGCTGGAGCCGAATTGACCGCGCCATCGCCGCTGGCCGTGGCCGTGGCGGGCGCCTCCGGCCGCATGGGCCGCATGCTGATCGAAGCGGTGAGCCAGGCCGGCGATTGCCGCTTGAGCGGCGCCCTCGACGTGCCGGGCAGCGCCGCGCTGGACCAGGACGCCGCCGCCTTTCTGGGCCGCGACAGCGGCGTGCGCGTGACGAGCGATCTGCGTCAGGGTCTCGCCGGCGCGCGGGTGCTGATCGACTTCACGCGCCCCGAAGGCACGATGGCGCATCTCGCGGCGTGCCGCGAGCTGGGTGTGGCGGCGGTGGTGGGCACCACCGGCCTGTCGCCCGCGCAGACGGACGAAGTCGCGCGCGTCGCGCAGCAGATCCCGATCGTGATGGCGCCCAACATGAGTGCCGGCGTCAATGTCGTGCTCGAATTGCTCGACCGGGCCGCGCGCGCGCTCAGCGAAGGCTACGACATCGAGATCATCGAGGCGCATCACCGGCACAAGGTCGACGCGCCCAGCGGCACGGCGCTGCGCATGGGCGAGGTGGTGGCGCGCGCGCTCGGCCGCGATCTCGCGTCGTGCGCGGTCTACGGCCGCCAAGGCGTCAGCGCAGTGCGCGACCGCTCGACGATCGGCTTCTCGTCGGTGCGCGGCGGCGACATCGTCGGCGACCACACGGTGCTGTTCGCCGGCGACGGCGAACGCATCGAGATCACCCACCGTGCGGCCAGCCGTGCCACCTACGCGCAAGGCAGCCTGCGCGCGGCGCGCTTCGTCGCGCGCCAGCGCAGCGGCTTGTTCGACATGCACGACGTGCTGGGCCTCAAGTGAGCCGCTGCCGAGACGCTTCGGCGGCCGCTGGAATGACGCGCTCGCGTGCGCTCATGGCCGAGCGCCACTGAGATGCTCGGCCTGCAGCAGTTCTGGCAGCAGACCGACGGCGTCGGTCGGACCGTGGCGATGCTGTTGCTCGCGATGTCGATCAGCGCCTGGGTCGTGATTCTGTGGAAGGCCTGGGTGCTGCAGCGTGCGCGCCGCGACATCGCCCGCGCGGTGCCAGCGTTCTGGGCGGCCGAGACGGTAGACCACGCGCGCGGCCGGCTGCAGGCGCTCGATCGCGAGCAGGTGCTCGCGCCCCTGCTGGCCGCGGCCACCGCGCGGCCGCCCGCCGGCACGCTCGAGACCTCGGGCGTGCTCGATTCGCAGTTGACGCGCCGCCTGCGCGACGCGCTGCACGCCGGACACGCGCACCTGCAGTACGGCCAGACCCTGCTGGCGTCGATCGGCAGCACCGCGCCGTTCATC
>JAJVIL010000049.1 GCA_022072045.1 Burkholderiaceae bacterium | reverse complement strand
TGCGGCGCTCGACCAGGCGCGCCAGCGCGGGCCAGCGGTTGCGCAGGTTGGCCAGCCACGGCAGCGCTGCCGCCCACGGCGCGTAGTCGGGCAGGCGGCCGATCAGCCGGTCTTTCAGCGAGGCGCCGAAGCGCGCGTGGCGCTGCGCCTGCACCTCGAACTTCATGCGCGCCATGTCGACGCCGGTGGGGCATTCGCGCTTGCAGCCCTTGCAGCCCACGCACAGCTCGAGCGCCTCGTGCACCGCGGGGCCGGTGAGCGCGTCGGGTCCCAGCGCACCGGCGAGCGCGAGGCGCAGCGTGTTGGCGCGGCCGCGCGTGAGGTGCTGCTCGTCGCGCGTGACGCGCCAGCTCGGGCACATGGTGCCGGCGTCGAACTTGCGGCAGTGGCCGTTGTTGTTGCACATCTCGACCGCTTTCGCGAAGCCGAGCGTGGGGTCGCCGCCGCTGCCCGGGGTGCTCAACGCCTCGGTCGTGGGGTCGTTTTGCACGTTCCAGGCCGACCAGTCGAACGCGGGCTGGATGGCAATCGTGCGATGGCCGGGCGGGAAGCGGAACAGCGACACATCGTCCATTCGCGGCGGGTCGACGATGCGGTTCGGGCAGAACAGGTTGTCCGGGTCGAGGTGCTGCTTGATGGCGCGAAACGCCTCGTTCAACCGCGGGCCGAACTGCCAGGCGATCCACTCGCCGCGACACAGGCCGTCGCCGTGCTCGCCGCTGTAGGCGCCCTTGAACTTGCGCACCAGCTCGGAGGCTTCCTGTGCGATCGCGCGCATCTTGGCCGCCCCGTCGCGACGCATGTCGAGGATCGGCCGCACGTGCAGCGTGCCGACCGACGCGTGCGCGTACCAGGTGCCGCGCGTGCCGTGGCGCGCGAACACCTCGGTCAGCGCCGCGGTGTACTCGGCCAGGTGCGGCAGCGGTACCGCGCAGTCTTCGATGAAGCTGACCGGCTTGCCGTCGCCCTTGAGGCTCATCATGATGTTGAGCCCGGCCTTGCGCACCTCCCACAGCGCCTTCTGCGGCGCCGGTTCGGGCATCTGCACCACGCTGCCCGGCAGCCCGAGGTCGCCCATCAGCTCGACCAGCGCGCGCAGGCTGGCGCGTTGCGCCGCGCGGTCGTCGCCGCTGAACTCCACCAGCAGGATCGCCTCGGGTTCGCCGACGAGTGCACTTTCGATCACCGGCGCGAACGCCGGGTTGGCGCGCGCCAGCTCGATCATCGTGCGGTCGACCAGCTCGACCGCGGTGGGGCCGAGCGCAACGATGTGCTGCGCGCTGTCCATCGCACGGTGGAAGCTCGCGAAGTTGACGATGCCCAGCACCTTGGCGCGCGGCAGGGGCGCGAGCTGCAGGTCGAGCGCCTCGATGAAGCCGAGCGTGCCCTCGGCGCCGACGAACAGGTGCGCCAGGTTGACCGAGCCGTCGACGCTGTACGGCCGCTCGCTCATCGGCTGGAAGACATCGAGGTTGTAGCCGCCGACGCGCCGCATCACGCGCGGCCAGCGCGCCTCGATGTCGTCGTGGCACGACTCGACGAGGCCCCGAACGAAGCGCGCGGTGGTCGCCGCGCGCCCGCTCAGCGAGGCCAGCGCTCCGGCGTGCAGCGCCGCGCCGTCGGCCAACCGCAGGTGCACGCCCAGCACGTTGTGCACCATGTTGCCGTACGCGATCGAGCGCGAGCCGCACGAGTTGTTGCCCGCCATGCCGCCGAGCGTGGCCTGCGCGCCGGTCGACACGTCGACCGGGAACCACAGGCCGTGCCCCGCGAGCTGCGCGTTCAGCGCGTCGAGCACGAGGCCGGGCTGCACGCGCGCGGTGCGCGCGTCGATGTCGAGCGCGAGCACGCTGCGCAGGTGTTTGCTGCCATCGATCACCAGGCAGGCGCCCACGGTCTGGCCGCACTGGCTGGTGCCCGCGCCGCGCGGCAGCACCGGCACCCGCAGTTCACGGGCGATCTGGATCGCGTGGCGCACGTCGGCGTCGTCGGTGGGGATGAACACGCCCACCGGCATCACCTGGTAGATCGACGCGTCGGTGGCGTAGCGGCCGCGCGAGGCGGCGTCGAACCGCACCTCGCCGCGCGTGTGCGCGCGCAACTGGCGTGCCAGCTCGACGCTGGTGTCGGTGGCGGGCTGCAGCCGGTTCGGGCCGTCGAGCTTCATCGGCTCACCGCGAAGCCTTCGATGCCATCGCCAGCGTGCCGGCGCGCATCATATCGAGCACCACGTCGCGCTTGTGGTGCAGGTGCGTGACAAGCAACTGGCGCAGCCTCGCGTCGTCGCGCGCGGCCAGGGCGTCGATCATCTGCGAGTGCTCCTTCACCGCGCGCTTCCACTTCTGCTCGTCGAAGTTGGAGCGAAAGCGCAGCGCCTGCAGCCGCGCATTGGCCTGCGCGTAGGTGCGCGCCAGCACCGGGTTCTTGGCGGCGGCGTTGATGGCGGCATGGATCTGCATGTTGAGCCGGTAGTACCCGCTCAGGTCGCGCCGCGTGAACGCGGCCAGCATCTCGAAGTGCAGCGCGCGCACGACCTGCAGCTCGGCCTCGGTGATGCGCTGCGCCGCCAGCTCGCCCGACAGGCCCTCGAGCGCGGCCATCAGCTCGAAGCTGTGCTGCACCTCGGCCTCGTCGAGCGCGATCGCCACCGCGCCGCGGTGCGGCTTGAGTTCCACCAAGCCTTCGGCGGCGAGCTGCTTGATCGCCTCGCGCAGCGGCGTGCGCGACACCTGCAGCCGCTGCGACAGCTCGCGCTCGTTGAGCTTGGCGCCGGCGTCGATGCGCCCCTCGACCAGCAGGGTGCGCAGCTTGCGCACCACCTGGTCGTGCAGCACGGGGCTGCGCAGCGGGATGACGGCCATCGGCTCGGGTGGTGATCGTGGTGCGGAATTTTGTATGCAAAACGGTGCTGCGGCAAGGCGGCAGGCGATTCGCTCGCAGGCAGCGGCCCGAGGGTCGCGCCGGGTTGACACCGCTGTTTTGTATGCAAAACAATGCGCTGCCGATCGCGGCCCGATCATGATCACGCTCGACCACCATCCCAGCGGCCGTCACTTCCTGCAGATCCCGGGGCCGAGTCCGGTGCCCGATCGCATCCTGCGCGCGATGAGCCTGCCGACCATCGACCATCGCGGGCCGGAGTTCGCGGCACTCGGGTTGAAGGTGATCGATGGCTTGAAGCGCGTGTTCCGCACTCGGCACCCGGTGGCCATCTATCCGGCCTCGGGCACCGGCGCGTGGGAGGCGGCGCTGGCCAACACGATGAGCCCGGGCGACGCGGTGCTGATGTTCGAGACCGGCCACTTCGCGACGCTGTGGCAGAAGATGGCGCTGCGCCTGGGTTTGCAGCCCGAGTTCCTGTCGGTGCCGGGCACCGACGCCGCCACGGGGCTGCCCACCGGCTGGCGCCGCGGCGTGCAGGCCGATCTGATCGAGGAGCGGCTGCGCGCCGACACAGCGCACCGCATCAAGGCGGTGTGCGTGGTGCACAACGAGACGTCGACCGGCGTCACCTCCGACATCGCCGCGGTGCGCCGCGCCATCGATGCCGCCGGCCACCCCGCGCTGCTGATGGTCGACACCATCTCGGGGCTGGCGTGCGCCGACTACCGCCACGACGAGTGGGGCGTCGATGTGTCGATCAGCGGCTCGCAGAAGGGCCTGATGCTGCCGCCGGGCATCAGCTTCAACGCGCTTTCGCCGAAGGCGCTCGAGGCGTCGAAGGCCGCGAAGCTGCCGCGCTCGTTCTGGGCCTGGGACGAGATCGTCGAGATGAACCGCGGCGGCTACTGGCCCTACACGCCCAACACCAACCTGCTGGTTGGCCTGAGCGAGGCGCTCGACATGCTGCTCGAGCAGGGGCTCGATGCGGTATTCGCGCGCCACCAGCGCTGGGCCGAGGGCGTGCGCGCCGCGGTGCGCGCCTGGGGCCTGCCGATCCAGTGCGCCGACGCCAGCGTGGTCTCGCCGGTGCTTACCGGCGTGATCACGCCGCAAGGGGTCGACGCCGATGCGCTGCGCCGGCTGATCCACGAGCGTTTCGATCTTTCATTGGGCACCGGCTTGGGCAAGGTGAAGGGCCGCATGTTCCGCATCGGCCACCTGGGCGACAGCAACGACCTCACGCTGGTCGCCACGCTGGCTGGTGTCGAGATGGGCCTGAAGCTCGCCGGCGTGGCGCTCGCCGGCAGCGGGGTGCAGGCCGCGATGGCCGAGTTCGCCGCCCGGCCGGCACCCAGGCCGTTGCGCGCCGCGGCCTAGCAAGCTGCAGCGCACCACGCGATTCCACAACCCACGAACGAACGGAGACAAGCCATGAATCGACGCCGCACATTGCTCATCGCCGTTGCGGCCGCGGCCGTCGTGGCGCCGGCCGCCGCGCAGACCGAGATCAAGTTCGGCCACGTCGGCGAGCCGGGCTCGCTGTTCGCGGCGTCGGCGGAGGAGTTCGCGAAGCGCGCGAACGAGAAACTCGGCGCCAAGGCCAAGGTCGTCGTCTTCGGCTCGAGCCAACTCGGCGGCGACAAGGAGCTGCTGCAGAAGCTCAAGCTCGGCACCGTCGACATGGCGCTGCCGTCGACCGTGATGTCGTCCGAGGCCGACCTGTTCGGGATCTTCGAGATGCCCTATCTCGTGAAGGACCGCGCGCACATGGCGAAGATCGAGAAGGAGATCTTCTGGCCCAAGCTCGCGCCCGAGGCCGAGAAGAAGGGCCTCAAGGTGATCGCCGTGTGGGAGAACGGCTACCGCCACATCACCAACTCCAAGCGTCCGATCAACACGCCCGCGGACCTGCATGGCGTCAAGCTGCGCGTGCCCGAGGGCAAGTGGCGCGTGAAGATGTTCCAGACCTACGGCGCCAACCCCTCGCCGATGAAGTTCTCCGAGGTGTTCACGGCACTGCAGACCGGCGTCATGGACGGCCAGGAGAACCCGTTCACGGAGATCTACAGCGCCAAGTTCCAGGAGGTGCAGAAGTACCTCTCGCTCACCGGCCATGTGTACACGCCCGCGTACGTGACGGTCGGTGCACGCAAGTGGGCGAGCCTGCCCGAGGACGTGCGCAAGATCCTCGAGGACACGGCGAGGCAGACGCAGAGGTTCGTCTACGAGAAGGCGGCCAAGGACGACGAGGACCTGCTCGGCAAGCTCAAGGCCGGCGGCATGCAGGTGAACACGCCCGACAAGGACGCGTTCGTCGTCGCTTCGAAGCCGGTGTACGACGAGTTCGCGGGCGAGGTCAAGGGATCGAAGGAATTGATCGACCGCGCGATCGCGTTGGGCAAGTAGCCGATGACCTCGGGGGCACTGCGTCGAGGATACGAGCGCTTCCTCGAATGGGTCTGCATCGTGCTCATGATCGCGCTCGCCGCCGAGGTGACGGTGGGTGTGCTGTTCCGCTACTCGGGCCACTCGCTGGTCTGGTATGACGAGGTCGCCACGATCCTGCTGGCCTGGGTGACGTTCTACGGTTCGGCGTTGGCCGTGCTCAAGCACGCGCACATGGGCGTGCCCGAGGTCGTGCGCATGCTGCCGTCCGGCTGGCGCGTCGCGGCGGCGGTGGTCGCGCAGCTGTGCGCGATCGCCTTCTTCGTGCTGCTGGCCTGGATGGGCACCTCGATCATCGAGATCCTGGCGTCCGACCGCCTCGTCTCGCTGCCCGACGTCCCGGTGGCGATTGCCCACTCGACGATCCCGATCGGTGCCGTCCTGATCGTGATCGGCCAGGTGCTGGTGTTTCCCGAGGTGCTGCGCGAGGCGCGCGCGGAACCGGCGCACGAGGCGAAGCCCGCATGATCGGCTTTGTCGTTCTGGTGTGCGTCCTCGTGCTGGTGCTGATCAACGTGCCGATCGCGGTGGCCCTGTCGATCGCGTCGGTGATCGCGATGCTGGCCACGCAGGGCGTGGGCAGCCTGCCCAACGTGCCGATCGCGCTGTACCAGGGTGCGACGGGCTTTCCGCTGATCGCGATCCCGCTGTTCATCCTCGCCGCCGCGATCATGAACACGTCGGGGATCTCGCACCGGCTGATCGACTTCTGCCAGGCGCTCGTCGGCTGGGTGCGCGGCGCGCTGGCGCAGGTGAACGTGCTCAGCCACATGTTCTTCGCCGAGATCTCGGGCTCGGCCGTCGCCGGCGTGGCGGCCACGGCGTCGATCATCATGCCGGCGATGAAGAAGCGCGGTTACCCGGGGCCGTTCACGGCCGCGGTGACCTCGTCCACCGCGACGCTGGCGATCATCATCCCGCCGTCGATCCCGATGATCCTGTACGCGGTGATGGCCGGCACCTCGGTGGTGCAGATGTTCGTCGCCGGCATCGTGCCGGGCCTGCTCGCGTCAGGCGGCTTCATGGCCCTGTGCTACTGGTACGCGCTGCGGCACAACTGGCCGGTGGAGCAGATCTTCCAGTGGGCTGCGCTGTGGCGCGCGTTCAGGCACGCGTTCTGGGCGCTGACGTTGCCGATCATCATCCTCGGCGGCATCTTCGGCGGCATCGTCACGGCGACCGAGGGCGCCGCGCTGGCCGTCGTCGCCGCGCTGCTGGTGGGCGGGCTGGTCTATCGCGAGCTCGACTGGAAACGGCTGCGCGAAGCCGTCATCGACGGCGCGGTGCAGACCGGCGCCGTGATGCTGCTGGTCGCGGCGTCGGCGCTGCTCGGGCTCTATCTCACCGAGGTTCAGCTGCCGCAGCGCATCGCCGCGGTGATGCTGTCCGTCACGAACGAGAAGTGGGCGATCCTCGCGATCCTCAACATCTTCTTCCTCATCATCGGCATGTTCCTGCACTCGGCGGCGGCCATCATCCTGGTGGTGCCGATCGTGATGCCCGTGGTGACGGCGGCGGGGATCGATCCGGTGCACTTCGGCCTGATCGTGACGCTCAACCTGGCGATCGGCCAGCAGACGCCGCCCGTGGCGAGCGTGCTGCTGCTCACCTGCTCGATCGCCAAGGAGAGCGTCTGGGACGTCACGAAGGCGAACATTCCGTTCATCGGGGTGCTGCTCGCGGTGCTATTGCTGATCACCTACGTGCCCGTCGTCACGCTGGGCCTAGTGGACTTCTTCTACCGCTGACAACGCATGGACAGCGATCTCGTGCTGGTCGAGCGCGACGGCGCCGTGGCCACCGTCGTGCTCAACCGGCCGGACAAGCTCAACGCACTCACCAAGCCGATGTGGCAGCGCCTCGGCGAGGCGATGCGCACCCTGTCGGACGACGACGCGCTGCGCTGCGTGGTGCTGCGCGGCGCCGGCGGCAAGGCCTTCGCGCCGGGCAACGACATCGCCGAGTTCGAGACCGAACGCGCCAACGCCGTGCAGGGCAAGGCCTACGCTCGGGTGATGCACGGCACGCTCGACGCCATCGCGCAGTGCCGCCATCCGACGCTGGCGTTGATCGAAGGCATCTGCGTCGGCGGCGGCCTGGAGATCGCGGCGCTGTGCGACCTGCGCATCTGCGGCGAAGGCAGCCGCTTCGGCGTGCCGATCAACAAGCTCGGCCTGGTGATGGCGCATGCCGAGCTGGCCGCATTGCTGCAGGCGGTCGGCCGCGCCACCGCGCTCGAGATGCTGCTCGAAGGCCGCGTGTTCGGCGCGCGCGAGGCGCTCGACAAGCGCCTCGTGCACCGGGTGGTGCGCGATGACGAGGTGGCCGCCGAGGCCTACACCACCGCACGCCGCATCGCCGCCGGCGCGCCGCTGGTCGCGCGCTGGCACAAGCGCTTCGTGCGCCAGCTCGAATCGCGCCAGCCGCTCACCGAGGCCGAGCGCGACGAGGGCTACGCCTGCTACGACAGCGAGGACTTCCGCATCGGCGTGCGCGCGTTCCTCGCCAAGACGGTGCCGGAGTTCGTCGGCCGGTGAACGCGGCCGCTGCGCCGGCCAACCGCGGCCCGCTTGCCGGGCTGACGGTGCTCGAGCTGGCCCAGATCATGGCCGGGCCCACCTGCGGCGCGCTGCTGGCCGACCTGGGCGCCGACGTCATCAAGGTCGAGCGCCTGCCCGCCGGCGACGACACGCGGCGCTACGCCGAGCCGCAGGTCAACGGCGAATCGGCCGCGTTCATGATGATGAACCGCAACAAGCGCTCGATCGCGGTCGACCTCAAGACCGACGGCGGGCGCCGCGTGCTGCAGCAGCTGGCGCGCAGGGCCGACGTGCTGGTCGAGAACTACCGCAAGGGCGCGCTCGATCGCCTGGGCCTCGGTGTCGACGCGCTGCGCGCGCTCAACCCGGCACTGGTCTACTGCTCGATCTCGGGCTACGGCCGCACCGGCCCGGCCGCCGACAAGGGCGGGTTCGATCTGATCGCGCAGGGTGCCGCGGGGCTTATGAGCGTCACCGGCGAGCCGGGCGCCGCGCCGGTGAAGGTGGGCACGCCGGTGACCGACCTCAACGCCGGCATTTTCGCGGTGGTGGGCATCCTCGCGGCGCTGCTGCATCGCGCGCAGAGCGGCCAGGGGCAGCACGTCGACACCTCGCTGTTCGAGGCCGGCATCCACCAGACCGCGTGGCAGGCGGCGATCTTCTTCGCCACCGGCGTGTCGCCCGGCCCGCTCGGCTCGGCGCACGTGCTCGCGGCGCCGTACCAGGCGTTTCCCACGCGCGACGGCTGGATCAATATCGGCGGCGCCAACCAGGCCAACTGGGAGCGCGTCGCGCGCATCGCCGGCGTGCCCGAGCTGATCGCCGACGCGCGCTTCGCCAGCAACAGCGACCGCATGGCGCATCGCGACGAGCTGGCGCGTCTGCTCGGCGAGCGGCTGCGCACGCGCGACACGGCGCAGTGGCTGCGCGAACTCGACGCGGCCGGGGTGCCGGCCGGGCCGATTCAGTCGATCGCGCAGATGACGCGCGATCCCCAGGCGCTGGCGCGCGAGATGATCGTCGCGCTCGACCATCCGTTGGCCGGGCGCACCCATGCGCTGGGCGTGCCGGTGAAGCTCAGCGCGACACCGGGGTCGGTGCGCACGCCGGCGCCGACCTTCGGCCAGCACACGGCCGAGGTGCTGCGCGAGTTCGGCTTCGACGCGCAGCAGATCGACGCGCTGGCCGCGCAAGGGGCGATCGGGCTCGGCTGACGCCGCGCGCCTGCGCCGGCCTCAGTCGAGTGTGCGGCGATCCAACGCTACTTGTAGCTGCGCGCGTCTTCGATCACCTTGCCGTCGTTGGGCAGGCTGCCCGCGGCGACCAGCACGACGTCGGCGTTCAGCTTGGTGACGTCGCGCACGCTGGCGGCGATGGCCTGTGCCAGGCCCTCGGGCTGTGTCTTCACCTCGGCCTTGAAGGCCATGCGGTCGCTCGCCATCTCGCCCTCGACGACGACGCGCGCGCGCACGATCTCGGCGTGGCGGCGCACGATGTCGGCCACCTGGCTCGGGTGGACGAACATGCCGCGCACCTTGGCCGTCTGGTCGGCGCGGCCCATCCAGCCCCTGATGCGTTGCGCGGTGCGGCCGCTCGGGCACTGGCCCGGCAGCACCGCCGACAGGTCGCCGGTGCCGTAGCGCACCAGCGGGTAGTCGGCGGCGAGCACGGTGATGACGACCTCGCCGACCTCGCCGTCGGGCACCGGGTCGTCGGTGCCGGGGCGCACGATCTCGAGCAGCACGCCTTCGTCGACCACCAACCCTTCGCGCGCGACGGTCTCGTAGCCGATCAGCCCGACGTCGGCGGTGCCGTAGGCCTGGTAGCCCTCGATGCCGCGCTCGCGCAGCCAGTCGCGCAACGAGGGCGGGAACGCCTCGGCGCTGACCAGCGCCTTGTTCAGCGAGGCGATCGACTGGCCGGTCTCGGCCGCCTTCTCGAGCAGGATCCGCAGGAAGCTCGGTGTGCCGATGTAGCCGTGCGGCCGCAGGTCGGCGATCGCCTGCAGCTGCAGTTCGGTGTTGCCGACGCCGCCGGCGAAGGTGGTGCAGCCGATCGCGTGCGCGCCGCCTTCCATCATCGCGCCGGCGGGCGTCAGGTGGTAGCTGAAGCTGCAGTGCACCAGATCGCCGGCGCGAAAGCCCGCGGCCCACATCGCGCGCGCCATGCGGAACGGGTCGGGCCCCAGGCTTTCGGGCTCGTAGATCGGACCGGGCGACTGATGCACGCGGCGCGCGCCCTGCGCCGCGACCATGCCGCGCCAGCCGATGGTCGAGATGCCGCCCAGCGGATCCCACGTCGCCGCGGCACGGCCGGCCTGCTGGCGTTGGTGCACCTCGCTCTTGCGCAGCACCGGCAGCTTCGCGAACGCCTGCCGCGTGGTGATCGCGTCGGCGTCCACTCGACCGAGGCGTTCGGCGCCGGCCGCGGTGGCCTGGGCGCGTCGCACCAGCGCCGGCAGCGCGGCCAGCGCGTCGCGCTCGCGCTGCGCCGGGTCGCGCGTCTCGAGCGCGTCGTAGAACGAATCGGTGGGGCGGCCCGCCGCCTGGGAGATCGATCCTGCAGTCACTTCAGTCCTCGTCGCTCCAGCGGGCGAGCCGCTTCTTCACTTCGTCGATCAGCTTGCGCTGGTCCGCCGCGTTCTTCACGGTGAACGCATCCCATTCGGGCGTGTTCACCAGCCTGCGCACCAGACGCGCGGCGACAGTCGCCTCCTTGACCTCGAGCTCGACCACCGCCTTGCCGCGCAGCTCGAACCCCTTGCCGCGTGCGCTCAGCTTGCAGTCGCGCAGCGCGCGCTGCAGTTGCAGCAGCGACTGCCCGGCATCGAACGGCGGCGGCGCGAAGCCCCAGTCGTCAGGCATGAACGACCCCTAGGCCAGCCAGCGCTTGCGGCGCTTGTAGCTCTTGACGTCGCGGAAGCTCTTGCGGTCGGCGCCGCCCATGCCGAGGTAGAACTCCTTCACGTCCTCGTTCTCGCGCAGCTCGGCCGCCTTGCCATCCATCACGACGCGGCCGCTCTCGAGGATGTAGCCGTAGTCGGCGTAGCGCAGCGCCATGTTGGTGTTCTGCTCGGCCAGCAGGAAGGTCACGCGCTCCTTGGTGTTGAGGTCGCGCACGATCTCGAACACCTCCTGCACGATCTGCGGCGCCAGGCCCATCGACGGCTCGTCGAGCAGCACCATCTTCGGGTTGGCCATCAGCGCGCGGCCGATCGCGCACATCTGCTGCTCGCCGCCCGAGGTGTAGGCGGCCTGCGAGCCGCGGCGCTGCTTCAGGCGCGGGAAGTAGCCGTACACCTTGTCGAGCGTGGCCGCGACCGCGGCCTTGCCGTCCTTGCGGGTGTAGGCGCCGGTGAGCAGGTTCTCCTCGATCGTCAGGTGCGCAAAGCAGTGGCGGCCTTCCATCACCTGCACCACGCCGCGCTCGACCATCTCGGCGGTGCTGAGTTTCTCGATGCGCTCGCCGCGCAGCTCGATCGACCCCTTGGTCACCTCGCCGCGCTCGCCGGCGAGCAGGTTGCTCACCGCGCGCAGCGTCGTCGTCTTGCCGGCGCCGTTGCCGCCGAGCAGCGCCACGATGCGGCCCTCGCTCACCTGCAGCGACACGCCCTTCAGCACGAGGATCACGTGGTTGTAGATGACCTCGATGCCGTTGACGTTGAGCAGGACGTTGGCAGACATGTGTTTAGCTGTTGACTCTTCAAAGCGCCGTACCCGGCGCTTTGAAGAGGGCTCCGCGAGGAGCCCGTCCCCTCCCGCTCGGAGGGAGGGGCAGGGGAGGGAGCGAAACGATCAGGCAGTTTCACTGCCAGCGTGATCGGCCGAGCCGATCACGACTGGCAGTCCGACGGATCGCGACGCGGGATCTTCTTCTCGGCCGCGTACTTCTCGGCCGACGCCTTGACCAGCGGCTTGATGATCGACTCGTCGGCCTGGTACCAGTCGGAGGTGATGTTCCACTTGGCGCCGTCCCAAGTCTGGATGCGCGCCCACGAGGCGCCCATGTGGTCGGCGCACGAGGTGCTGATCGGCCGCATCACGCCGGCAAACCCCAGTGCGTCGAGCTTCTTCTGGTCGAGCGCGAGGTTCTCGTAGCCCCAGCGCGCCTGCTCGGCGGTCATCACCTTGCCCTTGCCGAAGCGCTCCTGCGCGCGCTTGACGCCCTCGACACCGAGCATCGCCGAGATCAGGCCTCGCATATAGAGCACCTGGCCGACCTTCTCTTTGGGGCCGGTGCCGTTGCCCTTGGCGTAGACCTCCTTCAGCACGTCGTGCACGATCTTCGAATTGGGCTCGGCACTGTGCTGCATGGCCAGCGCGTGATAGCCCTTGGCGCCGGCGCCGACGTCCTCGACATCGGGCTCGGCGCCCGACCACCACACGCCGTACATCTTGTCGCGCGAATAGCCGGTGGCCACCGCCTCCTTCAGTGCGGCCGAGTTCATCACGCCCCAGCCCCACAGGAACACGTAGTCGGGCCGGCTCTGGCGAATCTGCAGCCAGGTGGCCTTCTGCTCGACGCCGGGGTGAGCCACCGGCAGCAGCATCAGCTCGAAACCGTCGAGCTTGGAGCGCTCCTGCAGCAGCGTGATCGGCTCCTTGCCGTAGGGGCTGTCGTGGTAGACGAGCGCGATCTTCTTGCCCTTGATGCCGCCGCCGATCTTGGTGACGTGCTGCACCAGCACGTCGGCGGCCGTCCAGTAAGTGCCCATCAGCGGGAAGTTCCACTTGAACTCCATGCCGTCGGCCGAATCGGCACGGCCGTAGCCGGCGGTGATCAGCGGGATCTTGTCGCCCGGGGCCTTGTCGGTGAGCGCAAAGGTGATGCCGGTGGACAGCGGCTGGAACACCGTGGCGCCGCCGTGCTTGCCCTTCAGGCGTTCGTAGCACTCGACCCCCTTGTCGGTGGCGTAACCGGTCTCGCACTCCTCGAACACGATCTTGACGCCGTTGATGCCGCCCTTGGCGTTGACGTACTTGAGGTAGTCGACGTAGCCGTTGGCAAAGGGCACGCCGTTGGGCGCGTAGGCGCCGGTGCGGTACACCAGCGCCGGGAAGAACTGCTCCTTGGCCTGCGCGTACGCAGGCACCGAGGTCAGCGCGGTGGTCGTGCCGGCGGCCACGAGGGCCGCTGCGAGTGCCAGGGATTTCAGAGTCATCGGTGTACCTCCAGGTCAGGTCTGCTTCAGGACATAGTCGCCACCCGAAGGTGCGCGCGAAAAAGCGTCAATGCGGGAACGGCCACAGCCGCAGCTTCTCCTTGCCGATCGACCACAGGCGCGCCAGCCCGTGCGGTTCGACGATCAGGAAGAACACGATCAGCGTGCCGAAGATGATGAACGTGAGGTGCGCCGCCAGCGCGGTGTCGATCGGAATGCCGAACCAGTACGGGAAGTTGTCGAGCACGATCGGCAGCACGACGATGAACGCCGCGCCGAAGAAACTGCCCATGATCGACCCCAGCCCGCCGATGATCACCATGAACAGCAACTGGAACGAGCGGTCGATGTTGAACGCTGCGGGCTCCCACGCCCCCAGGTGCACGAAGCCCCACAGCGCGCCGGCCACGCCGACGATGAACGAGCTGACCGCGAACGCGCTGAGCTTGGCGTACACCGGCCGGATGCCGATCACCTCGGCGGCGACGTCCATGTCGCGAATGGCCATCCATTCGCGGCCGATGTGGCCGCGCACGAGGTTCTTGGCCAGCAACGCGAACAAGGCGACGAAACCCAGGCAGAACAGGTACTTCTCGGCCGGCGTGTCGATGCTCCAGCCGAGCAGCTTCAGTTCGCTGACGCTGACCGACCCCGAGGTGGAGTAGTTGGTGAACCACTTGATGCGCAGGAACGCCCATTCGCAGAAGAACTGTGCTGCCAGCGTGGTCACCGCGAGGTACAGGCCCTTGATGCGCAGGCTCGGGATGCCGAACACCACGCCGACCACGGTGGCGCACACGCCGCCGAGCAGGATGGCCGCCACCAGCGGCATGCCGTCGAAGCGGATCATGAAGTTGTACGCCGCGTACGCGCCCACCGCCATGAAGCCGCCGGTGCCCAGCGAGATTTGCCCGCAGTAGCCGGTGAGCAGGTTGAGCCCGAGCGCGGCCAGCGACAGGATCAGGAACGGGATCAGGATCGCGCGCAGCAGGTACTCGCTGGCCAGCAGCGGCACGGCGACGAAGGCGAGCGCCACCAGCGCGAGGATGAGCGCACGGTCCTGCGCGATCGGAAAGATCTGCTGATCGGCCGCGTAGGTCGTCTTGAACTGACCGTTTTCCCTGTAGAGCATGGTCAGACCCGGTCGATGATTTTTTGGCTACGGCGCGCTTCGCTTAACTTGCTTCGCAAGTTAGCCTGCGCCGAAAGCTCATTGCCCGTGTATTTCATACCCGGTCAATGATCTTTTCGCCGAACAACCCCTGGGGGCGCACCAGCAGCACCAGCAGCACCAGCACGTAGCCGAACCAGATCTCGATGCCGCCGCCGACCATCGGGCCGATGAACACCTCGGAGAGCTTCTCGCCGGTGCCGACGATCAGCCCGCCGACGATGGCTCCCGGCACCGACGTCAGGCCGCCGAGGATCACCACCGGCAGCGCCTTCAGCGCCAGCACCGCGAGCGAGAACTGCACGCCCAGCTTGCTGCCCCAGATCATGCCGGCCACCAGCGCGGCGAAGCCGGCGACGCTCCAGACGATGACCCACACGCGCGACAGCGGGATGCCGATCGACTGCGCCGCCTGGTGGTCGTCGGCCACCGCGCGCAGTGCGCGGCCGGTCGACGTGTACTGGAAGAACGCGGCCAGCGCGATCACCAGCGCGGCGGCGATCGCCGCGGCGTAGAGGTCTTCCTTGCTGACCAGGATGCCGCCCTGGAACACGCTCTCGAGCAGGAAGATCGGATCCTTCGGCAGCCCGATGTCGATCTTGTAGATGTCACTGCCGAAGATCGTCTGGCCGAAGCCGTCCATGAAGTAGCTGATGCCCAGCGTCGCCATCAGCAGCGTCACGCCCTCCTGGTTGACGAGCTTGCGCAGGCACAGCCGCTCGATCAGCCACGCCACCGCGATCATCAGCAGCAGCGCGGCGGCGAACGCCACCAGGTTGTCGAGCAGCTTGATGTCGAAGTGCAGCACGTGCGGGATCCACTCCGAGAAGCGCGCCATCGCCAGCGCGGCGAACAGCACCATCGCGCCTTGCGCGAAGTTGAAGACGCCCGAGGCCTTGAAGATCAGCACGAAGCCGAGCGCGACCAGCGAATACAGCATGCCGGTCATCAGGCCGCCGATCAGCGTCTCGAGGAAGAAGCCCATCGCCGCCCGCCCTTCAATGCACCGTGCCGAGGTAGGCGCTGATCACGTCGGGGTTGGCGCGCACCTCGTCGGGCGCACCGTCGCCGATCTTGCGGCCGTAGTCGAGCACGACCACGCGGTCGGAGATGTCCATCACCACGCCCATGTCGTGCTCGATCAGCACGATGGTGGTGCCGAACTCGTCGTTGACGTCGAGCACGAAGCGGCACATGTCCTGCTTCTCCTCGACGTTCATGCCGGCCATCGGCTCGTCGAGCAGCAGCACCTGCGGCTCCATCGCCAGTGCGCGGCCGAGGTCGACGCGCTTTTGCAGGCCGTAGGGCAGGCGCCCGACCGGCGTCTTGCGGTACGGCTGGATCTCGAGGAAGTCGATGATGCGCTCGACGAACGCGCGGTGCTCGATCTCCTCGCGCTGCGCCGACGGCAGCCTGAAGGCCTGCGCGAAAAGATTGCTCTTCATCTTGAGGTTGCGCCCCGACATCAGGTTGTCGATCACGTTCATGCCCTTGAACAGCGCCAGGTTCTGGAACGTGCGCGCGATGCCCATCTCGGCCACCTGGCGCGAGTTCATGTGCTGGAAGGTGCGGCCGCGGAAGGTGATGGTGCCGTGCTGCGGCTGGTAGACCCCGTTGATGCAGTTGAGCATGCTGCTCTTGCCGGCGCCGTTGGGGCCGATGATCGCGCGCACCTCGTGCTCGCGCACGTCGAAGCTGATGTCCGACAGCGCCTTCACGCCGCCGAAGTTCAGGCTGATGTCGCGCACGTCGAGCACGACGTCGCCGACGCGCCGGGTGCTGTTCATGCGGCGCGCTTCATCACGGGGAAGACCTTGGCGTCGGCGATCTTCAGCGTCGCCGACACGCTGCCGGTGCGGCCGTCCTCGAACTTGACCACCGTCTCGATGAACTGCTCGCTCTTGCCGCCGTACAGCGCATCGAGCAGCACGGCGTACTTCTCGGCAATCTGGCCGCGGCGCACCTTGCGTGTTCGCGTCAGCTCGCCGTCGTCGGCGTCGAGCTCCTTGTGCAGGACGAGGAAGCGGTGGATCTGGCAGCCGGCGAGCCTGTCGTCCTGGCTCAGGTCGGCGTTGACCTGATCGACGCATTCGCGCACCAACTGATAGACCTCTGGCTTGCCGGCGAGGTCGGTGTAGCCGGCGTACGGCAGGTTGCGCTTCTCGGCCCAGTTGCCGACCGCCTCGAAGTCGATGTTGACGAACGCGCAGACCCGCTCGCGCCGGTCGCCGAAGGCCACCGCCTCCTTGATGTACGGAAAGAACTTCAGCTTGTTCTCGACGTACTTGGGAGCGAACAGCGCGCCGTCGTGGGGGCCGCCGAAGAGGCGGCCGACGTCCTTGGCGCGGTCGATGATCTTCAGATGCCCGCCGGCATCGAGGAAGCCGGCGTCGCCGGTGCGGTACCAGCCGTCGTCGGTGAGCACCTCGGCGGTCGCGGCCGGATTCTTGTAGTACTCCTTGAGCAGGCCGGGCGACTTGACGAGGATCTCGCCGGAGTCGATCACCTTGATCTCGACGCCCGCGATCGGCACGCCCACGGTGTCGTCCTTCACCTCGTGGTCGGGCTGGATGCAGACGAACACCGCGGTCTCGGTCTGCCCGTAGAGCTGCTTCAGGTTGATGCCGATCGAGCGATAGAAGGTGAACAGGTCGGGCCCGATCGCTTCGCCGGCGGTGTAGGCCACGCGCACGCGCGAGAAGCCCAGCGTGTTGCGCAAGGGCCCGAAGATGAGCCAGTCGCCGAGCCGGTACTTCAGGCGGTCGAGCAGCGCCACCGGCTTGCCGTCCATCAGCGCGGGGCCGACCCGCCGCGCCACCGCCATGCAGGTCTTGTAGAGCCAGCGCTTGGGCGCGCCGGCGTCCTCCATGCGGATCGTGACGCTGGTGAGCAGCCCCTCGAAGACGCGCGGCGGCGCGAAGTAGTAGGTGGGCCCGATCTCCTTCAGATCGATCGTCACGGTCGACGCCGACTCGGGGCAGTTGACGACGTAGCCGCAGGCGAGCCACTGCGCATAGCTGAAGATGTTCTGGCCGATCCAGGCCGGCGGCAGGTACGCCAGCACCTCGTCGTTCTCGGTCAGCTTGTCGAACGCCTTGCCGGCCGCCGCACGGTCGAGCAGCGTGAAGTGGGTGTGCACCACGCCCTTGGGGTTGCCGGTGGTGCCCGAGGTGAAGAACATCGCTGCCACGTCGTCGGGCTTGCCGGCGGCGACTTCGGCGTCGTAGAAGCCGCGGTGCGACGCGTCGTACGCGCGGCCGCTTTCGATCAGCGCATCGAGCGGCGCGAGGCCGGGCTCGGCGTAGTGGCGCAGGCCGCGCGGGTCGTCGTACCAGATGCGCGCGAGCTGCGGGCACTGCTCGCGCAGCTCGAGCAGCTTGTCGACCTGCTCCTGGTCTTCGACGACGGCGAAGCGCACCTCGGCGTTGTTGATCGGAAACGCGAACTCGGCACCCACCGCGTCCTGATAGAGCGGCACGGGAATGGCGCCGAGCGATTGCGCCGCCAGCATCGCGGCATACAGCCGCGGCCGGTTCTCGCCGATCACCACCAGATGCTCGCCGCGCTGCAGCCCGGCTTCGGCGAGGCCACACGCCAGCTCGCGCACCATCGCCCCGAGCTGCGCCCAGGTGATCGTCTGCCAGATGCCGAAACTCCTCCCGCGCAGCGCGGGCGCATCGGGGCGCTGCGTGGCGTGGGTCCACATCAGTTGCGGAAACGTCGTCTGCACGGCTTCGACACTCCAAAGCGCGCTGGCTGGGATCGCGATGCTAGGGCGGAAGTTTGACGCCAGGTTGTCGGTCTGACGACAATCCTAGGGTCCGCCCGCATCGGTGTTTCCCGAGTGACCCGCGTTTCGTCATCGTCGGCTTCGGCGCTGCTGGCCCGCTCGCGCCGGCCCACCGCCGCCGAGCTGGCGGGCGTGCCGTGGCTCGCCGCGCTCGCGCCGGAGGAAGCCCGGGTCGCGGCGGCCGACATGCGCGTGCTGGAGGCCGACGCCGGCGAGTACGTGTGCCGCGTCGGCCGGCCGGTGACCTATTGGTTCGGTGTCATCGACGGGCTGCTCAAGATGAGCAACGACAGCGAACTCGGCCTGCCGATCACGTTCACCGGGCTGCCGCCGGGCGGCTGGTTCGGAGAAGGCACGGTGCTCAAGCACGAGCCGTACCGCTACAACATCCAGGCGCTGCGCAAGAGCCTGGTGGCCGGCATCTCGGTGCCCACCTTCGACTGGTTGGTCGAGCACTCGATCGGCTTCAACCGCTTCATCATGCGCCAGCTCAACGAGCGGCTCGGCCAGTTCATCGCGGCGCGCGAGATCGACCGCATGAGCGACCCCGACATGCGCGTGGCGCGCAGCCTGGCGTCGCTGTTCCACCCGGTGCTCTACCCCGGCGTCGGCGAGCTGCTGCGCATCACGCAGCAGGAGCTGGGTTATCTGGTCGGCGTGTCGCGCCAGCGCGTAAACCAGGCGCTGCACGCGCTGCAGCAAGCTGGCGCGATCCGCATCGAGTACGGCGGCGTGCGGGTGGTCGACCTCGACGGCCTGCGCCGATTCCGGCCGTCCGCTGTCGGATCTTCGCCGGCTGCCGGGTCATCGCCCGGCGCGACGATCGTCGCGGCCGACCGTCGTCGCGGTGCCGAACACCCGGTCCCAGAACGCCGTTGAGACGCCGAAATCGCCATTCGCGCCGGGCTGGTGATGGCGCGCGTGCCGCCGCTTGACGCGCGCGAGCCAACCGCCGGGCGCGGCGCGCCGGTGGTGCGCGGCGTCGTGCAGCAGCGAGTACGCGAGGTAGCCTGCCATCAGCCCCGCGGCCGCGCCGCCCGCGGCGGGCCGCGCCAACGCCTGCGTCAACGTCAACCAGGCCAGCACGAACAACGGTGCGCTGAGCCATGTCGGCGTGCCGATCAGCTCGAACGGATGCTCATGGTGCTCGGCGTGCAGGCGTTTGAACGGCGGCACGCGGTGAAGCACCCAGCGGTGCAGCAGGTACTCCAGCAGGGTCCAGGTGGCGAGGCCGGCGAGCACCCACGCGGGCCACTCTTCGCTCTGCCGCATCGAGGCATGCCACAGCGATACCGAGCCGGCGGCGGCCAGCAGCATGGGGAACACCGCACGGTCTGCGCGGTAGCTCCATCGGCTCATGCGCATGCGCGAGATCCCTTCTCGTTCTTGACCGCGGGTGTGCGCTGTTAGGCGACGCCGCGCAGCGGAAGTTCCCGCGCGCCTGGTCGACATCGGCTTTCAGTTCGCGATGCCAGCCACCACATGGCCAGCGGGCACGTGCGCCGCGGCCGACTCGACGTGCCCGGTCTGGTCGTCGAAGAAGAAGTCGGGCTCGAACTCGCGCAGGAACTCGCCCTTGGGCAGGCCGCCGAGGAACATCGCTTCGTCGACCTCGATGCGCCAGGCCATCAGCGTGCGGATCGCGCGCTCGTGCGCCGGCGCGCTGCGCGCGGTGACCAGCGCGGTGCGGATCCGCATGTCGCGCGCGGGCGCACGCTGCAGGCGATGCAGCGCCTCGAGCAGCGGCTTGAACGGGCCCGGTGCCAGCGGCGTCGCCGAGCGCTCGCGCTCGTGCGTGTGGAAGGCATCGAGCCCGTCGTGCTGGAACACGCGCTCGGCCTCGTCGGAGAACAGCACCGCGTCGCCGTCGAACGCGATGCGCACCTCGGCCGGATGGTTGTCGGTGGCGCGCGCGCTTTGCGGGTAGACCCGCGCCGCCGGCACGCCGGCGTCGAGCGCCGAGCGCACGTCGGGCTCGTTGGCCGACAGGAACAACTGCGCCGCCAGCGGCTTCAAGTAGCGCCACGGGCTCTGGCCGCGGGTGAACACGCCGCGCTGGATCGGCAGCCCGTAGTGCTGCGCCGAGCGGAACACGCGCATGCCCGACACCGGGTCGTTGCGCGACAGGATCACCACCTCGACGCGCGGCGCCGTGCCGAGGTTGAACGCCAGCAGCTTGTTGACCAGCGAGAACGCCACCCCCGGGCGCGCCGGCTGCTCGAGCCGCTGCAGTTGCAGCTGCATGTAGGCGCGGTCGTCGCGGGCCTCGAAGATGCGGTTTTCCTCCTCGAAGTCGAACAGCGCGCGCGACGAGATCGCGACGACGAACTGGCCTTCGAGGCTGGCGGGCATGACGCAAATCATAGGCTCGCCCCTCAAGTTCGCCCGCAGCGGACCGACACCGATGGTGATGACCATGAGCCCCTGTCTGCGCCGTCTGCTGCTGTGCGGCCTGCTGGGCTTGTTGCCGGCCGTTGTCGCCTGGGCGCAACCGGCGCAGCCGCTGCAACTGGTCGACAGCCAGGGCGAGGTCGACGCCTGGCCCGCCGTGACGATGCTCGCCGACCCCAGCGGCCAGTGGCAGGTGGAGGACGCGGAGGCGCGCCGCGCCGAGCTGGCGCCGCCCGCGGGCGCCAGGGCCAACCTCGGCGTGCGCAGCGACGCCGTCTGGCTGCACGTGCCGCTGCAGGTGAGCACCGGCGGGCGCGGGCGCTGGCTGCTCGACATCGACTACCCGTCGCTCGACCGCATCGAGGTCTACCAGATGACCGAGGGCCGGCTGCTGCAGTTCGCGCGCGTCGGCGACGATCTGCCGTTCCGGTTGCGGACCATGCAGGTGCGCACCCACGTGGTCGCGCTCGAGCTGCAGCCTGGCCTGCGCCACGAGCTGTGGCTGCGCGTGCAGACCACCAGCTCGATGGTGCTGCCGATCAGCCTGATGACCGCCGAGCGCTACCACCAGCGCGAGGCGCAGGTGCAGTTGCTGCAAGGCGTGATTGCCGGCATCGGCCTGTGCCTGCTGATCTACAGCATCGCGCAGTGGCTCAGCCTGCGCGACGGCACGTTCGTGCACTACGCGCTGGCGGTCGCCGGCGCGACGGTCTTCTTCTTCGGCTACTACGGGCTCGGCCCGCAGCACCTGTGGGGCGGCAGCATGTGGCTGACAGCCAACCTGCCGCCGCTGTCGGCGCTGGTGGGGCTGGTCGGTGCGCTGTTGTTCCTCGAGCGCACGCTGTCGGTCGCACGCTTCAACCCGCGCCTGGCGCTGGCGATGCGCGGCGCCGCGCTGGCGGCCGGCGGCGCCGCGGCCGCGTTCAGCGCCGGGCTGGT
>JAJVIL010000116.1 GCA_022072045.1 Burkholderiaceae bacterium | reverse complement strand
CGGCGAGTCGGCGCCCACCGCAGCGCCGGCGCGGCGCCGCGCGTCGATTGCGGTGATGCCGTTCGACGATGCGGCGCGCGACGTCAGCGTGCGCGGCGGCCTCGGCGACGGCCTGGCGCACGACGTGATCACCCGGCTGGCCAAGCTGCGCAGCCTGTTCGTGATCGCGCAGGGCACGGTGTTCGCGCTCGACGAGCGCCGCATCGGCGCCGAGGAGGCCGCGCGCCGCCTCGACGTCGATTACGTCGCCGGCGGCACGCTGCGCCGCGCCGGCGGCCTGCTGCAGGTGCACGCGCAGCTCACCGAGACGCGCGGTGCGCGCATCGTGTGGGCCGAAACCTTCAGCGCACGCCAGCACGACGCGCTCGACGTGCTCGACGAGATCGGCAACCGCATCGTGGCATCGATCGAGCACCAGATCGAACTGGCCGAGCGCAACCGCGCGGTGCTGAAGGCGCCCGACTCGCTCGACGCCTGGGAGGCCTACCACCGCGGGCTGTGGCACATGTACCGCTTCGATCGCGACCACAACGAGCTGGCGCGCCGCTTCTTCGAGCAGGCGGCGAGGCTCGACCCGACGTTCTCGCGGCCGTATGCCGGGCTGTCGTTCACGCACTTCCAGAACGCCTTCCTCGGCTGGGGCGAGCGCGAGCGCGAGATCGAGCAGGCCTATGGCGCGGCGTCGCGCGGCCTGATGGCCGACGAGCACGACCCGTCGGCGCACTGGGCGATGGGCCGCGCGCTGTGGCTGCGCGGGCAGGTCGACCAAGCGCTGGCTGCGCTCGACACCTCGGTCGAGTTGAGCCCGAACTTCGCGCTCGGTCACTACACGCTGGCGTTCGTCCATGCGCAGCAGGGCGACCCGCTGGCCGCGATCCGCGAAGCCGACCACTCGCGCGACCTGAGCCCGTTCGACCCGCTGCTGTTCGCCATGCTGGCCACGCGCGCGCTGGCGCTGGTGCGCCTGCGCCGCTTCGACGAGGCGGCCGACTGGGCCGTCAAGGGCGCGGCGCGGCCCAACGCGCACGTGCACATCCTGGGCATCGCGGCGCACTGCCTGGCGCTGGCCGGTCGACTCGACGAGGCGCGCGCGGTGGCGGCGCAGGCGCGCCGCCGCGTGCCGGGCTATCGCGCCGAAGACTTCCTGACCGCGTTCCGCTTCAGCGGCGAGGCCGAGGCGGCGATCCGGCGCGCCTCGGCGCTGATCGGCTTGGGTTAGTTGCGGCCGGCCCTCGCCGCAGCATCCGCCTTGCGCGAGTGGATCAGCGCTCCGGCGAGCACCCCGCTCTGATAGAGCCCAACGAAATGCTCGTACGCGCGGTCGTAGCGCTCGAAGTGCTCGCGCCCGAGGCGCGCCACGGTCTGCGACTCCAGCGAGCGGTACATCGCGAGCCGCTCGACCAGGATGCGCGTCCACTCCTGCGTGAGATCGACCAGCCGGACGACTTCCATCCCGCACCGGCGCAACTGCTCCACGTACCCCTCTGCCGTCGCGATGTCGGAGAAGGTCATGCCCGAGAAGAGCTCGCGCTTGTCCTGGGCCGACAGGTTCCCCCGGTGCAGGATGTCCGAGAACACCAGCCGGCCAGCCGGCCGCAGCACCCGCGCGCACTCGGCCAGCAAGCGGGGCTTGTCGGGAACATGGGCGAACGATTCCTGCGCGATGGCGAGCGTGAACGAAGCATCTCGGAACGGCATGGCCAGCGCGCTGCCGCGGACGAAGCGCACCGAGCCTGACAATCCCGCGAGGCGCGTCAGCTCGATGGCCCCTTCGACGCGGCTGGCCGTGATGTCCACGCCGGTCACGTCGCAGCCGGTCTTCCAGGCCAGATAGCGTGCCGGCCCACCCATGCCGCTGCAGACGTCCAGCACCACGTCTTCGGCCCGCACGCCTGCCTCGACGATCAGCCGGTCGGTGGCCGCGGTGCCCCCGTAGTGATCCTGGTCGTGCTGCTGCAGCACCTCCTCGGTGATCGCATCCGCGCCGATGCCGCGCGCAGCGACCGCGTCCAGGATCTGCCTGGCGTTGATCGGGTGAAAGTCGTAGAAGCGTTCGACGCTGCCGGCGGTCATGCGGGCTTATACACCGCCGATCACCTCGACGACTTCAGTGGCTGGGACTTGAAGCGGCGATGCGGTGCGCGCACCGCAAGAGGCCTGGCATCGGTCGAAGGCTGCGAGGGCCGAGGCTCGAGCGGCAGATTCGTCGGAACCGCATTCAGCGCCATTGATCCGCGAAGAATGCGGCAACCTGGTTCTCCAGTTCGGGCAGGAAAGCCACGCGGTCGAAGCCGGGCGGGTTGGACGACGCATCGCCCGCCGGAGAAGGCAGCGGGAAAGTCGGCTGCGCCATGAAGGCGAAGTGCCCCGCTCCCGGCACCGTACTGGTCTGGGCGCTGGGCAGGTTGGCGGCGACATACGTGCCGTGGTACTTGCCGTTGAGCACCGCATCGTGCTCGGCCACGATGACGCGCACGGGCACCTTGATGGCGGCCAGACTTTCGGGCGTGAACACCACCGCCATCGGGGCCAGCGCCACCACGGCGCGGATGCGCCGGTCGGGCACCGAGACCAGCCGGGCTTCCGGCGCGGTGGCGCTGGCGGCGAGTTCGGTCTGCGCCGCGGCGGCCTCGGTGCCGGCCGGGCCTTTGGCCAGCGCGCAGTAGCCCGGGTCATCCTGGGCCGTGCGGCAGTGCTGCGCCGAGCGCTGGAAATCGCCCCGGGCACCCGCGAGGGCCAGCACGCTGTAGCCTCCCGCGGAATGGCCCACGGCGCCGATGCGCTCGGCCGGAATGCGCGCTCCCCATTCAGGACTCGCCAGCAGCGCATCCAGCACGCGGCTGAGTTGCAGCGGGCGCTCGCTGAGGTAGCGCCCGGAGGCGATCAACGACCGGTCTTGCCAGTTGTCGCCCGAGTGGCGCACCGCGGCAACGAGGTAGCCCTCCCTGGCGAGCCGCGTCGCGAGGTTGTGGTGGTTCAGTTCCGTGCCGCTCGTGCCATGCGACAACAGAATCAGCCCCTTGAGCTGCGCTTGCGCAGGCGCGGCGCCCGGGGCCACCGACGGCAGCCACGGGCCCATGGGCACGGTTCTGGCGGCGACGGCCGTCGGGTAGTACAGCGCGACGGTCATGGGCGCCTCCCCCGCGACGGTGAGCGTGCGGTAGCCCGCGTGCTGCGCGCTCGCGGGTCCCGCCAGCGAGAGCAGGGTTGCGGCGGCCAGGGCCCCGCGATAGAGCATGGTGCGAATCAGGTTCAAGGTGTACCTCCAGAAGGTGCAGTGCGAGTAGGCGATGCGCGGCGTCATGGCCCGCTTTCGACCAGCCGCGAAACCGTTCGGCGCGCGAGCGGCGCCGCGACCAGCACCACCGGGAAGGCGATGAGCCATGCGGTGAGCCAGGCGCCGATCCACAAGGCAAGGTAGTGGTCGCCGAAGCCGGCGGCCCGATAGGTGGAGATGCCCGAGACCAGCAAGGACATCAGGCCCGACAGAATCAGGCCGAACAGCGCAGGTGCAAACCTCTTGGGAAACATGGTGAGCTTTCTGGGATGGGTGTGTGGGAGGGGTGTGGCTCAGGCGGGAACCAGCACGCGGTTCAGGCTCTGGGCGAAGTGCCTGCCGAACATGCGTGCCGTCTTGACGTCTCCCGGCACGAACGAGTCCGCCGGCGCGGCGTGCCCGGCCTGGGCCATCAGCCCCGACCACGAGCCCAGGCGATTGGCCGCCTCGTCGTACGGCACGCCGCTGTGCTGCTCGGGCAAGATGGGGTTGCCGATCCACAGCATGCCGTGCTGCATGCTGAAGACGAACATCGACAGCAGAGTCGACTGCTTGTCGCCCGCAGGCAGCGACGACACGGTGAACCCTGCGGCGAGCTTGCCCTTGAGCTGCTGAGTGCGCCAGAGTCGGCCGGTCGAATCCATGAAGCCCTTGAATGGGGCGCTGACGCCGCCCAGGTGGGTCGGCGAGCCGAAGATGAAGCCGTCGTAGCCGACGAGTTGGTCGGGTCTGCGGGCCATGTCTTCCGCCCTGATCAGGTGGACATCGACGCCGTCCACATCCAGGGTGCCCGCGTGCACCTGGCGGGCGATGTGCTCGGTATGACCGTGGGCACTGTGGTAGATGATGGCAAGTCTGCTCATTCGAGGAACTCCAAGTAGGTTGATGGACTTCGCGCGATGGCCGGTTCTCGTCGACCGCGCGCGATGAAGGCACGCCTCACGTGGCCGCCTTCGAAAGAGCGGCTGCCGCTACGTAAAGGCCGGCGCCGAACACCGAGTGATTGGCCAGGTTGCGCAGGCAGTTCTTCAGCGGCGAGGGGGTCTTCGAGGCCAGGACGCCCGAGCCCATGGCCGGCTGCATCACGAACCAAGGCGCAGCCACTGTGGCGACACCGACGGCCAAAGCGGGCAGGAACGTCGGCTGCTCGAGCCACGCGCCCCCCTGCACGGTGACCAGGAGCGCCGCGAAGGCGATCCCGATGACGTAGTGGGTCAGCCAGCCCAGGCCGAGTTCGTTGCGCACCGGCGGCGCCTTGGCGATGGCGGCGTGCGCAAACTGGCCACGCCGCATGTTGCCGACCCATCGGCCGACCATGGCAAAACCGGCGGTCGGCACGCCCAGGCGCGACAGCAGCACCAGCCAGGCGTCCATCACGGCGGTTGCTCCGATGCCGATCAGCGCGACGGACCCGATGAGATGCGAGGAAGACATCGAAGACTCCTTGAAACCGTTGACTTGTGGATGCATGAGAGGCATCCTAGAAGTTGAAGTCAACTTCAAGTCAAGCGGTTTTTCATGGATATCTCGGAAGTCGCCAAGAAATCGGGCGTGGCGGCCTCGGCGCTGCGCTACTACGAAAGCAAGGGCCTGATCCACTCGCTCGATTCAGCGGGTGTGCGGCGCCAGTTCTCGCCGGCCGTGCTCGACCAGCTCGCGCTCATCGCATTGGGGCAGGCTGCCGGGTTCTCGCTGGACGAGATCCGGGTGATGTTCACGCCGGGCGGGGAGCCGAACATCGACCGCGCCATGCTGGCAGCCAAGGCCGACGAGCTCGAGCGCATGGTCAAGCGGCTGAAGGCGATGATCGAAGGCTTGCGGCATGCCGTGGCCTGTCGCGCGCCGAGCCACGCGGCGTGCCCCTCGTTCCAGCGGCTGCTGAAAGCCGCCGCCTCCGGAGCGCTGGCGAGCCGACAGCGGCAGCTCGCGCCTCGCAAAGGCAAATGATCCGGCCGCTCGCGAGCGAACGCCACCTGGAAGGGTTGCCGCCTATCGTCGCGGGCGGTCTCGGCGCGATATAAACGCCGGCCGAACAAGCGAGACGGGAGCGCTCATTGCTGGTTCAGATCCTGTCCCACACGCCGCCTTGGGTGTTCGCGCTCTTCTTCGTGCTGCTGGGGTTCGGCCTCATGCAAACGAGGTCGCGCACCGTGCGGCTGTTTCCGGCGCTGCTGCTTCCCGCCGGCATGGTGGCCCTCTCGCTGGCCGGAATCAACTCCAGCTTCGGTCTCACGCCGGTGCCCTTGGCCTCGTGGGCCATTGCGCTGGCCGCTGCCGCTGCGCTTGGCTACGCCGTCTTTCGCGACAAGCGGGTCGCATACGACGCGGCCGCGAAGACTTTCTTCGTGCCCGGAAGCTGGGTTCCGCTGGTCGTGATCATGGCCATCTTCTTCGCGAAGTACGTCTACGCCGTGATGCACGCGTTCAACGCCGCAGTCATCTCCACGGCCGTGTTCATCGTTGGCCTCTCCGCCGTCTATGGCCTGCTCAGTGGCTACTTCGCGGCAAGGGCATTGAACTTGCTCGGGCTGACGCGACGGGTCTAGGGTTCGACGGACCCCACCGATCTCGTCGACGAAGCCGCTGCGCTGCCACGGTCCAGCCAGCGCGCTCCGGGAGCGTGAGCCCGACAGCTCTTGCCAGGTGGCAATCAGGCCAGCGGAAGGACTCCGGGGCCGTCGCTGCCCACGCTTCGAGCCCGCTGATCCGCCGCACAGGGGCGCGACTGCCAGCTGAGCTCGCCGAACTCGTGGCTACCTGTGCGCATGGCCCTTGGCTCTACCGCGCATTGGCAGCCCGAAAGGCCGCCGCTGCGGCGTGATACACGCTCGGATGAAGTGTGCCGAGCTTGGGCGTTTGCCCGTGGTGCGGATGAGGCGGGACTTTGAAGTAGCGCTCCGACCAAGGCAGTTCGATCGCGAGGCTGCAATCGAACTTCGTATCGAAAGCCAATCCTGCCAGTTCGAACGCCGCAGGGTGGATGCTGCGGATGATCGCGAACTCGCCCGCCTTGAGGCGCGTGACGTTCTTGGTTGTGCCGTAGGCAACGCACGCGGAGATACCGTCCGCTCGCGTCTCGACGCTGATCACGAGCGCGGGCCGCGGCTTCGGGCCGGGATCCAGCGCGGGCAGTTCGGGGAAGTGGCACCACACGATGTCCCCGATGGTCGGAGACTTCCAGCGGGTGCTCACGCAAACAGACTCTGGCGGTCGAGCAACTTGCCCGTGGGAAGACGCGCTTTGGAGTCCTTGCGCAGCGCTGCGACCTGCTTGCCGGTAAGCGGCGCGTCATCGGGTGCGTACGCCGGCAGTGCTTCTTCGGCGAACTTCGACAGCGCGAGGTGGACCACCTGCGTTTCGGACACGCCGAGCTCGCGTGCCAGGGCCTTGACGGTGCGACGAGTCACGCCAAACCGGGTGTCTTTCGGGCGGAACTTGACAAGCAGAGTGTCGTTCGCGAGGCTCATCGCTTCCCCTTGGATATATGCCGAATATATACGATGACTTACCTGCTCGGTGCGCACAGCAGTTGGATGCGGATCCTCGACGACGGGTCCGGCACGAATGCGGCACCAAAGCGTCATGGGTTTTCGACGTGGTGGCGGCCGCGATCGTGACCGGGGTCATGCTGGCTCGCGCCCGAGGCGACGGGAAGCGGAGCCTCAGTCTCGGCAAGGCGTGAGCATCACGCGATGCTCTAGCGCGGACACTCGTCGAACTGCCATTTCAGCGAATCCTTAGGCACTTCACTTCCTGGCTCGGCTTGTGCCCGGGCGCCAAGATCACCAGATCACCGGCGACAAGGTGGACCTGAGCAGCGGAGCGGGTCAAGCCGGTGGAGGTCCGCTCGAGCGCAGGGCTATGCGTCACTTCCGGCTGCGCCAATAGGTTGGCCGACGTTTGAAATGTGCGACGGCGAAGACGACCAATTCACTCGGTTCGATGCGGTACACCACCGAGAACGGGAAGCCCCTTGGAAAGACGCGCCGTGTTCGCAGCTTCCAGGGCGAGCCCAGCTTCAGATGCGCCGATGCAAGGGCGGTTGCTGCTTCGACAGACTCGCGAAAGCGATCGCCGAGGCCCTTCTGATGCTCCTCGTAGTACGAGATCTGATCGAGGAGTTCGTTCTGCGCTTCTTCAAGGAAGCGAACGGACTTCACTGCGTGAGGCGTCGCGCAGCGGCAAAGACTTCTTCTGCGGGAATGAGCTTGGCCTCGCCCCGCTCGTACTTCGCGATACGGCTTGCGATCTCGGCTTCCCAAGCAGCCTGAACGTCTGGATCGGCGTCGCGCTCGACCGACTCAAGCAACTCTTGAGCGAGCTGCGCGCGCTCTTCAACGGCGAGCGCCTGAGCCTTCTTCGAGAGTTCGTCGAGCAAGCTAGACACGGGCGCTCCAGCGAGACAGAGGCCCAAGTCTACGCCGATGCTCTGCGCGGTGCTTCGGCGTTGGCTTGGTGACGCATAGCGAATGGCGTTCATCTGACGCGCTGCGACGCGTATCGAAGCGTCCGGTTTGGGCCGCGTCAGACAAACCTCGTTGGACTGAACCGCCGCCACGGACGGTGATGGGCCCGAGGCGGCTGCGGCCGGGTTCATCGTCTGGCCGCATCGGCGAGGCTTCGGCGGCCCCATTCTTGCGCGCGCCCTCTGGCATCCGCGGCGATGCGGGTGACTGCAACTGCTGGCGGCGACGGCGATTCGAAAGAACGGTTGGTGTCATTCGGCGTACTCCCGTCAATGACCATCTTCGGGCACGGCGCGTCAGAGCTGCGGGGTCTTCGTGACGCGGGCAAGGTCGTCGCGCACGCGCGCCGGCTCGTCGGCCAGCGGCATGTTCGCGGTGTCGCGCACCGCGTCCAGCGAGCCCTCGGCGTCGGCGTCGGCATCCGCGTGCAGCGCCGCGAACAGCGCCTCGAAGTCGCTCGTCGCCGGGCCACGTTCGGCCACCAGCTCGAAGGTCTTGCGGCATGCGGCGTTCGAGGTCAGGCTGCGCACCAGCACCTCGGCGATCTGGCGCCGCGCGACGACGCCGTCGCTCGGGTTTCCCGCCCAGCGCCGGTCGCCCTGCAGGAAGACCAGTCGCTGCTGGTCGCTCGCCTGATGGTCGAACCAGCCCGGCCGCACGATGGTGTAGGCCAGGCCGCTGGCGCGCACCAGGCGCTCGCCGCGACGCTTCCAGTCGTGGATCTGTGTGGCGCGGTTGTAGGCGCCTTCGCGATTCGTCACGCCGATGGCGGTCATCAGCGCGATGCGCACCGGCCGGCCGTCCAGCGCCTGCAGCAGGTTGCGCACGCCGCCGTAGTCGACCTGCTCGGCCGCGCCCTTGCCACCACCGTCGCTGCCGTGCGTGAACACGACCGCGTCGATGCCGTCGACCGCGGCCGCCAGCGTCTGCGGCCGCATCAGGTCACCGATCACGCGCTCGGCCTCGGCCGGCAGGCCGCGGGCGCGAGCCGGGTCGCGCACCAGCGCGCGCACGGCATGGCCCTGGCGCAGCGCCTCGGCCACGACCAGGCGGCCGATGCTGCCGGTGGCGCCCACCACCAGCACCGCCGATCTCGCCGTGCTCATGCACTCACCTCGTCTGTCGACGAAGCCATGTCGATGGCGCAGCGGTACCCGGCGGGCAAATGGGTGGTGCAGGTTTCGAGAGAGATGTTCATGGCCTTGTGGCGAAGATCGATGCTGGCCAATGTAGGCCGGTCGACATCGAACAACTAGGCGGTGCAGGCTTGAAGCACCATCAAGTGGACCTTGCCAGTTCAGGTGGGCCCACGCGCCGCGCGGGCCGGCACCGGGCCACTATCAGCCGCAGCTTGCGAATGTTTCAAGGCCGGGTCGTCTAGTGCGCGCGTCGGTGGATCCCTACAGTTTCGACACGCCGCAACACCCCATAAGGAGACGCCTCGTGTTCGCCCGACTTCGCTCAGCCCTGCTCGCCGCCGCCTTCGCGGCCGGTACCGCCGTCAGCGCCGCCAGCGCGCAGACCGCCGAACACACCAACAGCATCGGCATGCGCTTCGTCCCCGTCGCCGCCGGCAGTTTCACGATCGGCTCGCCCGACAGCGACCGCGAGGCCGATGCCGACGAGAAGCCCGCGCATCGCGTGACGATCAGCAAACCCTTCCTGCTGGGCAAGTTCGAGGTCACGCAGGCGCAGTGGCAAGCGGTGATGGGGTCGAGCCCCTACGAGCAGTCGAGCGGTGCACGCTCCAACCCCTACTTCGACCTGCCCGGCATGGCCGAGCGCGTGCGCAAGCCCGACAACCCCGTCACCGTGTCGTGGAACGAGGCGCAGCAGTTCCTGCAACGCCTGAACGAGAAGGAAGGCCACAAGCGCTACCGGCTGCCGACCGAGGCCGAATGGGAGTACGCGGCGCGCGCCGGCACGACTACTGCGTACTCGTTCGGCAACGACCGCGGCCAGCTCGGCCGCTACGCCTGGTTCGGCGAAGACTTCGCCACCGGCTCGCCGCACCCGGTGGGCGCCAAGCTGCCGAATCCATGGGGCCTGCACGACGTGCACGGCAACGTGTGGGAGTGGGTGCAGGACAACTACGGCCGCTACGACGCTGCGGCAGCCACCGACCCGAAGGGCCCGGCCAGCGGCTCGGGCAAAGTCGTGCGCGGCGGCAGCTGGCACGTCACGGCCGGTGGCTGGCGTTCGGCGCACCGCAAGGAGTACGCGGCCGACTACCGCGGCATCAGCATCGGCTTTCGCGTGCTGATGGAAGCGCAATGAACGCACCGCTGCGGATGTTGTGGCGCACGACGGTGGCCGTGCTTGCGCTCGCCGCCGCGCTGGCCGCAGCAGCGGCGGCCTATCTGCAACAGCCGAAGTTCGACGCGCCGCCGAGCGGCGAGCATGTTGCGGCGTTCGCGCGCTCGCCGAACTACGCCGACGGCGAATTCCGCAACCAGCTGCCGTCGCCGCTGTACACCGGGCCGCAGCAGAGCCGCATCGAGTCGCTGTGGCGCTTCGTCACCGCCGACGACGCTGGGCTGCGGCCGGACGCGCCGATCCCGACCGTGAAGACCGACCTGCGTGCGCTGGAGCGCGCGCAGGATATCGTCGTCTGGCTCGGCCACTCGTCGTTCTTCGTCCAGCTCGCGGGCCAGCGCATCCTGATCGACCCGGTGTTCAGCATCGACGCCGCGCCGATCCCTTGGGTGAACCGGGCCTTCGACGGCACCAGCGTCTATCAGGCAAGCGACCTGCCCGAGATCGACCTGCTGCTGATCACGCACGACCACTGGGACCACCTCGACCACCCGAGCATCGCCGCGCTCGAGCCCAAGGTGCGCCACGTGATCGTGCCGCTGGGCGTCGGCAGCTATTTCGAGCGGTGGGGCTACGCGCGCGACAAGCTGCGCGAGGCCGACTGGTACACCGCTCTGCAGGCCGCGCCCGGCTTGACGGTGCATGTGCTGCCGGCGCGCCACTTTTCGGGCCGGCTGCTCGAACGCAACAAGACGCTGTGGGCGGCCTATGCGCTGCAGGCGGGCGGACGGCGCCTGTTCTTCAGCGGCGACACCGGCTTCGGCCCGCATTTCGAGGAGATCGCCCAGCGCATCGGCGCCGGCTTCGACCTCGTGGTCACCGACAACGGCCAGTACAACGAACGCTGGGCGCAGGTGCACATGACGCCGGAGGAAGCCTTCCGCGCGGTGCAGATCCTCGGCGCCAAGGCCTGGCTGCCGGCGCACGTCGGCAAGTTCCGCCTCGCGCGGCATGCATGGAGCGAGCCCTTCGACCGCGCCACCGCGGCCAGCGCCGGCCAGACCGCGGTCAGGCTCGCGACGCCGCTGATCGGCGAGCCGCTGCGGCTGGGCGACAGCGGGCAGGCCTTCTCGGCCTGGTGGCGGGCGCCGCATGAGCGCTGGCACACCGCTCGCCAGTCCATTGCGTCAGCTTCATCGACAGGTGGTTCACCACCATGAACCGATTGCTGGTCATCACCTACCCGAGGAGAGACGATCGAATCGCGGGCGTTCGAGTTCATGGCCCGCGACGGCCGTGATGAAACTTCCGCGGCGTCGACGGTCAGTGGTAGTCGTCTTCCCTCTGGTGTCGAATCGCCGAGCCGGCCACCTCGTGTTCGCTGAGGATCTCGAACAGAGCCACGTGGCCCGAGCCGCCAAACGGAATCACGAGTTCGCTGCAGATCCTCCAGCGCCTCCCGCGTGAGGCGAACCGCGAAGCTCACCGCTTCGCGCCGGCCGTGCTCTTGCTCTTGCTCTTGCGCAGAGACTGCATCGTCGATTGCAAGCGCTCGCGCGCGCCTCGCACCTTGCCCGGCCCACCGGCCGAGCCCGATTCAGCGCGCGCGCCTCGTCCCCGGCGCCGCGGACGCCGCGGCTTTCAGCTCCTTCGCACTGAGCACGTAGGTCGGCGTGTCCAGCAGGCGCTCGATCGCCAGGTCGATGAAGGCGCGCACGCGCCGCGGCTGCGCGGCGCGGCTGCCGTAGTACAGGTGCACGCCGATGTGGCTGCTCATGTACTGCGGAAACAGCGGCACCAGCGCGCCGCTGCGGATGTGCGCCGCCGCCGCGAGATTGGCGACCTCGCCGATCACCTGCCCAGCCAGCACCGCCCGCAGCTCGAGCTCGGTGTCGTTGGTCGACAGCGTCGGTACGACGTGGCGGTGCACGACCTCGCCGTCGATGTTCAGGTACCAGGGCAGCACCTGGCCGGTGGCCGGATGGCGGAACGCGCTGCAGCGGTGCGCCGCCAGCTCGTCCAGCGATTTCGGCGCGCCGTGACGCTGCAGGTACGACGGCGCGGCGCAGATCATCAGCTGCACCGGGAACAGCCGCCGCGCGATCACGCCCTCATCGGCCGAGCTGCCGATCCTGAAGCCCACGTCGACGCGGTCGAGCACCCAGTTGCTCTTGCCGTCGTCGAGCTGGATGTCGGGATGCACGTCGGGATGGCGGCTGCAGAACTCGTCGACCACCGGCATCAGGATCGACGAGAACGACGACCTCGGCCCGACGATGCGCAGCGGGCCTGCGATTTCGTCCTTCGACTCGCGCGCCTGGCTCAGCGCGCGCTCCAGCGCCGCCAGCGCCGGCCGCGTCGTCTCCAGCAAGCGCTGGCCTTCCTCGGTCAGCGCCAGGCTGCGCGTGCTCCGGTGCAGCAGGCGCACGCCCAGATGCGCCTCCAGTTGCGCCAGCGCCTGGCTCGCCGCCTGCGGCGTGACGCCCTGGGCAACCGCGGCGCGGCGGATGCTGCCCAGCTCGACGGCCTTGCCGAAGGTGGCGATCGCTCGCAGCTCGTTGATGGCCATCGGCTCGATCCTTTCGCGGCGTTCGCGCCGTCGCGGCAGTATCAATCGCACCTTGATGGTGGAGCAAGCCCGACTGCCCTAGTGGATTCAAAGTCGGCGACCTAGAGTTGCCCTGTGCGATCGACAGCAAAGGAAGGAAGCGCCATGAGAAGAAACCTGATCGCGGCGGGCACGTCGATCCTGATGATGGGCGCATCGTCCGTACAGGGCCAGGGCATCCAGATCACCCCCGCGGCAGCGACCCCGACGGCCTTGGGCGCAGCGCAGAACTTCAACGGCCATGTCGCGGTGGACATCAAGTCGGCGGGCGACAGCGGCAAGCACGGCAGCGTGGGCATGGTCGATTTCGCGCCCGGCGCGCGCACTGCATGGCACACCCATCCGGTCGGCCAATTGCTCATCGTCACCGACGGCAAAGGCTGGGTACAGCAAGACGGCCAGCCCAGGCGCGAGATCAAGGCGGGCGATGTGGTCTGGATCGAGGCGGGCGTCAAGCACTGGCACGGCGCGGCGCAAGCCAACGGCATGCGCCACCTGGCCATTGCCTACGTGAAGGATGGCAAGAGCGCGGACTGGAAGGAGTTGGTGAGCGATGAGCAATACAACGCCCGCTAGGCGCTGCGCCGCTGCGTTGGCGCTCGTCCTGATGGTGGCATCCGGCGCCACCGCCGCGCAGACCCCAGGCACCCAGGAGGCAAGCCCCATGACGAGTACGCAACCGGCCTCGGACACCCTGTCCGCCAGGCAGCAGGCCATTGCCCTGATCGCGTCCTTCATGGCCGCGAGCGACATGCCCAGACTCGATGCCGCGCTGAACCAGGGGCTGGACGCGGGCCTCGCCATCAGCGAGGCCAAGGAGGTGCTGGTCCAGCTCTATGCCTACGTGGGCTTCCCCAAGAGCCTCAACGCGCTCGGCGAGCTGATGAAAGTGGTGGAGGCGCGCAAGCAACGCGGCGTCCAGGACACACCGGGCCGCGAACCCGGCCGCGCCATTCCCACCGGCGACAAGCTGACCGCGGCAGGCAAAGCCAACCAGACCAGGATTTCCGGCGGGCCGGTGCAAGGCGCGGTATTCGACTTCGCGCCGGTCATCAACGAGTTCCTGCAGGCGCACCTGTTCGGCGCCATCTTCGAGCGCGACAACCTCGACTGGCAAAGCCGCGAGCTGGCCACCGTGGGCGCGCTGGCCGCGACGCCGGGCGTGGAGGCGCAGTTGCGCTCGCACATGCGGGCCAGCCTGCGGGTGGGCTTGAGCGCCGCGCAGTTGCGCCAGTTGACTCAGGTGCTGGCCGATCGCGGCGATGCGGGTGCCGCGCGGCGAGCCGATGAAGCGCTCGAACAGGCGCTTGCAGCAGCCTCGGGCGGTTGAGCATGAAAGCCCCGCTGATCCTGTTGACCACTGCCATCGCCATGACGGCCTCGGCGAACTGCACCGGCGATGCCGGGTGCGGCCGGCACGCCGTCGCCGAATGCCTTAACCCGGCACTCTGCAGGACACACCCAACCCACAGCGGAGTCGAACCATGACCCAGCACACCATCCCGCACTACACCCTCAACAACGGCGTGCAGATCCCGGCCATCGGCCTGGGCGTGTTCCAGACGCCGCCCGCCGAGACGACCGCCGCCGTGCTCGCGGCGCTCGCCACCGGCTACCGCCACATCGACACCGCCGCGGCCTACGGCAACGAGCGCGAGGTCGGCGCCGCGATCCGCGGCAGCGGCATCGCGCGCGCCGAGGTCTTCATCGAGACCAAGCTGTGGGTCTCCGACTACGGCTACGACGCGGCGCTGCACGCTTTCGACAAGGCGGCCGCCAAGCTCGGCGTCGACGTCATCGACCTGCTGCTGCTGCACCAGCCGCGGGTCGAGGACTTCGAGCTGACGGTCGCGGCCTACAAGGCGCTGGAGAAACTGCTCGCCGATGGCCGGGTGCGCGCCATCGGCATCAGCAACTTCACGCCCGCGATCCTGGCGCGCTTCCTGCCCCAGGTCGAGGTGGTGCCGGCGGTGAACCAGATCGAGCTGCACCCCTACTTCACCCAGGCCGCCAGCGTGCAGGCCCACGCCGAAGCCGGCATCCTCACGCAGGCGTGGTCGCCGATCGGCGGCATCACGCACTACCGGGGCTCGCAGGCGAGCAGCACGTTCACCGACGCGACCCTCGTGGGCATCGGCCGGCGCCATGGCAAGACGCCGGCCCAGGTCATGCTGCGCTGGCACATCCAGCAGGGCCGCCAGGTCATCCCCAAGTCGACGCGCGCGGCACGCATCGGCGAGAACTTCGACATCTTCGACTTCGCGCTCGGCGACGATGAACTTGCTGCCATCGATGCGCTCGACAAGGGTATGCGCGGCGGCCCCGACCCCGACCAGCCGCAGCCCGGGTTCCTGAAGCTCTCGATCCCCGAGGCATGAGGCCACGCATGCGACGGACGTCGCGGGCGATCCGTCGCGCGCCCCCGATGGCCGCGGCGGCGGCACTCGCGCGATCCGCAGTTCGCGCGCAACGGCCTCATCTACTGGACCTACGCCGAGGCGGCCACCGGCGGCGAGCGCGGCAACAGCACGGCGCATCCGGCCACCGGAGAGCTGTGGCTGACCGAGCACGGCCCGCAGGGCGGCGACGAGCTCAACGTCGCCGAGCCCGGCCGCAACTACGGCTGATCGCTCGCGCAGCCGTTGTCGGTGGCCGAGGTAGTGAGGCTTGGGCTCGCTCATCGTCGGGACGCGCGACTATCGAGCGCGGTACACGTCGCCGCGATGGCCCACGCGCACGACCTCGACGATCAGCTGCTCGTCGTCGATCGTGTAGACGATGCGGTAGACCCCCTGCCGCACCCGATAGAGCTCGGAACCGTCGGCCAGCTTCTCGCAACCCGGCGCGCGCGGATCGTCGCGCAACGCCTCGATGCGCCCCAGGATGCGGCGCACGCCGACCTTCGGGAGACCGCGCAGATCTTTCGCGACCGACGGTTTGACCCTCAGCTCATAGCGTGCCATCGGCCTTCAGCTTGGCGAGGAAGGCCTCGTAGGCGAGCGGCTTCTCGCGGGCGCGCGAGCGCACGGCGGCCAAGTCCTCGTGATCCTCGCGCAACGCCTGACGCAGCGCGTCGTTCACGATCTCGGACATGCTGCGGCGGCTATGTGCCGCCTTGACCCGCAGCGCCTGGTGCAATTCGGGATCGAGATAGACCGTGGAGCGAACAGCGTCGGCGGTGGACATGGTGCAGCGTGGCCTGCGTCGATGCCTGGCACTCTAGCACCTGAGCGTCATGACATCAAGTCGTTCAAGTGCTATGCGGCGGTGGCGATGGCTGCGACCCGTGACGGCTGCCCGCCAATCACGAGGCCGGCGGCAGCACGCCCTGCCAGAAGCGGATCGCCTCGTCGGCCCAGCCCTCGGCCGGCGTGCCCGTGCCCAGGCCGAAACCATGCCCGACCTTCGGGCAAAGCCGGTACTCCACGCGCACGCCGGAGCGGCGCAGCGCGGCGACGCGCCGCTCCATCAGCACCGGCGGTGCGATGCGGTCGTGCTCGCCGGCGACGACGAAGGTCGGCGGATCCTGGGCCCCTTGCGCGCCGACCTCGGAATGCCCGGTGTAGGCCATCACCACCGCCGCCGGCTTCGGCAGCGCATCGCCGCCGAACGCGGCCGTCCCGTGCGTGCCGATGGCCGCCGCCATGCGTGCGCCTGCCGAGCTGCCCCACAGCGACCAGCCCTGCGGCGCCACCCCCAGCGCGGCGGCGTTGCGCACGACGTAGGACAGCGCGGCCGCCAGGTCGCGCGTGGCTGGCGCACCACCTTGCCCCACGCGGTAGACGAGCACGAAGGCGTTGCAGCCGTGGCGGTTGATCTGCAGCGCGTAGGGCAGGCCTTCGTGCAGCGAGGCCACGTACGAGAACCCGCCGCCCGGCGCGATGATCGCGAACGGCGCTCCAGGCCGGCCGCGCAGGAAGAACAGGCCGGTGGCCGCCAGCGACGCGTCCTGCCGCTTCTGCGCCGGCGTGTAGATGTCGTGGAAGACGGCGTGGCCGCTGCGCACGTCGTCGATCAGCCGGTTCAGCGCGGCCACCCCCTCGGGCGGATGCACCTGCGTGTGGTACGGCAGCAGCGAGCCGATGTCGCGCAGCGGCAGGTTCGGGTCGGCGCTCACGCTGCCGCCGGGCAGCAGCGCGCCGGCAAAGCCGGCGAAGGCCGGATGCTGCAGCAGGTCGGCGATGCGGTCGTCGGTGCGCAGGTGTCGGTTCATCGGGGATGGCGGGGACGGCGGGGGCCGGTCGGAGCTCTGCGCTCGCGCGGCTCGCGCCGCCGTTCCAAGGAGGATCGTCGCGAGCATCGTGCGCCGCGCGATGCGCGTGTCGGCCGACGGAGTGTGCTTCAACGCCGTCGCCCCTCGATGCGTGGATGGCTCACTGATCGGCCAGCACGCTCGCCGGCGGTCGCACGCCGTGGATCCGCCTGGCCTGCAGCGCGGTCCTGAACTCGGCCAGCTCGGCGCGCGTGAAGCTGATCGCGGCGCCGCCCAGGTTCTCGTCCAGGTGAGCCAGCTTGGTCGTGCCCGGAATCGGCACGATGCGCGGCGACTGCGCGAGCAGCCAGGCCAGTGCGATCTGCGCCGGCGTGGCGCTCTTACGCGCGCCCCAGTCGCGCAGCAGTTCCAGCACGAACATGTTGGCGGCCAGGCCTTCGGGCGAGCAGAAGCCGACGCTCGCGCGCCGGTCCTCGGGCGCAAAGCGGCTGTGCTCATTGAAGATGTCCGCCAGCACGGCACGGCCGACCGGACAGTACGCGACGAAGCCGATGCCGAGTTCGTCGCACACCGGCAGCGTGCCGGCCTCGGCCACGCGCTCGAGCACCGAGTACTCGGACTGCAGCGCCGCCACCGGATGCACCGCGTGCGCGCGGCGCACGGTGGCCGCCGAGACCTCGGACAGGCCGTACTCGCGGATCTTGCCTTGCCGGATCAGGTCCTTGAAGGTGCCTGCGACGTCCTCGATCGGCACGGCGGGGTCGGCGCGGTGCAGGTACAGCAGATCGACATGATCGGTCTTCAGCCTGCGCAGCGAGCCGTCGAGTGCGCGCCGGATGCCGTCGGGCCGCGCGTTGCGGCGGTCGTAGGCTCAAGTGGTGCCTTCGACACGGAAGCCGACCTTGGTGGCGATCACCACGCGGTTGCGTACCGGCCGCAGCGCTTCACCGACCAGCTCCTCGTCGGTGAGCGGCCCGTAGATCTCGGCGGTGTCGAACAGCGTCACGCCGCGGTCGACCGCGGCGCGGATGACCGGGATCATCTCCGCGCTGCGCCGCGGCGGGTGGTAGGCACCGTTCTTCATGCCCATGCAGCCGAGGCCGATCGCCGAGACGCTGAGCGAACCCAGCCGGCGGGTGGCGCCGCTCGGCAAGCCCTGGCGAAAGGGCGTTGCCGCCGCGCCGGAAGAAGCCGCTGCGCCTTGTGCGGTGGCAGCGCCTGCGCCGAGTAGGGCCATCGATGCCGCCGTGGCCACACCCGCCCCGGCCGACAGGAAGCCGCGCCGCCCGAGGGCCGCCGCACGCTGCGCGGGATTCGTTGCGTTGGTTGCGAACATCGTCGCCTACTCCTTCTGCGTTGGTGGGACTGCGCGACGACGAGACAGCGCTTCGTCCGGCGGTCGGTGGGGGAGAACCCTTTCCATGGCCGGAACTCTAGGATTCATGCGCGCGGCGCACTAGCCCGACGACGGTTGTTGCAGTGGCAAGCACGAGTTGAAAGTCGTCGCTTTGTCGCGCCCCAGGAGCGCGGCGCCGACACGACGCGAGGCGCCGTCCGCGACTTCGATTGACAGGCGCGACCTGCTTTTCCGGCAAGTCCATGGTGATCCTGCCGCGCAGGGATCGACCCTGGCAAAGTGTTCGACCTGCAGATCCCGCTGGCCGACATGGCCGAAACCTGCAAGGCGATAGACGAGCGACGCAGGCCCAATCCGGTTCAGATCGAACGCTTTCAACCCTCTGCTGTCGTTCGCCGCGTTGGCCCGAGCGGCCGCAACGCAGCGATTGCTGACGCTGACGGCGGCGCTCACAGCGCACGCCCTCAACTGGCTTGCAGTCACTGGAAGACCGCTGATCCCATCGATCTCAATGACCGCTGTCGAAGTTGATGCCGCCCTCCGACACCATCGCACCGATATCCGTGCGAGGCTACGCTCTACCTACAGCCAATGCTGCCTCAGCGATGGCTGCATCGAGCAGGTCTCCGGCGTTCTTAACGCGCTGTAGCCAGTAGTTCATTTCGTCTGGAGAGAGTGCGCGACCGGCCCAAATGATCGCTCGGCGGTCCCACGGAGCGTTGTTTTGCCAAGTCTCCTTGCGCTCGCGTACCCAATCGACTTGGCGCAACGCCAAGGCAAGAAGAGCAACACGCCGCACACCGAGATCCTGAATGTTTGCATTGATGTACTCCGCAACAGCCTCCTTGCTTTCGTCTTGCAGACGATTCATCAAGAGCTCAGCGGTCCATTCCTTGGTGAACTTCAGATGTGCTTGGCTGCAAGCCGCAACCGCGGCAAAGAGCCTCTGAGTCACTTCAGGCGCAAACTTGTTGTTTGTAGTAGAGACAAGATAGTGGGCAACGTCGCGTAGGATCGGCAGCAACTTGTCGAAGTGGCTGAATATGGTCGGTCGTATTACTCCAGACCTCAACGCTGCCGCACGCCGAACAAGGTACTTGCACAGTCCAAGGTGCGGTACATCGCGCTCCAGGGCCTCTACGAAGAGCTCTCGCAAGTTCTCTCTCACGACCTCGTTGAGGGATTCGTCATCGATCTCCTCCGCGTCTCCATAGATCGAGGCCTGCTCGGCGATCAGGGCCAACTTCTGTTCAATGGTGGTCTCTTCCACGCGATGTGGGTCGATCAGCTCCTTGTCTACAAAGTCGCGGACATCAAGCATCCGCGTCTTGTTGGACTGTAGGGCGAGGCGATGAGCTGTGTAGAGGTACTCGGTGAGATCGTGCAGAGCCCTCCATGCGATCGACTCGTTAGCGCAAAAGATCCGAAAGTCATCCACATATCGCGTGTGGACATAGCCTTTTCGGATCAAGAACAGATCGACGTCCGAAAGGCACGCCTCCGAGAACACTACCGATGCCGTCGGTCCGACCGGTATCCCACGTGACTGACCGCCCGTGAAATTCATCAACAGTCTCTCAACGTTGAAGGCGCGACGTGGCGGAACCCCAGCGTTCTCCAAGGCGTTTCGTACTCGATGGTGCCCTACTTGGTTGTAGAAGTCCGCAATGTCGGCGGTGATCACCTTCGCGTACTCACCTGAGGACGCAAGCTCTTGACCTCTCTCGTGAAAATCGTCCCAACCATTGTTCTTCTCGAAGAGGTCCCCCTTGTCACTCTTAACAAATCGATATGAACATGCTATGCGTTGGTCCTTGGGAACTCTAGCTGCCTCCACCGCTTCGGCACACTCATATGCAAGTGCCGTATAGATGATCGTGTCGATGGGGTCGAGCTGCAAGGCAACGCGAAATCCGAACATCTGCTTCGGCAACAGCATGCGGATCGATGAGCGTGCTTCGTAACTCGCCAGATCGATACTAGCGATCTTGGTTTTTAGCGAAGGCCAGCTATGCTTGATTGCGCCATATTCAAACGGCACAGGAAAAAGATCCGTATCACCGTGCCGCTGAATGTGCGTGAGCGCCCAGTCTACAGACGCGGGATCCAGCGTATCTGGCGTTTCGGTTGACATTCGCGCCTCGGCCTCGGTTTTCAAAGCGGTTCAATGCGGACATTGTCCACTTGATTACTTGTTTTGCACATCATGCACTATGACGCCTGGTTCGTGCCAATATTGCCTCCTTGCGGACCGCTGGCGCGGCATTGCTGGACCTCGATCGGTCCGACGCCAGCCAGAAAGGACGGTTATGCGCCAGAGCATCTTCATCAGCCATGCGACCCCTGAGAGCAATGACTTTGTCCGCTGGCTCGGCGCAAAGCTGGAACTCGCCGGTTACCTCGTCTGGCACGACCTTGCACGCCTCAAGGGCGGCGACTACTTTTGGGACAAGATCGAGGCCGCGATCCGCAACTGGTGATGGCGTGCCAGTGACACTGCGGTTTGCAGACACAGTTGGCGAGATCCTGACCGCGGCTCCACGCAGAGAGGAACTCCCGCCTCTCCCGTTCCGCTACTACATCTAGCGGAGGCTCAGCATCACTGGCCGAACGCCCGTTCGTCACTTCACTTGCTTGATCGCCGACGTCGGACAACTACCAAGGTACACCGGTCACTCGCTGGGACATCACGCCGACGGCAGCTTTCGGAGGCCACGGCCATTCATCCCTCGAAGCCGAATGACTGAGTTCAGTCTGGTCCCGACCTTCGTCCGAGGAGATCGAACGTCAGCAACTGGCTCACGCCCCGACCGAATACCCCTCCCGCGACACCGGCAGCGTGCGGATGCGCTGCCCGGTGGCGGCGAACACCGCGTTGCACACCGCCGGCGCCAGCGGCGGAAAGGCCGGCTCGCCGACGCCGGTGGGCGGGTAGTCGGTGGGCAGGAAATGCACGTCCACCGGCGGCGTGATGCCGATGCGCGCCATCGGATAACGGTCGAAGTTCTTCTGCTCGATCTGCCCGCCTTCCATCGTCAGCTCGAGCATCATCGTGCTCAGGGCATCGACGATGCAGCCCTGGCACTGGTTCTCGGCCGACGACAGGTCGACGATCGGCCCGATGTCGCCGACCACCCAGACCTGGTGCACCTGGATGCGCTTGGTGCCATCCACATTCGCCACGCTCACTTCCGCCACTTCGGCGAAATGGCCGCCGTGGCTGTAGTGGAACGCTAGCCCCAAGCCGCGGCCCGGTGCGAGAGCGCGCTTGCCCCAG
>JAJVIL010000096.1 GCA_022072045.1 Burkholderiaceae bacterium | reverse complement strand
AGCGGCGGACAGGCCGGGTTGGCCGCGTCGACGCCGGCGCGGTAGGCGAGGGCGGCGGCGAGTCGGCCCTCGGCAGGGTCACCGAGCGGGTGGTCGAGGTCGTCGCCGGCCGCGCAGCCCCTGGCGGTCAGGCCGGCTTCGCCGGCGCCGGCACGGACCGCGTGCCGTCGGGGTTGACCAGGCCCTTGTCGAGCCACAGATGCGCCACCGCCTTGCGCACCTCGTCGCCGTGCTTCGCGAACAGCTCGAGCCCGCCGAGGTTGTCGTCGAGCTGGCTCAGCCTGCGTGCACCGAACAGCACGTTGGCGACTGCCGAGTTGCCGAGCACGAAGGCGATGCCGAGCTGCGCCGGCGTGGCACCGAACCCGGCGGCGATCTTCGCGACCTCGTCGGCGGCGTCGATGATCGCCTGCCGGATGCCGCCCGGGTCGGCGCCGATCTGGCGCTGGGTGTGCTTGTTGCCCGCGAGGATGCCGCCTTCGAAGACGTCGGAGGCCTGCAGCCCCAGCGCACCGGAGCGGAACAGCCCGCCGTAGTGAGGCCCCTCGGCCATCGCGCGGCGTGCGATGCCGTACTTCAGCTGCACGAAGCTCGGCTGCGGCAGGCCGTGCTGCGCGGCGTACGCGCCCGCGGCCTCGAAGTCGGCGAACGGCCAGTTGTTGGTGCCCCAGCTGACGAGGCGGCCCGCGTCGATCTGCCTGGCCACGTCGTCGACGACGGCGGGAATGTCGATCGACTTGTAGTCGCCGATCACCGCAGCGTCGGCGCGCTCGATGCCGACGCGGTCGAGCGCCACCTTCATCTGCTGCGTGAAGTCCTGCGCCGGGTAGTCCCACAGCCAGAGCTTGCCGCAGAACACGTAGTCGTCGCGCTTCAGCCCCGCCTCCTTGACCGCCCTGGCCCAGATGAGGTCGGTGGGCGAGTCGTCGGGGTGCGGGCCCATGTTGTAGTACGCGACGTCGAACAGGTTGATGCCGGCGTCGACGGCGCGGCGGACCAGCGCGACGGCTTCGCCGAACTCGACGCGGTCCCAGATGTGCCACGAGCCGAGCCCGAGCGGCGAGACCAGCGGGCCGCCGGGCCCGAGCGGCCTGCGTGGGGGAAGCGGTCGAGCCAAGGCTGCTCCTGTGTCGTGTCTTCGCGCGTGCTGCAAATCGCATGCTAACCGCAGCGAGATGCCCATTCCAGGTCGAAGGCGATCGCCCTGCGCGCGATTCGTTCCTGCCGGCGTCACAGTAGTTGCGCGAATGTCGAACCCGGTTCGGCGCGGGTAGGATGGCTCGATCCTCAAGATCTTGACAAAGGGGTTTCTCATGTTGCTCGGGCACAGGTTCGTGGCCTTGGCCACGCTCGCCACCGTGGCGTTCGCGCTGAGCGGGCCCACCCGCGCGCAGGCTGCCGATGCGGGCAAGCCGGTGGTCGGGGGCACGCTCACCGCGGCAGCGCCCGGCGACCCGCGCTCGCTCGACCCGGTGGCCTCGCCCGGCCCGCTCACCGACCGCTACTCCGAGCTGCTCTACGAGGCGCTGTTCGCCAGCGACAGAAACTTCACGCCGCGCCCGATGCTCGTCGAGCGTCACGAGGTCAGCGCCGACAAGCTCGTGTACACGTTCCACCTGCGCAAGGGCGTGCGCTTCCACGACGGCAGCCCGATGACCTCGAAGGACGTCGTCGCGAGCCTGAACCGGTTCCTCGGCGTCACCGCCATCGGCAAGCAGGTGGCGCACGACGTGAAGTCGCTGCAGGCCGCCGACGACCACACGGTGGTGCTGACCCTGGCGCGTCCGCGCTACCCGCTGCTGTCGGAGCTGGCCACCACCGCAGCCGACATCTTCAAGGCCGACATCGCAGCCAATGCGCCGGCCACCGGCTTCACCGGCGAGCAGGCGATCGGCACCGGCCCGTACAAGCTCAAGAGCTGGAAGCCGGGCCAGGAGATCGTGCTCGAGAAGTTCGACGGCTATGCCTCGCGCAGCGAAGAGAACTGGGGCGGCTTCGCGGGCGCCAAGCACGCGTACCTGCAGACGCTCGCGTTCCCGATCGTGCGTGACGCCAATGCCCAGGTCATCGGCCTCAAGAGCGGCCGCTGGGACTTCGTCGAGCCCAACATCGATCAGTACGACGTGCTCAAGAGCGATCCGCGGCTGGTCGTGCATCCGCTGGCCGGAGCGAACCTCAACGTGTTCGTGCTCAACCAGAGTGCCGGCTCGCTGTTCTCGAACGTCAAGGCGCGCAAGGCGCTCAGCCTGCTGATCGACCGCAAGGCGATCGGTGCGGCCATGGGCGCCAACAAGGACATCGTCGAGAACACCCCGGCGTACGTGATCCAGGCGATCAAGCACATGTTCTCGTCGGCCGGCGAGAAGGATTACACCGCGCACGACCCGAAGAAGGCCAAGGCGCTGTTCGCCGAGGCGGGGCTCAAGCCCACGGACACCATCCAGATCATGACGATCAGCACCTTCCCCTGGATGCAGCAGATGGCCACCGTGCTGCAGGCCGAGCTGAAGGCGATCGGCATCGAGTCGAAGATCAGCACCTACGACTGGCCGACCGCGGCCAAGCTGGTGCAGAGTGCCACCGGCTGGGACATCCAGACGGTGTTCTACAACGCGGTGTCGACCTCGCCCGCGGGGTTGCGGGTGCTGTCCAATCCCTACAAGAACCGCTTCGAGACCGCGAAGGGCAACCAGCTCAAGGCCGCCTACGACGCGGCGCAGACGGATGCCGAGGCCGCCAAGGCGCTCGACGCGATGCAGCAGTATTTCTGGGACGAGTACGCCAACGTCACCGTCAACATCACGCACGAGTTCGCCGCCTACACGCCACGGCTCAAGGGCTACGGCCACTTCTACCGCGTGTTCTGGAACTCGTGGCTGGCGAAGTAGCGAGCCGATAACCGCCGCCGCGCCCGCGCGGCGCCGGGTCGGGTACGCGGCAGCGGGCCCACGCAGCCATGGCGCTTCTGTTCCTGCGACGCCTGCGCGATCTGCTGATCGTGCTGCTGGTCGTCGGCACGGTGATGTTCTTCATCATCCGGCTGATCCCGGGCGATGCCGCGCTGGCGCTGCTGGGCAACGATGCGACGCCCGAGCAGATCCAGGATCTGCGCGAGTCGCTCGGGCTCGCGGGGCCGATCCACCAGCAGTACCTGCACTGGATCGGCCGCGTGCTGAGCGCGGACCTCGGCAACTCGATCACGCTGCACGCGCCGGTGAATCAGCTCGTGCTGCAGCACAGCGTGCCCACGCTGGCGCTGGCCATCATCTGCACGGTCATCGCCTTCGCGATCGCGGTGGCGGTCACCTGCTGGAACGCCGTGCGCCCCGGCAGCCTGGTGGCGCGAGCGCTGTACCGCTCGACGTCGATCGCGATCGCGATCCCGGAGTTCTGGATCGCGCTGGTGCTGATCTACGTGTTCGGGCTCGTGCTCGGCTGGCTGCCCACCGGCGGCTACGTCAACCCCTTCGCCGACCCGCTGGGCGCCGCGCCGTATTACGTGCTGCCTGCGGTGTCGATCGTGATCGGCCTATCGGCGATGTACATCCTGATCCTGCGCGAGAGCGTGCTGCGCGAGATGACGCGGCTGTACCTGCGCACCGCGCGCAGCAAGGGCCTGGGCGAGCTGGCGGTGGTGTTCAGGCACGTGCTGCGCAACGCGATGCTGCCGTGCCTGACGGTGATGGGCACGAGCTTCGCGCGCATGATCGGCGGGGTGGTGCTGATCGAGGCGATCTTCGTGATTCCCGGCCTCGGCTCGCTGCTGCTCGACGCCATCGGCTCGCGCGACTACCCGCTGGTGCAGGGGGTGACGATCTTCATCGCGTTCCTGTTCGTCGTGGTCAACATGCTGGTCGATCTGCTGTACGTGCTGCTCGACCCGAAGCTGCGCGTGTCATGAGCGGCGAGCGCGCGGCCGATCGGCTGGAGATGCCGGCGCCTGCCGCGCGCGGCCGCTGGCTGCGCTCGCACGCGACGCTCGTCGTCTCGCTGGGCGCGTTGTCGGTGATCGTGCTGGCCATCTTGTTGCTGCCCCTCGTCCTGCCCGACCCGAATCTCCCCGACCCGATCAACCGGCTGCTGCCGCCGTCGGCCGCGCATTGGCTGGGCACCGACAACTACGGGCGCGATGTCTGGAGCCGCCTCGTCTCCGGCGGACGCGTCAGCCTCGGCCTGGCGGCGGCGGTGACGGTCGCCGCCACGATCGTCGGCTCGCTCGTCGGCTTGGTCAGCGGCTTCTTCCGGCCGCTCGACGCGGTGCTGATGAGGCTGATGGACGCCGGGCTCGCGTTCCCGGGCATCGTGCTCGCGATGGCGCTGGCGATCGTGATGGGCGCCGGCGCGTGGTCGGAGTTCATCGCGCTGACCGTGATCTTCACGCCGACCACCGCGCGCGTGGTGCGCTCGCGCGTGCTCAGCCTGGCGACGCGCGACTTCATCGCCGCGGCGCGCGCCTCGGGCATGGGCTCGTGGAAGATCCTCGTCAAGCACGTGATCCCGCACACGCTGCCGCTGATCATGGTGCAGCTCGTGATCAAGGCCGCGCTGGCGATGCTGATCGACGGCGGCCTGAGCTACCTCGGCCTCGGCGTCGCGCCGCCGACGCCGACCTGGGGCAACATGATCGCCGAGGGGCGTGCGTTCATGACGCTGGCGCCGCAGCTCATCATCGCCCCCGGCCTCGCGATTGTGCTGTGCGTGGCGCTGCTCAACATCGCCGGCGACGAACTGCGCCTGTTGGTCGACCCCGACGCGCGCACGCTGCACGCGTTGGAGCGGCTGCGCTCGCGGGTGCGGCGCGAGCCGCGCGCGCGGCGGTCGTCCGAGGCTGCGGCACGGGGGCCCGGCTCGTGAGCCAGGCGCACGCGTCGCGCGAGGCCGACGGCGGGGGGGCGTACGCGCCGCTGCTCGAGCTGTCGCACCTGACGATCCATCTGCGCAGCGACGACGCCGAGGTCGCGCTGGTGCGCGAGCTGTCGCTCGCCGTCGAGTCGGGCGAAACCTTGTGCCTCGTCGGCGAATCGGGCAGCGGCAAGAGCGTCACCGCGATGTCGATCATTCGGCTGCTCGAGTTCACCGCGCCGGTGCGCTGCAGCGGCTCGATCGCGCTCGCCGGCACCGATCTCACCGGCCTCTCGGCGCAGCAGATGCGCGGCTACCGCGGCTCGCGCATCGGCATGATCTTCCAGGAGGCGCTCGACTCGCTCAATCCGTCCCAGCGCATCGCCACCCAGCTCGTCGAAGCGTACCGGCCCGCGGGCGCGTCGCTCGACGAGCTGCTGGGTACGGCGCGGCGATCGCAGGCGCTGCAGCGCGCGCGCAGCCTGCTGACCGAGGTGGGCCTCCCCGACACCGAGCGCATCCTGTCGCTGTACCCGCACCAGCTCTCGGGCGGCATGCAGCAGCGGGTGATGATCGCGCTGGCGCTGATGTCGAACCCGCAGTTGCTGATCGCCGACGAGCCGACCACTGCGCTCGACGTCACCACGCAGGCCGAGATCCTGAAGATGTTCCGCCGCGTGCAGCGCGACCACAAGACCGCGTGCGTCTTCATCACGCACGACATGGCGGTCGCCGCCGAGATCGCCGACCGCATCGCGGTGGTCTACGCGGGCCGGCTGGTCGAGGTGGGCCCGACGCATCGCGTGCTCGCGTCCCCCGGCCACCGCTACACGCGTGCGCTGCTCGAGTGCGTGCCGCGCATCGGCGTGCGCCAGACCGACGGGCTGCCGTCGATCAGGGGCGCGGTGCCCAGCCCGGCAGACGCGATTCCCGGCTGCCGGTTCGCGCCGCGCTGTGGCTTCGCCGTCGAGCGCTGCCACACGGTCGAGCCGGCGCTGGCCCCGCACGGCGACGGTGCCGTTCGCATCGCGTGCTGGAACCCCGGCACGGGTGCGGTCGGGCTCGCGCAGGCGAGCGCCGGGCTCTCGACGCCTGCGGCCGGGCATGAGCGCTCGCCGATCCTCGTCGTCGATCGGGTGTCGAAGGTCTTCCAGTCGACCAGCGGCTCGCTGCGCCGCTACTCGGTGCGGGCGGTCGACGAAGTCTCGCTCGCGCTGCGACGCGGCGAGTTCTTCGGCCTCGTCGGCGAGTCGGGCTCCGGCAAGACCACGCTCGGGCGCATCGTCACCGCGCTCGAGCGGCCGAGCGCCGGCCGTATTACGCTGGGCTCGCACAGCTTCGGCGCGGGTGGGCTCAGCGGCCGCGACCGCGAGTTTCGCCGCCTCGTGCAACCGGTGTTCCAGGATCCGCTGGCGTCGCTCGACCCGCGCTACACGGTGGCCGACATCGTGGCCGAGCCGCTGCGCGAACTCACCGCGCTGCGCGGGCGCGACCTCGCGCAGCGTGTGGCCACGCTGATCGCCGAGGTCGGGCTGCCGTCGAGCCTGCTGGGCAGGCGGCCGTCGCAGCTTTCGGGCGGGCAGCGCCAGCGCGTGGCGATCGCGCGCGCCATCGCACCGGAGCCGGCGCTGATCGTCGCCGACGAGCCGACCTCGGCGCTCGACGTCTCCGTGCAGGGGCAGGTGATCAACCTGCTGCTCGAGCTGCGGCGCGCGCGCAACCTCAGCATCCTGTTCATCACGCACAACCTGAGCCTGATCCTGAGCGTGGCCGACCGCATCGGCGTCATGCAGACGGGCCGCCTGATCGAAGTGGGTTCGCCGGAGACCATCACGCGCAACCCCGCGCACGACTACACGCGCACGCTGCTGCGCGCCAACCCGGTGCTGCCCGACTACGCCGGCGGATCGCCGCCGCACGCCGAGAATCCCCATCCAGCACAGTGAGGACACCGATGGATCACACGCCGCCCGGCCTCGAGTACGTGATGACCGTGCACCTGACGATGGTGCCGGGCAGTCTGACGCGGATCACCGATCTGCCCGCCGGCGGCGCGCGTTGGTCGATCAACGTCGCCGGCGGCAGCTTCGAGGGGCCCGAGCTGCGGGGCCGCGTGCTGCCGGGCGGTATCGAGAACCCGCACTTCCGCCCCGACAACGTGCTGATGATCGACGCGCGCTGGCTGCTCGAGACCGACGACGGAGAGCGCATCTACGTGCGCAACCGCGGCATCCGCCGCGCCTACCACGACCCCGCCAAGATGACCGCGTGGATGACCAAGTCGGCACCGGTGACCGCCGCCGATTTCTACTTCAGGGTGGCGCCGGTCTTCGAGACGACTTCGGGCAAGTACGACTGGCTGACGCGCTTTCTCTTCGTCGGCATGCTGATCGACGCCGACAAGCCGGGCAGCGCGCTGCCCGGCCCGAGCATGCGCTACTTCAAGGTGCTCTGAAGGCGAGCCGTGAAGCCCTTGCGTCTGCTGCACATCAGGCGCTCGGTGGCGCCCGGCAACCCGAGCGGGCCGCCGGTGCTGCTGGTGCATAGCTTCCCGTCGGACTCCGAGGCCGACTGGGGCGGCTGGACCGAGACGCTGGCCGCGCTGGGGCGCGTTGTCTGCCGCGTCGATCTGCCCGGCCATGGTGCCGGCGCCACACCAGCCGATGCTTCGCAGGCGACGACGAGCCGGATCGTCGACGAGCTGGATCGCGTCATTCGAGACCTCGGCGGCAGCGCCGACGTCGTCGGCTACTCGCTTGGCGCGCGGCTCTCGTGGGAACTGCCGCGCCGCGGCCACGTGCGGCGCCTGGTGCTCGGCGGCATCGCGCCGGTGGACCCGTTCGCCACCGTCGACGCGAAGGAGCTGGAGCGCTTCGTCGCCGACGGCACCGCGCCGCGCGACGCGAAGACCGCACGCCTCGCGGCGATGATTTCGCGGCCGGGCTTGAACACCGCCGGCCTCGCGCGCTGCATCGTCGGGCTGGCGAGCGAACCGTTCGCGCCGATGCCGCAGACCGCGCCCGACGTGCCGACGCTGTTCGTCGTCGGCGAAGACGACGCGATGATGCGCAACGGGCTCGAGGGCGTGATCGCCACCGTCGCCGATGCGCGGCTCGTCACCGTGCCCGGCGACCATCGCGGTGCCTTGCTGAGCCGCCAGTTCCGCGACGCCGCGATCGGCTTTCTCACGAGCCGATCCGCGGATTGACTCCGCGCGTTGCCCTTGCTGCGCAGTGACGCCCGCGGCCTGGCGCTCCAGGTCGTCGCGGCTCGCCTTCAGCAGTAACCCTGAACCCTTCCGGTGGCCCTTGCCAGCGGCCGCCGAAGGCGGCTATGCTGCACGAAAAGAACGTGGCGTTCTCTATAGAGAACACTGACGGAGAGCGAAGGCGATGGCGACCCTGCAGGATCTCGAGCAACGCGTGCGCTCGCTCGAAGACATCGAGCGCATCAAGCGCTGCATGCGCAGCTACGTCAACGCGCTGGTGCTGGTGCAGTGGGACGATCTGCTGGCGTGTTTCGCCGACGACGCGGCGGTCGAGATCGGCATCTCGGGCCTGCACGTCGGCAAGGCGGCGCTGGCCAAGCTCTTCAAGCACGACATCGGCACGCGCCACATCGGCAAGGAGATGATCTTCCTGGCGCATCCGGTCATCGACGTCGCGGGCGACCGCGCCAGCGGAACCTGGCTGCTGTACCACATGTTCACCGAGGCCTCGCACATCCAGACGCATGCCTGGGTGCAAGGCATCTACCACTGCGAGTACGTGCGCGCGGGCGACGACTGGAAGATCTCCAAGCTCACCTGGAAGCAGCGCCTCGGGCCGCGCTCGGCGAAGCTGGCGCAGCAGTACGGCGTCGTCGACGAGTAGGCGCCGCCGTCGGCACGACCACACACCCACGAAGAACGAGGGAGTCCCCATGAAGATCACCCGCATCGAACTGATGCCGACGTCGTTTCCGCTGCGCAAGCCGTTCGTGATGTCGGGCGCCAGGATCACCAGCATCGACTCGGTGGTGATCAAGATGCACACCGACGAAGGCATCGTCGGCGTCGCCGAGACCGGCGACACCTCGCCCTGGTACATCGGCGACAGCCAGGATTCGGTGATCGAGGTCATTCGCAAGGTGATCGGCCCGCAGATCCTGCTCGGCGAGGATCCTTCGCGGATCGAATGGATCGTCGGCAGGATGGACGCCGGCGTGCGCCACAACTACCAGGCCAAGGCGCTGGTCGATTTCGCGCTGCACGACATCGTCGGCAAGCGGCTGGGCGTTCCGGTCTACCAACTGCTCGGCGGCCTGAGCCAGGAGAAGATCCCGCTGATGAAGGTGCTCGGCGCGGGCGACACGCCGGCGCTGATCGACGAGGCGCGCCAGGCGCTGGCCGCCGGCTTCAAGAGCATCAAGCTCAAGGGCGCCGCGCAGCCGCTGCAGCACGACATCGCGATGGTGCGCGACGTGCGCGAGGCACTCGGCCCCGATGTGCGCATCATCGTCGACGCCAACGCCGGCTGGCACTACATCCAGGCGCTGGAGTTCCTGCGCAAGGTTGAACGCCACGACCTCACCTACTGCGAGCAGCCGCTGCCGTGGTGGGACATCGACGGCCTGGCGCGCTTGCGCAAGCAGGTGCGCGTGCCGATCTTCGCCGACGAATCGGCGGTCGAGCTCGAGCAGGTGCGCCGCTGCATCGAGAAGGACGCCGTCGACGGCTTCATGATCAAGATCGCCAAGGTCGGCGGCTTTCTCAAGGCCCAGCAGTGGGTAGCCCTGGCCAAGACCGCGGGGCTGCCCGTGACCAGCGGCTGCTTCAAGGGCTCGGGCATCGAGGCGGCGACGTACGCCCACTTCCTCGCCGCCAACGAGTGGATGGGCAAGATGGAGCAGGGCGATCTGGGGCCGCTGGAGAACTTCGAGATCCTCGACACCATCTCGGTGGACATCACCACCGACCTGGCCAAGAAGCTGCCGCGCTACGAGAAGGGCCACATCCATCCGCCGCACGCGCCGGGCCTGGGCGTTGAGCTGAACGAGGCGGTGATCCAGAAGCTCATCACCCCGGGCAAGTCGCCGGTGGTGGTGGCGCGCTGAAGCGGGCGGGGGCCTCATGAGGTTGCGCGACAAGGTCGCCATCGTCACCGGCGGGGGTTCGGGCATCGGCAAGGCGATCGCCGTGCTCTTCGCCGCCGCGGGGGCCAAGGTGGTGGTCGCCTCGCGCACGCTGGCGGCGCTGGAGGAGACGGTCCGCGAGATCCGCGCCACCGGGGCGGTGGCGCTCGCCGTCCAGACCGATCTGCTGGTCGAGGCGCAGGTGCGCGACCTCGTGCAGCGCTGCGTCGAGGCCTTCGGCGGCGTCGACGTGCTGGTCAACAACAGCGCGGCCATGATCCCCGACGAGGTCGAGGTCGCCGACATGACGCTCGAGCACTGGAACAAGGTGCTGCAGGTCAACCTCACCGGCTCGATGCTGTGCTGCCGCGAGGTGCTGCGCACGATGATGCCGCGCCGCAGCGGCAGCATCGTCAACGTCAGCAGCATCGCCGGCGTGATCGGCAACCCCAAGCGCAGCCCGTACAGCGCGTCGAAGTGGGCGCTCAACGGCCTGACCGAGACGCTGGCGATCGAGGCGGGCCCGCAGAACATCCGCGTCAACAGCCTCTCGCCCGCGGCCACCCGCACCGAGCGTTTCGAGGCCGCGGTGCGCGCGCGCGCCGAACGCTTGGGCACCTCGTTCGACGAGCTGATGAGCAAGATCCTGTCGCACTACTCGATGCGCCGGCTGGCCGAACCGATGGAGGTCGCCAAGGCGGCGCTGTTCCTGGCCAGCGACGACAGCAGCGCGATCACCGGGCAGAACCTGATCGTCAGTTGCGGCTTCCACATGCTCAACCCCACAGAGATCCGCTGAAGCGATGACCCCGGCCGGCAGCATCCGCCTCACCGCGCCCGCGCAGGTCGTCTACGGGCGGCCGTGCGCCGAGGTGCTGGCCGAAGAGGCCGCGCGGCGCGACGTCCGGCGCGTGTTCGTGCTCTCGACGCGCTCGCTCGCGCAGGGCACCGACGAGGTCGAGCGCATCGAATCGACGCTCGGGCCAAGATTCGCGGCGTCGTTCGATGCCGTTCCCGCGCACGCGCCCACCGACGCGATCGTCGAGGCGGCCGCGCTGGCGCGCGACGCCCGCGCCGATCTGCTGGTGGCCGTGGGCGGCAGCTCGGTGACCGATGCCGGCAAGGTGCTGCGCATCTGCCTGAAGCACGGCCTGACCGCGCCCGATCAGCTCGAGTCGTATCGCTTCACGCTCGACGCGCAGGGCCGGCCGGTGGTGCCGGAGTTCGCGGCGCCCGACATCGGCTACGTCGTCGTGCCGACCACGCTGTCGGGCTCCGAGTTCACGCCGATGGCCGGCGCGAAGAACCGCAGCCGGAACATCAAGGAGGGCTACCGGCACCCGGCGCTGGCGCCGCAGACGGTGGTCTTCGACCCCGCCATCACCGTGCACACGCCCGCGTGGCTGTGGCTCTCGAGCGGCGTGCGCGCGCTCGACCACGCGCTCGAGACCGTCGGCTCGCTGCGGTCCAACGACTTCTGCGACGCCATCGCCGAGAGCGCGCTGCGGCTGCTGACCGAAGGGCTCGCGCAGGTCAAGCGCGAGCCGGCCGATCTCGAAGCCCGGCTGAAGTGCCAGTTCGGCTTGTGGTTGTCGATGGTTCCGGGCGGCACCGGCGTGCCGATGGGGGTCAGCCATGCCATCGGCCACGTGCTCGGCGGCCTGCTCGGCGTGCCGCACGGCTACACCTCGTGCGTGATGGCGCCCGCGGCGCTGCGCTTCAACCAGCCCAGCAACGCTGCCAAGCAGCGGCGCATCTCGGCGGCCCTCGGTCAGCCCGAGCGCCAGGCCGCGGATCTGGTGGGTGCATTCATCCGCGAGTTGGGGCTGCCCGCCACCCTCGGCGAGGTGGGGGTCGATCGGTCGCGCTTCGCGGCGATCGCCGAGAAGTGCATGCACGAGCCGTGGATCTACACCAACCCGCGCCCGATCGCGGGGCCGCAGCAGATCGTCGAGATCCTCGAGATGGCCGCGTGAGGCCTGGCCGCAATCGAACCGACGCACGCGAGCATGGCCTTCAAGCAAGTCAACGCAGTCCACCGCTGCTTCGAGGTTCTCGATCTGCTGGCGCGCCACAACGCGCCGATGGGCATCAGCGAGATCGCTGCCGCGACGGGCCTCAACAAGAGCACGGTCTACAACCTGCTGCATTCGCTGGTCGAGCTGACCGTGCTGCACAAGGCCGACGACAAGTTCTTCTTCGGCCCCAAGTTCTTCCTGCTCGGGCAGGCGATCGACTACGAGAGCCTGTTGAGCCGGCGTATGCGGCCGCGCCTCGAGGCGTTCAGCGAGCAGACACGGCTGACCACCAGCCTGGGTATTCGCTCGGGAGCCAAGCTCATCGTGCTCGACCGCATCGTGATGCCCGGCGGCATCGACGTGGTCAACAAGTCGAGGATCCGGCCGCTGCTCGACGGGGTGCACGGCCTGGCGGTGTTGTCGCTGCTGCCCGACGACGAGGTGCAGGCGTTTCTCGAGCGCGAGGAGCCGATCAAGTTCACCCGCAAGACCGTCACCGGCAAGCGGCGGCTGCTCGGCCGCATCCAGGACATCCGCGACAGCGGCCTGGCGATCGAGCGCGAGGAGTACCACCCGGGCATCTGGGCCGTGGCCGCGGCGTTCTGGGTGTCGAACCTGGGCACCCAGGCCGTGGTGTGGGCGTTCGGCCTGGAGTCGCGCGTCGACGACAGCGGCGTTCGAGCGTACGCCGTCGCGCTGCGTGACCTGGTGGCCAGGATCAAGAGCGATTTCGAGGTGGGCCGGATGGGCTGAGGCCTTCGCACGAAGGCAGCCATCGGCCTGCAACGACTGACAAGCCATCGGTTGGCGAACGAGAGGAGCTGGTATGAAAGCGATCAAGACCGTAGCGATTTCGGCCCTGGTGGTCCTCGGCTGGTGCCTGTCGGGCGCAGCCGCCGCGCAGGACAAGCCCATCGTGCTGCGCTACTCGAACATGTTCCCGAAGAACGACCCCTTGTCGATCGTCGCGGAAGAGTGGGGCAAGGAGGTCGAGAAGCGCACCCACGGTGCGGTGCAGGTGAAGTACTACCCGGGCTCGACGCTGACCTCGCCGGCGCAAACCTACGACAGCGTGGTCAAGGGCGTGGTCGACGTCGGCAACGCGCTGATGGGCTACACCAGGGGCCGCTTTCCGCTGATGGCCGGCATCTGGGAGAACCCCTTCGAGTACCCCGACGGTCTCACCGTCACGCGCCTGTGCAACGCCGCCTACGAGAAGTTCAAGCCCAAGGAGCTGGACGAAGTGCAGGTGATGTACTTCAACGCCGGGCCCGAGGCGGTGCTGCACACGGTGAAGAAGCCGCTCGTCAAGCTCGACGACCTGAAAGGCATGCGCTTTCGCAGCCTGGACGCCAACGCCAAGCTGCTGGCCAGCTTCGGCGCGACGGCCATCGCGATGCCGCAGCCCGAGGTGTACGACGCGCTGTCCAAGGGCATGCTCGACGGCGTGGCCTCGGTCTACTCGAACCTGAGGGCGTTCAAGACCGGCGACATCCTGAAGTACACGCTCGAGCTGAAGGGCATGGCGTTCACCGGCACCTTCGTCGTCGCGATGAACAAGGAGAAGTGGCAGAGCATCCCGCTCGAGTCCCGCAAGATCATCGAGCAGATCAACAAGGAGTGGATCGACAGGCACGGCCGCGTGCACGACCAGAACGAGGCCGACGGCAAGAAGTACGCCATCAGCAAGGGCATGGTCATCAGCCAGATCTCGCCCGAGGAACAGGCCAAGTGGAACGCCCACGCCCAGCCGTTCTACGACGAGTACCTCGCCAACATGAAGAGCAAGGGCCTGCCGGGCGAAGAGATGCTCGCCTTCATCCGCGCCACGCTGAAGAACGCGGGCAAGTAGGGCGGCGCCGCGCCTCTCGAAGCGGGGATCGATGGACGGGTTCGTCGCAGCGTGCCGCAAGGTGGGCGGCTGGATGGAGGCTGCTGCCGGCGTGCTCGTCTTCCTGATGATGGCGCTCACCGTGGCCGACGTGACCCTGCGCTACTTCGGCCACCCGATCTTCGGCTCGTTCGAGTGGATCTCTCTGATGAGCGCGATGGTGATCGGCCTGGCGATGCCCAAGACTTCGCTCGACCGCGGGCACGTCGAGGTCGATCTGCTGGCCGCGCAGAGGTCGCGCGCGACGCGCCGGCTGCTGGCCGCGTCGACGCGGCTGCTCGGCATTGCGCTGTTCTGCGCGCTGACCTGGTTCCTCGTCGGCAAGGGCATCGAGGCGCATCAGCGCGGCGTGGTATCGGCCATTCTGCAGATGCCGCAGCACTACCTTGTCTTCGCGCTCGCCGCGTGCGCGTTCGCGCAGTGCGTGGCGCTGGCGGCCGATCTGGTGGTGCGCTGGCAGGAGGCGCAGCCATGACGGCGCCGGGCCACGACGCGGCGCGCGCTGCGCCGCGCGCCGCGCGGAGGGCCGCGCGGTGACCGAAACCGTGATCGGCGTCTTCGGGCTGCTGCTGCTGATCGGCCTGTTCCTCACCGGGCTGGAGATGGCGTTCGCGATGGCGATCGTCGGCGTCGTGGGTTATGCGGTGGTGATGGGCCCCACCGCGGCGATGAGCATGCTGGCCAACGACTTCGTCGATTCGCTGCAGGCGTACGGCATCACGGTGTTCCCGCTGTTCATGCTGATGGGCCAGATCGTCTTCAACGGCGGCATGGCGCGCCGCCTCTACGACGGCGCCTACAAGTTCCTGGGCCACGTGCCGGGCGGGCTCGCGGTCGCCACGGTGGCGGGCGCCGGGATCTTCAAGGCGATGTGCGGGTCGGCCACCGCCACCAGCGCCACCTTCGCCAGCGTGGCGGTTCCCGAGATGGACCGCTACGGCTACAGCAAGAAGCTCTCCACCGGCATCGTCGCCACGGTGGGCACGCTCGGCATGCTGATTCCGCCGGCGGGGACCCTGATCCTGCTGGGCATCATCACCGAGCAGTCGATCGGCAAGCTGTTCGTCGCCGGCATCGTGCCGGGCATCATCCTGGCGTTGCTGTTCGTGGGCGTGATCCTCGGCTGGGCGCGCGTCGACCCGGCCGTCGGCCCCCGCGGGCCGAAGTCGCCGTGGCCCGAGCGCCTCAGGTGCGTGCCGGAGTTCCTCTGGCCCGCGATCGTCTTCGTCGTGATGATCGGCGGCCTGATGAAGGGCATCTTCACGCCCACCGAGGCGGGGGCGGTCGGGCTGTTCAGCGTGCTCGTCATCACCGTGGCCAAGAAGGACGTCGACTTCGCCGGCATCAGGAAGTCGACGGTCGAGGCGCTGCGCACCACCAACATGATCGTGCTGCTGATCGCCACCTCGACCATGCTCGGCCACTTCATCACCGTGACCGACATCCCCAACCAGGTGGCCGAGGTCGTGGCCGGCCTGCCGTTCGAGCGCAGCGTGACGCTGTGCATCATCTTCGCGGTCTACCTGATCGGCGGCACCTTCATGGACGACCTCGCGTTCCTGATCCTGGCCACGCCGATCTTCTGGCCCGCGATGATCAAGCTCGGCTACGACCCGATCTGGCTGTGCATCACGATGTCGGTCGTGCTGGGCATCGGCTCGATCATCCCGCCGATGGCGATTTGCGTCTTCATCGTCAGGCAGATCACCGGCGTGCCGATCGGCGTGGTCTATCGCGGCGTCTATCCGTTTCTGATCTCGCTGCTGCTGTGCCTGGCGCTGCTGTTCGCGTTTCCGGAGCTGGTGCTCTACCTGCCTTCGGTGACGATGCCGTGACGGGCGCGCGCGATCCGCCCCGTCCCGGGTCGTGCCCGGCCAGCCACTCGAAGAACTCGCCGTACCACAGCTTGCTGTTGCGCGGCTTGAGCACCCAGTGGTTCTCGTCGGGGAACCACAGCAGCCGCGCCGGCACGCCGCGCGCCTTCAGCGTGTTGTAGTAGGCCAGGCCCTGCGCATCGGGCACGCGGTAGTCGAGCGCGCCGTGCACCACCAGCGTCGGCGTGTCCATCGTGGCGGCGAACGCGTGCGGGCTCTGGCCGTGCACCTTGGCCATGTCGTCCCAGTACGCCGCGCCGAGCTCCTTGGCGAACCAGGTGTAGGCGTCCTCGGCGAACATGCCCACCCAGTCGAAGCAGCCGGCGTGGCACACGTACGCGGCGTAGCGGCCGCGCCTGGCGCGCGCGTTCATCCACGCCACCATGAAGCCGCCATAGCTGCCGCCGGCGGCGAACACGCGGCGCGGGTCGAGCCACGGTTTCTTCAGCAGCCAGTCGGTGGCCGCTTCGATGTCCTGCAGTTCGAGTTCGCCCCAGCGGTGCGTGATCGAGTCGAGGAACGCGTAGCCGAAGCCCGACGAGCCGTGGTAGTTGACCGCGGCCACCACGTAGCCCTGCGCGGCGAACACCTGGCTGCACCAGCGGTAGTGCCAGCCGTCGCCGAACGCGGTGTGCGGCCCGCCGTGGATGACGTGCAGCAGCGGGTAGTGGCGCTTCTTCTTCGCATCGAACCCAGGCGGGTAGAGCAGCCACATCTGCACGCGGTCGCCGCGCGCGCCCTCGAACCACACCTCTTCGTGGCGCCCGAGGTCGAGGCCGGCGAACAGCCTGTCGTTGAAGCGCTCGATGCGCAGCGGCGCGCGGCCCGGCACGTGCGCCGTGGCGCGTGCAGGGTGGCCGGCGGCGTCGGCGACGGTCACCAGCGTCCCTGCGCGCTTGTCGTAGCCGAGTACGGTGCCGCCTTCGACGACGACCTCGGCGCGCCGGTCGCCGCGGTCGAAGCGCCACAGGTGCGTGCGGCCCTTCTGCTCGGCCGTGAACAGCAGCCCCTGGCCGTCGGCCTCCCACTGCAGCGGCGCGATCACCTCGTGGTCCCACTGCGCGCTCTCGACTTCCCAGCGCCGGCTGGCGCGCTCCCACACCGCGAGCTGGTTGGGCATGGTGTGCTTCAGGCCGTCGTGCCGGGCGAGAAACGCGATCTGCGAGCCGTCGGGGCTGTACTTCGGTGCACCGACGCTCCAGTTGGCGTCGTGCACCAGCACGTCGAAGCGGCCGCTGCCCAGGTGCAGCTCGGCCAGCGCGAAGCGGTTGTCGAGCCGCTTCTCGTCGGCCGGGTCGTAGGCGAAGGCGATGCGCTGGCCGTCGGGCGAGATGTCGAAGCTGTCGGCGCCGGGCTCGGCGCGTTCCAGCTCGTAGCCGCTGCCTTCGAACAGGTTGCGCACGCGCCCGCTGGCGATGTCCATCGCGTGAAGCTGCGGCACGCGGCCCATCGGCAGCGAATGGTCCCAGTAGCGGTACAGCGCTTCGCCGGTGGTGTAGCCGGTTTCCTTGCGCTCCTTGAAGGCCTTCATCCGTTTGGCCTGCGCGGCCTCGCCCTTGGCATCGGGCCACACCCACGAGACGAACGCGATGCGCTTGCCGTCGGGGAACCAGCGAAACGCATCGACGCCGGTGGCCACGCTGCCGACGCGGCGCGCCTCGCCGCCGTCGGGCGCGATGACGTAGAACTGCGGCTGCTCGTCCTTCTTGCCCTGCTGTTCGCGCTTGGCGACGAAGCCCACCGCGTCGCCGCGCGGGCTGAACGCGGGCTGGCCGTCCTTGTCGCCGCACTGCGTCAGCGCGCGCGGCTCGCCGCCGAGGGTCGACAGCAGCCAGATCGACGCGTGCGACGTGTTGTCGTGCATCGAATGGCGCGACACCGCCAGCGCGGCCTGCGCGCCGTCGGGCGACAGCGACACGCTGCCCAGCCGTTCGATCTTCCACAGCGCGTCGACGTCGATCTTCTTCTTCGCCATGGGTCGCCTCCACCGGCGGCGGTCGCCCGCCAAGGTTTCGATCAGCGCGGCTTCTGCAGTTGCCAGTCGAGGTGCGTGCGCACGGTGGGCCACTCGGCCGCGACGATGCTGTAGACCGCGGTATCGCGCAGGTTGCCCTGCGCATCGCACTGGTGCGAGCGCAGGATGCCGTCGAGCTGCGCCCCGAGCCGCTCGATCGCGCGCCGGCTCTGCGCGTTGAAGCGGTGCGTGCGGAACTCCACCGCGATGCAGCCCAGCGACTCGAACGCATGCGCCAGCAGCAGCCGCTTGCACTCGGTGTTGAGCGGCGAGCGCTGCACGCGCCTGGCGTACCAGGTCGAGCCGATCTCGACGCGCTGGTTGGTTGCATCGACATTCATGTAAGTGGTCATGCCGGCGATGCGGCCGTCGGCATCGAACACCGTGAACGGCGTCATCGACCCCTTGGCCTGCAGATCGAGCCGGCGCGCGATCTCGCGGGCCATGCCCTCGGGCGAAGGTACCGCCGTGTACCACAGGCGCCAGAGTTCACCGTCCTTGACTGCCTCAATGAGACCGGGTTCGTGTGCAGGGGAGAGCGGTTCGACACGGACGTGCTCACCCTGCAGCGTGACGGGCTCGGGCCAGCTCATCGTGATGACTCCGAAGTTTGATGGTTGCCTGCAGAGGCTGAGCGAGCAAAGCCGTGGCCGGGTATGCGCCGGCGCTCGTGCACGGCGGTCGGCCCTGCGGGCCGACTTCCCTGCGGTGCTCGGGCCGCGAGGGCGGCCACACAAACTCGCCCTCGCGCGGCCGCGACGCTGCTGCGCAGCGCCGCTGCGCTCGGAACTCGAACAGTGTGTGGCCGACGCGTCGCCTCAGGGCGACGCGCAACCCTCGCAACCCTGCGCTCCTCGGCGCCGCGCAATGTCGCTGCCGGCGCATACCCGCCCCCGGCTTTGCCAGCACCGTCGCGGCATGCCTCGCCGCACGCTACGAGTGGTGCTGCGCGGCGGGCGGCGCCCGGGGTGGGCGACTTGTGGGGCGGCGAGAAGCGCAGCGACGCGAGGGGCAGTCCGGCGCCGCAGGCGCCGGACCGGCGAGGACGCCGTGAAGTTCGCGGCGCGTCCAGCGCCGCGGACGGCGGTACCGCAGCCGCCCTCGTGGCGCGAGCATCGCAGCGAAGTCGGCCTGCAAGGCCGACCGCCACAGTAGGAGTCCACCCCGGGCGTCGCCCGCCGCGCCGCGCAGGACCTTGGGAGGTTCCGCAAGAAAGGCGGTGAGCTACCGATGGGCCGCGACTCATCTCACCGGTTGTGCCGCTGCATGAACACCAGCTTCTCGAACAGCGTCACGTCCTGCTCGTTCTTCAGCAGCGCGCCCACCAGCGGCGGCACCGAGACCTTCTCGTCCTTGCTCTGCAGCGCCTCGAGCGGGATCTCTTCGGCCACCAGCAGCTTGAGCCAGTCGAGCAGCTCGGAAGTCGAGGGCTTCTTCTTCAGCCCCGGCAGGTTGCGCACGTCGTAGAACGTCTTCAGCGCGGCGCCGAGCAGCTCCTGCTTCAGGCCCGGGAAGTGCACGTCGACGATGCGCTTCATCGTGTCGGCGTCAGGGAACTTGATGTAGTGGAAGAAGCAGCGCCGCAGGAAGGCGTCGGGCAGCTCCTTCTCGTTGTTGGAGGTGATGAACACCACCGGCCGGTGCCGTGCCTTGACCAGCTCGCGCGTCTCGTAGACGTAGAACTCCATGCGGTCGAGTTCGCGCAGCAGGTCGTTGGGGAACTCGATGTCGGCCTTGTCGATCTCGTCGATCAGCAGCGCCATCGGCTGCTCGGCGACGAAGGCCTGCCACAACGTGCCGCGCACGATGTAGTGGTGGATGTCCTTGACCTTCTCGTCGCCGAGCTGGCTGTCGCGCAGCCGGCTCACCGCGTCGTACTCGTACAGGCCCTGCTGCGCCTTGGTGGTGCTCTTGATGTGCCACTGCAGCAGCGGCATGCCGATCGCGCGCGCCACCTCCTCGGCGAGCATCGTCTTGCCGGTGCCGGGCTCGCCCTTGACCAGCAGCGGACGCTTCAGCGTGATCGCCGCGTTGACCGCGAGCATCAGGTCTTGTGTGGCGACGTAGGTGTCGGTGCCTGTGAATTTCATGGCGCGGGTTTCGAGGGGTGCCAACCCAGTATAAGGGCGCCCCTATAATCGCCCGCCGTGGCAGCGTGCCCGTGTGCCACCCTTCGAACAACACCCGTTTGCCATGAAGAACACGCTGCTGCTTTGCCTTGCCCTCATCGCCGCACCGGTGGCCTCGCAGGCCGCCGATGTCAAGGGCGATGCCGGCGCCGGCAGCAGGAAGGTCGCGATGTGCTACGGCTGCCACGGCATCGCGCGCTACCAGACCGATTTCCCGCAGGTCTACAAGGTGCCCAAGATCGGCGGCCAGAACGCCAAGTACATGGTGGCCGCGCTCGACGAGTACCGCAGCGGCCAGCGCAAGCACCCGTCGATGCAGGGCATCGCGGGTTCGCTGTCCGACCAGGACATCGCCGACGTCGCGGCCTTCTTCGCGGCCTTCGACGCGAAGGCCGCGCCGGTGCCCGAGACGCCACCGGCGCCGCCGGCAGCGCTGGCGGCCCGGCTCGCGGTGTGCGAAGCGTGCCACGGCAAGAATTTCAACAACACCACCGACGCGGCCTATCCCAAACTGGCCGGCCAGTACGCTGACTACCTGCTGGTGTCGCTGAAGGCCTACATGACCGACAACAACCCGCGCGTCGGCCGCAGCAACGCCATCATGCGCGGCATGATCGCACCCGAGGTCGACGGCAAGATGAAGCCGACCTTCAACAATGCCGAGCTCAAGCAGGTGGCGCAGTACCTGTCGAGCCTGCCCGGCGACCTGAAGACCGCGTCGGAGTCGGAGTTCCACCGCTCCGCGTCGCGCTGAGGCATCCCGGGCCCGGGGCCGCCAACGCGGCCCTTCTTCATGGTGGCGTCAGGCCGGCCAGGTCGTCGAGGATCGGGCAATCGGGCCGCGCGTCGCCGGCGCAGCAGTGCGCCAGGTGCGCCAGCGTGCGCTGCATCGACTGCATCTCGTCGATGCGGCGCTGCAGGTCGGACACGTGGGTCAGCGCGATGCGCTTGACGTCGGCGCTGGCGCGGCGGCGGTTGCGCCACAGGCCAAGCAGCGTGGCGATCTCGGGCAGCGAGAACCCGAGGTCGCGCGCGCGCCGGATGAAGCGCAGCGTGTGCACCGTGGCGTCGTCGTACTGCCGGTAGCCCGCTTCGGTGCGCGGCACCTTGGGCAGCAGGCCGAGCGACTCGTAGTGGCGGATCATCTTGGTCGACACCGACGAGGCGGCGGCCGCTTGTCCGATGTTCATCGGGTCTCCTGTGTCGAAGCCGTCTTCGGCCGCCAGCGCTTGAGCAGCAGCGCGTTGCTGACCACGCTGACGCTCGAGGCCGCCATCGCGGCGCCGGCCAGCACGGGGCTCAGCAGGCCGAACGCCGCCAGCGGGATGCCGATCACGTTGTAGGCGAAAGCCCAGAACAGGTTCTGCCGGATCTTCGCGGTGGTGCGGCGCGACAGCTCGATCGTCTGCGGCACCAGCCGCGTGTCGCCGCGCAGCAGCGTGACGCCGGCGGCGTGCATCGCGGCGTCGGTGCCGAGTGCGCGGCCGGCGTCGTCGATGCCGCCCATCGCGATGCCGACGTCGGCCGCGGCCAGCGCGGGGGCGTCGTTGATGCCGTCGCCCACCATGGCCACCGTGCCCGAGTGCGCTTGCGAGCGCAGCGCCGCCACCACCTGCGCCTTGTCGGCCGGCAGCACCTCGGCGCGCACGTCGTCGATGCCCAGTGCATCGCCGACCGCCTGCGCGGCGCCGCGGTTGTCGCCGCTGATCAGCAGCGTCTTCACGCCGAGCCGCTTCAGCTCGT
>JAJVIL010000111.1 GCA_022072045.1 Burkholderiaceae bacterium | reverse complement strand
GAGCGGCGTGCGCGCGCCGGCCGCGCCGGCCGGCCCCGCGGCGGCCATCAGCAGCGCAGCGATCACGAGGCACTCAGGCAACCACATCGCGCGCCCTCAGTGGCTGCCGAGCAGCCCCGGTGCGCGCACCGGCGTGCGGCGCGGGAACCAGCGCTCGAGCCAGACCGCGAACGCCGGCAGCACGGTCATCGCCATCACCATGTTGACCATGAACATGAAGGCGAGCAGCTTGCCCATGTCGGCCTGGAACTTCAGCGCCGAGAACGACCAGGTCGCCACCCCGATCGCCAGCGTGATGGCGGTGAAGATGGTCGCGGTGCCGACCTCGTGAATCGACTGCTCGAGTGCCTTGACGATGCCTTGCCCGTGCGCCAGGTGCAACTGCAGCCGGTTGTAGATGTAGAACGCGTAGTCCACGCCGATGCCCACCGCCAGCACCATCACGGGCAGGGTCGCCACGGTCAGGCCGATCTCGAACTCCTTCATGAACCAGTAGCCGATGAAGGTGCCGATCGTCAGCGGCAGGCAGCACGCCAGCACCGCGCGCAGGTCGCGATAGACGGCCAACACCAGCAGCGCGATCGCCGCGTAGACGTAGAGCATCATCGGCAGCTCGCTGCGCGTGACCTCGTCGTTGACGGCGGCCAGCACGCCGGCGTTGCCTGCCGCGAGCCGGATCTTGACGCCGGCCATCGGATGCGCGTCGCGATACGCCTTGGCGGCGGCGATCACGCCGCGGATCGTCGTCGCCTTGTGGTCGGCGAGGTACAGATGCACGGCCGTCATGCTGCAGTCCTTGCGCATCGTGCCCGGCACGCGGCCGATCTCGACCGCGAGCCCCGCGTAGTTGGCCGGGTCGATCGGGATCACCGCCATCTTCGGGTTGCCTTCGTTGTAGCCTTCGCTGTACTGGCGCAACTGGCTCGAGAACGACGACACCGAGACGACGCCCGGCGCCGCACGCATCGCCCACACGAAGCGGTCTTGATACGCGCCGATCGCCACGTTCTCGCACGACTCGGGCGGTGCCTCGAAGACCACGCTGATCCAGTCGAGCCCGACGTCGTAGTGCTCGGCGATCGACACCGAATCGCGATTGAAGCGCGCGTCGGCTCGCAGCTCGGGCGCGCCGGCCTGCAGCGTGCCGATCACGCGATCGCGGCTCTGCCACACCGCGGCGGCGAACACCACCGCCGAAGCCGCGAGCACGACGCCCGCGTTGCGCGGTTCGGCCACGCGCGCCAGCACGCGCAGCCAGCGCGCGCGCTGGATGCGCTTGCGTTCGGCCTTGTCGGTGTAGGCGCGGCCGACCTCGAAGTACGACGCCCCGAGCGGCAGCATCACCAGGTTGGTCACGATCTTGTAGGCCACGCCGAGCGCCGCGGTGACCGCGAGCTCGCGCACCATCGGGATCGGTATCAGCACCAGCGTCACGAACGAGACGAACGCGGTCACCAGCGCCAGCGTGCCCGGGATCAGCAGCCCGGCGAAGCTGGCGCGCGCCGCCTCGTCGGTGGTCTTGCCGTGCGAGATCTCGCGCACGATGAAGTTGATCTGCTGCACGCCGTGCGACACACCGATCGCGAACACCAGGAACGGCACCAGCACGCCCAGCGGGTCGAGCCCGTAGCCCAGCAGCTGCAGCGTGCCGAACTGCCACACCAGCGAGACCAGCGAGCAGCCGATCGCCAGCAGCGTGAAGCGCAGCGAGTGGCAGTACCAGTACACCGCCGCCGCGGTCAGCAGCAGCGCGACGAGGCAGAACTCGAGCACCGCGGCGGCGCCGTCGGCGATGTCGCCGATCTGCTTGGCGAAGCCGATGATCTGGATCTCGAAGTCCTGGTCTTCGAACTGGTCGCGGATCCGCTGCTCGAGCACGCGGTTGTAGGCCACGTAGTCGATGTGCACGCCGCGCTGGTCGTACTCGTTGAGCTCGGCGGTGATCATCGCGCTGGTCTGGTCGCGCGCCACCAGCGTGCCGACGTAGCCGCCGAGCGCGGTGGTGCGCGCGATGGCGGCGATGGTCTCGGCGTCGAGCTTGTCGGCCGTCACCGTGCCCGGGATGATCGGGTCGGCCCGGAAGCCCTCCTCGGTGATCTCGTTGACGAACGCGTTAGGGGTCCACAGCGACTGCACGCTGCCGCGCGACACGTTGGGCAGGAACATCACCGCCTGCGTCACCTCGTACAGCCGCTTCAGGCTGGCCGGGGTCCACAGCTTGCCGTCGCGCGCGCGCACCACGATCGTCAGCCGGTTGGCGCCCAGCAGGTCGTCGCGGTATTGCCTGAAGGTCTCGATGTACTCGTGGCCGATCGGAAGCTGCTTCTCGAAGCCGGCGTCCATGCGCAGGCGGGCGGCGAAGAAGCCCATCACCAGGGTCAGCGCCGCCAGCGCCCACAGCACGATGGCGCGACGCCTGAACAGCGCGGCCTCGAGGCGCTGCAGCGCACGCACCAGCATCGAGGGGGTGTCGCCCGGCGAGGCCCCGCCCGGTGCGGGCGCGATGGGCCCGGCGTTCAAGTTCGGCTCTCGGGCACCGCGGGCGCTGCCGCGGTGCGCGCCGCCTCGCGGGCGGGCCGGGCCGAGGCCCGGCGATCAGAAGTTGCGCGAGAGCACCACACCGAAGAAATCGCGATCGCGGTAGGGTTGGTCCAAGGGCGAGGAGCCACCCCAGAATTTCGCGTAGTTCACGGCGAACTGCCAGGTGGCCGGGTTCCTGATGAAGCTGACGATGAAGTTGGCCGAACTCGCACCCGACATGAACAGGCCCGACAGGTTGGGCGTGTGGCCCGACAGCGCGCGGAAGTAGTAGACCTCCGGAACGACCTGCCAGCCCGGGATCACCGTGCCGTCGTAGACCCAACTGAAGTCGAAGTTGATGCCCGAGGACGTCTTGCTGCCCAGCGCCTCGGGAGCGGCGCCCGCGTTCGTCAACTGGCCCCAGCCCCAACCGCCGGCGGTGATGAGGTCGCCGCCGTAGCTCTGCTGCAGATTGGGGTAGCGGATCATCACCGCTTCGGCGAGCAAGGTGGCGGTGTCGGCGCCGAGCAGCTTGAGGATGCCGCCACCCGTGCTCGGAGTCAGGCTGAGCAGACCGGTCACCGTCCATTGCCAGCGCGCCGAGTCGACCCAGCAGTTGCCGTTCTGCGATGCGCAGCCACTGGTGGCGGCGTTCAGCGCCACCGCATCCCTGGGCCGGTACGACACCTCGGTACCGAAGGCCAGGTCGCCGATCGGGAAATTGGCGCTCAGGCCGTACATGCGCCGGTTCTTCGCGTACGCCCAGCCCATCACGCCGGTGTTGTCGATGTTGAGGCTGAAGTTGGGCGTCTTGTCCTGGTAGGCCATGGCATAGGCGCCCAGGTTGAGCTGCGTGCCCTCGGGCTGGTAGCGCAGCGCGACGCCCCACTGATTGCCGTTGCCGGGCTTCACCTCGGCCAGGCCGTAGGCCGAGTGACCCTTGCCGAGGCCGTTGACGACCGACCAGTAGCTGCCGGTGGGCGGGAAGTAGCTTCCGTTCCAGCCGAACTGCACGTAGGCCTCGGCGTTGAACCCGCGGCCCAGCCCCGAGCTGACGCTGAGGATCGGCGCGGGCAGGTAGACCTCCTTGAGCTGCGTGCCCGGTTGCGACAGCCGCATGATGTCCAGCGCATTGGTGGCGTTGATGCCGCCCGGCAGGAACAGGCTCTCGCCCCAGTTGATGACCTGGTACCCCAGACGCACCCGCGCCTGCTGATCGCCGATCTGGAAGCGCTTGCTGACCCACAGGTCGAGCAGACGCGCCTTGAACCGCAGCGCATCGCGCGCATCGTCGGCCAGGCCGTCGGTGACCGCCGGCGGCGGCGGCGTGGTGGCGCTGGTGATGCCGGTGGTGCGCGTCGCCGCGGAGTCGGCGACCCAGTTGAAGCGGAACAGGAAGTCGAGATCGCTGGGCGCCCTCAGCAGCAACTCGTGGGTGCCCTTGAGGTAGCCGGTGAACAGGTCGTGCTTGCCGTAGTTGAGGTCGCCCTGGTCGCCGAGCAGCGAGGTCGGTGCCAGGCAGCCGGCGGGCGCGTTGGGGCCGCTTGCGCCGGCGGTGATCAGGTCGCACTTCGGACTCGACGCGCGCAGGCCCATGCCCACCGCCACCGTGGAGTCGAAGTTGCCGCGGATATCGCCAAGCTCGAAGGTGAAGGCCTGCGCGGTACCGCAGGCGAGGGCCAGCGTCGCGAGCGCGAATCGGGATGGATGCATGGGCGTGTCCCCTCCGTTGTGTTGTGTGCGACCCGGGAGCCGACGCATCAGCGGGTGCTGATCGAGCGCAGGTTGTCCGACGTGTAGAACGAGGCCTTGTAGCGCGGCCCGCTCGGCTCGGTCACCCACTGCACGTCGCTGCCGGTGCCGGCGGCATGCATGTCGAAGACGTAGCGGCCTTCGGTCATGTTGTACTGGACGAAGGCCGAGACGTCGCAGGTTCCGGTCTCGTAGACGGGGATCAGGAAGCCCTCGCGCATCTTGAACAACTTGCCCTGCGCGTCGTAGTCGTCGGCCATCACGAGGTTCCAGCTGTCCTCGTCGAGGAAGAACGTGCGCTTGGGCGCGGTGTGCCGCATGCCCTGCTTGACGGTCGCCTCGATCACCCAGACGCGGTGCAGTTCGTAGCGCCGGTGACCGGGATCGATGAAGTCGGGCTTGGCGATGTTCTCGAACTTGGTCTTGAAGTCGTAGGCGCCGAACGAGTTGTACGGCACGTACAGCTCCTTCTTGCCGGCGATCTTCCAGTCGAAGCGATCGAGCGTGCCGTTGAAGACGAACGGCTCGTCGAGCGTGTACTGGTTCTCCATCCCGATCTGCGGCGAGTCGTACGAGTAGGTCGGCATGCGCCGCACGCGGCGCTGACCCGGGAAGTAATAGAAGGTCTCGCTGCCGGGCTGGTCGAGGAAGTAGGTGATCGCCAGCGCCTGCCCCGCCAGCGCGGTGGGCGAGTTGTAGGCGAAGTAGGCGTGGTACTCCACCGGCGGCAGCTTCGACAGCAGCGTCGAGCCCTTGACGCCCCACGGCATGAACGCGGTGAACTCCTGGCCCGCGCGGATCCATTCGGTGCTGCCCTTGCGCGGCGACACCGACGTCACGACATTCTTGTAGTCGATGCCCACGCCGCGGTAGCGCATCTTGGAGTTCCACATCGCTTCGGTGCCGTTGGCCGGCATCGGGAACGGTAGCCCCGGGACCACGGCCTCGGCCAGGCCCCAGCCGTCGGCGGCGAGCTTGGCGGTGCCGACGTTCTTCTTGGTGTTCTCGGCCACGAAGTCGGGCAGGCCGCAGGTGCGCCGCGACGGGTAGACGACCATGCTGTAGCCCTTGACCTGCTTGAGCATCGCGAGCTGGCCGGGCGACAGGTTGTCGGCGTACTTGTCGGCGTTGGATGCGTCGATCGTGACGAGCGGCTTGTCGTCCTTGTACTTGAAGTGATCGGCGCGCAGCTTGCCGAACGACCAGCCGCTTTGCACGACCTCGTTGCCCGGCCAGGCCGGGATGGTGCCGGCCTTGTTGCCCGCCTTCTCGGCACCGGCCGGGGTGAGATCGGTGCCCAGCCTGGAAGCGTCGGCGGCATGCCCCGCGACGTGGACGGCCAGTGCCAGCGCCAGCCACAGCGCGCTGCGGGCGAACGGTTGTGTCTTGGGATGCGTCACGGTGTCTCCTTCTGGATCGAGGCCGCTGGGCCCTGTGGTGCCTGCTGGCCACGCTGAGCCAGCCCATCGTGGCCGCGGCACCCGCGCCGTTGCCGGTCGACGAGCCGACGGTGCAGAAGATGCCGCCGGTCGACCCCTACCGCATCTACCTCAGCGATCCGGTGATGCCGCACCTGGTCGACGGCCGCACCTACGTGATCGACGGCAAGAACCTGCGCTTCCTCGGCATGATGGGCACCGGGTACGCGGCCTCGACCGCGCTGTCGCGCGACGGCAAGACCTACTACGTCGCCACCACCTACTACAGCCGGCTGGTGCGCGGCACGCGCGCCGATGTGGTCGAGGCGCACCGCACCGACGACCTGAGCTATCTGTACGAGATCGAGGTGCCGCCCAAGGTGGTGCAGAGCCTGCCGATGCGCGCGCTGCTCACGACCAGCGCCGACGATCGCTTCCTGCTGGTGCAGAACGCGACGCCGGCGACCTCGGTCACGGTGGTCGACCTGCCGGCCAAGAAGGTCACCACCGAGATCCCCACGCCCGGCTGCTACGGCGTCATCGCCTGGCCGAGCCAGCCGCGGCGCTTCTCGACGGTGTGCGGCGACGGCAAGTTCGCCACCTACGACCTCGACGATCAGGGCGCGGTGGCCGCCAGCCAGATGAGCGAGCCGTTCTTCGACCCCGACAAGGACCCGGTCTTCATGCACTACGAACTGGTCGGCGACGAACTGACCTTCGTCTCCTACCTCGGTTCGGTCTACACGCTGCAGCTCAGCGGCGCGAAGCCCACGGCCGCCAAGCCGTGGTCGATGCTCGACGCCGCGGCGCGCAAGCAGGGCTGGCGCCCCGGCGGCTACCAGCTCTTCGCGATCGAACCGCGCAGCGGCCGGCTGTACGTCGGCATGCACCCCAACGGCACCGAGGGCAGCCACAAGACGCCGGCCAAGGAGATCTGGGTCGTCGACCTGAAGAACCGCAAGCGCGTCGGACGCATCCCGGGCGAGATGGGGATCTCGATGGACATCGCGCGCACCGATTCGCCGCGTCTGTTCGTTCTGAGCGGCGCCGACAATCGCATCGTGGCGTTCGACATCGCCGGCAAGCGCTCGCCGGCCAAGGCCGCGGCGCGCTCGGCACCGGTCGGCGAGACGCCGGTGTACATGGGGATGCGGTGATGAACGGCGTCGGCGCGCTGCTGCCCGCGATCGATCCGGTGTTCGCGCACTCGGCGGCGGCCGTCGTCGGCGCGGTGCTGTTGATCGGCGCGGCCGAGAAGCTGCGCGAGCCCGAGACGTGGCGCGATGCGCTCGACAACTACCGCCTGCTGCCCAGCGCCGCGGTGGGTGCCTTCGCGCGCACGCTGCCGCTGCTCGAGATCGCCGCCGGCGTGTTGCTGCTGCCGCTGGCCACCCGCCAGGCCGGCGCGCTGCTCGCGCTGGCGCTGCTGGCGGTGTTCACCGCGGCGATCGCGATCAACCTGGCGCGCGGCCGCGATCGCATCGATTGCGGCTGCGGCGGCGCGCACACCCCGCTCGGCACGGGCGTCGTGCTGCGCAACGTCGCTCTGATGCTGCTGGTGGTGGCCGCGGCCGCGCCGCTGCACGGCCGCGCCACGGTCTGGCTCGACTTCGTCGCGGCGGGGTTCGCCACGCTCTTCCTGCTCGGCCTGTACTTTCTTGCCAACTCGATGCTGGGTCGCCAGACCCAGTTGCTCGATCTGAGGAACTACCCATGAACGAAGCCCTGATCGCATCGAACCTGCTGCTGTGGCTGGCGGTGATCGCGCTGCTGGTGGTGGTGATCGCGCTGTCGCGACAGATCGGCATCCTGTACGAACGCATCGCGCCGATGGGTGCGCTGATGATGGACAGCGGCCCCAAGGTCGGCGAAGCCGCGCCGGTGTTCGAGCTGCGCACGCTTTCGGGCGGCACCCTCGCGCTGGGTGCGCCGGGCCCGCGCAGCACGCTGGTGTTCTTTCTCTCGCCCACCTGCCCGGTGTGCAAGAAGCTGCTGCCGATCCTGAAGTCGGTCAAGAAGGCCGAAGGCGAGCGGCTCGACATCGTGCTCGCCTCCGACGGCAACGCAAGCGAACACGAGGCCTTCCGCCGCCGCGCCGAACTCGGCGCCTTCGCCTACGTGCTGTCGGCCGAACTCGGCATGCGCTACCACGTCAGCAAGCTGCCGTACGCGGTGCTGATCGACGCCTCGGGGCGGATCCGCGCCAAGGGCCTCGTCAACTCGCGCGAACAGCTCGACAGCCTGTTCGAGGCGCAGGAGCTCGGCGTCGCGTCGGTGCAGGACTACCTCGACGCGCCGCGCCTGGCCAAGGAGCAAGCATGAAGCGACTGTTCGACTTCCTCGACGCGCTGACCGAGCGCCGGGTGCGCGCGCTGGCCAGCACCACCTCGCGGCGCAGCGCGCTGGCCAAGGTGGGCAAGGTGATGGTGGCCGGCGCCTTCACGCTGCCGGTGCTGCCTTTCGACCGCACCTCGCAGGCCCTGGCGCAGGGGCATGGCGCAGGCGCAGCCGGCAAGAAGAAGCCCGGCGACACCGACTGCGACTACTGGCGCTACTGCTCGGTCGACGGATTCCTGTGCTCGTGCTGCGGCGGCACCACCACCAGTTGCCCGCCCGGCACCGTCGCCTCGAAGGTGACCTGGATTGGCACCTGCCACAACCCGGCCGACGGCCGCGACTACCTCGTCAGCTACAACGACTGCTGCGGCAAGACCAGTTGCGGGCGCTGCTTCTGCAACACCAACTACGGCGACCGCCCCGGCTATCGCATGGGCGTTCACAACGACGCCAACTGGTGCATGGCGCGCACCGACAGCACGATCTACCACTGCACGCTGTCGGTCATCGTGGGGGTCGCCGAGAAGCAGTGATGGCGATGGCCAGTCGGATCGTGGCAACGCTGGCCGGCGCGCTCGCCGCGTGGCCGGCCGCGGTGGCAAGCGCGGCGCCCGCTGGAAAGGCCGTGTTCGACAGCACCTGCGCGGTCTGCCATCAGAGCGGCGGCAAGGGCATGCTCGGTCTCGCGCCGGCGCTGGCCGGCACGCTGGCGCCGCTGCTGGCCGCCGCGCAGGGCCGCAGCTACGTCGCGCAGGTGCTCGTGCACGGGTTGTCGGGCCGCATCGTCTCGCAGGGGCAGACCTTCAACCTGGCGATGCCGCCGCAGGCCACGCTGTCCGACGCCGACCTGGCGGCCGTCGCCAACTACGTGGCGCGCGACCTCAATGGCAGCAGCGCGCCGGCCTTTGCCGCCGAGGATTTCGTCGCTGCTCGCGCCGCCAAGTCTTCGCACAAGGATCTGCGCGCGTTGCGCGAGGGATTGCTGAAATGAAACCGACATTGCTTCATGCGCGCTGGCTCGTCGCCGCGCTCGGCGCCATCTCGATCGCCGCCGCCGCCGCGGGCGACCCGACGCGCGCGCGGCTGCAATACCTGCAGCACTGCGCGGGCTGCCATCTCGCCGACGGCAGCGGCGAACCGGCCAAGGGCATCCCGTCGATGCGCGGGCCGCTCGGCCTGTTCCTCACCGTGCCCGGCGGGCGCGAGTTCATCGTGCAGGTGCCCGGCGTGATGAACTCGCCGCTGTCGGACAGCGACACCGCCAACCTGATGAACTGGCTGCTCCCCGCCGTGACCGCCGACACCCTGCCGGCGGGCACCGCACCGTACACGACCGCCGAGATCGCGCGCCTGCGCGGCACGCGACCGGTGAACGTGATGGCGGTGCGCGCCGAACTGATGCACCGGCTGCAGCAATCGGCAGCGCCGGTTCGGCGGTAGGCAGTCGAAGCCTCTGGCGCAGCGGCGCTGCCGCGGACGCTTCAGTGCGCCTGCCGCGCCCGCGCGCGGCGCAGCGTCTCCGACGGCAGTTCGGCGAACAGCTTCTTGTAGTCGGCCGAGAAGTGGCCGAAGTGCCAGAAGCCCCAGCGCGCGGCGACCTCGTAGACGCTCAGGTTGGGGCCCTCGTCGCGGCTGAGGTCGCGCCGCGCCGCATTGAGCCGGATCGCCTTCAGGTAGCGGCCGGGGCTCACGCCCAACGTGTCCTGGAAGCAGTAGCCGAGCTTGCGCGGGCTGGCGCCGACGCGCCGGCAGACCTCGTAGAGGCTCGGCGGTTCGTCGGGTCGCGCCAGCACCAGCTCGCAGGCGCGATCGACGAAGCGCTTGCGGCTGTCGATGCGCTGCAAGCCGTCGTGGCGGTAGGCGCCGGCCATCGCATCGACGAGCGTCAGCAGCAGGTCGTCGCGCAGCCGCTGCCGCGCCGCGGGCTCGTGCAGGCACTGCGGGCGCTGCATCGCAGCTTCGATCGCCGACAGCAGCATGCCGCGCCACGGCGCCAGCGCGGCTTCGGGCGATGTCATCGCCAGCAGCGTATCGGGCTCGGGCCGCAGCCCCAGGTCGGACATCGATTCGACGGCCTCCTGCAACTCGTGAGCGTCGACCACCACCCCGGCCACCGTGCAATCGGGCGGCGTGCAGATGTCGAGTTCGGTCGCGTTGCACATCAGGAGCGTGCCGGTGCCCGTTTGCACGCCGTTGATCGACAGCGCGCCGCGGCCTTGCAGCATGGCGCCGATGCCGCACGAATCGGGCAGCAAGGTGCCGCGCTGGCGGACGCGCCGCGCGGTGGTCTCCGCGAAGAGCTGCATGCCGGGCAGCCGGATGTCGGTGAAGCGGCCCTCGAAGCGACCGCTGTCGATCTGGTCGTAGCGCAGATCCCAGCCCTGCAACTGGTGCACGTGCTCTTCGATGCTGTGCGAGGTCGTGCAGCGCACGGTGAACGGGTCGCACACCGGCGGCGTCCGCGCGTCGGTGTGCGTGTCCGGGGCGAGACTCATCGCGTACGCTCCCGACCGGCGGCCGAAGACGACGGCTCGAGCACCATCGGCGAAACGGTCACGCCTTCTTGATGCTGATCACCTGCGGCTGCGTCACCGCCTTGAGGCCTTCGAGGCCGAACTCCACGCCCCAGCCCGAGCCCTTGACGCCGCCGAACGGCACCATCGGGTGGATCATTCCGTGCTGGTTGATCCACACCGTGCCGGCCTGGATGCGCGAGGCCACCGCCTTGGCCTTGTCGACATCGCTCGACCACACCGAAGCGCCCAGGCCCACGTCGAGCCGGTTGGCGCTGGCGATGGCCGATTCGACGTCCTTGTACTTGATGATCGGCAGCACCGGGCCGAACTGCTCCTCGTCGACCAGCGGCGCGCCGTCGGCGATGTCGGTCACCAGCGTCAGCGGGTAGAAGTTGCCCGGCCCGTCCTTGGGCTTGCCGCCGCAGACGATGGTGGCACCCCCGGCGCGTGCCTTGTCGACCAGCGCGACCACCTTGTCGAACTGCATGCGGTTCTGGATCGGCCCCATCGCGACGCCGGCGTCCATGCCGTTGCCCATCGGCATCGCTTCGGCCAGCGCCTTGAGTTCGGCCACCACCGCATCGTGCAGGTTCTCGGGCACGTACAGGCGCTTGGCGCAGGCGCAGGTCTGCCCCATGTTGATGAAGGCGCCCCAGAACAGCCCCATCGCCATCGCCTTGGGGTCGGCGTCGGGCAGCATGATCGCGGCGTCGTTGCCGCCGAGCTCCATCGTGGTCGGCGTCAGGTGCTTGGCCGCCGCGGCGGTGATGCGCGCGCCGGTAGCGGCCGACCCGGTGAACATGACCTTGTCGACGGCCGGGTTGTCGACCAGCAGCGCGCCGACGTCGCCGGGGCCGCTGACCGTGTTGACGACGCCCGGCGGCAGCAGCTCGGCGATCAGCCGCATCATCTCGAGCGTGCCGATGCTGGTGTACTCCGAAGGCTTGATCACCACGGTGTTGCCGGCGCGGATCGACGGAATCACCTGCCAGATCGCGATCAGCAGCGGCCAGTTCCACGGCGCGATGGCCGCGATCACGCCGAACGGCTTGCGGTGCACCTCGGCGCGCAGCGTCGCGTCCTCGAAGGCCACGTCCACCGGCAGGTCGAGGCTCGCGGGCACCTGGGTCCAGACCTCGCAGCCCCACACCTCGAAGCGCGCACCGGGCACCTGGTCGGGCCCCACGCCGCCCAGCGGCTTGCCCTGCTCGCGCGTGACCCAGCCCGCCAGGTAGTCGGCGTTGGCCTTGATGGCCTCGGCCACTTTCATCATCAGCGCCTTGCGCTCGGCGTCGGGCCGCGCGGCCCACGCGGGCTGCGCCTTCTTGGCCGCCGCCACCGCCTGCGCCACCTGTTCGGCGCTGCTGTGCGGCACCAGGCCGAGCACCTCGCCGGTGGCGGGGTTCTTCGATTCGAACGTGCGCGCCGAACCGACGGCGCTGCCGTTGACGATGTTGTCGTAGGTCTTCATGTCGATCCTCCTGCGCGGATGCGTCAACCCCAATTTGCAGTTTCCGGGCAGCGCGCGCCTTGATCCATCGCGAACATTCGCAGCGGGAAAACCCGCGCCGGCACCGCCGCGCATTGCCGGCGCGGGTTTCCCCCAGGCGAAGCGTTCACGTTTCGGATAAGGACGCGCGCGCCGACGCCTCAGACTGGGCGCTCGGCCCCAACCTGAACCTGCGCTTGCGCGCCGGGTGCATCGAACAGGAGAACCGAATGACGTCCCCGTTTCCAGCCGCACGCGAGACCCTGCACCCCGAGAAGCTCGGCGTCTGGTCGATCGTCTTCTTCGTCGTCGCGGCCGCCGCGCCGCTGGTCGGCATGACCGGCGCACTGCCGCCGGCGATCGCGCTGGGCAACGGCGCCGCGGCGCCCGGCGCCTACCTCGTGGTCGGTCTGACGCTGCTGCTGTTCAGCGTCGGCTATGCCGCGATGAGCCACCGCGTCACCAACGCCGGCGCCTTCTTCACCTACGTGGGGCGCGGGCTCGGGCCGCAGGCGGGGCTGGCGTCGGCGTTCGTCTCGATCGTCGCGTACCTGACCATCCAGCTCTCGATCTACGGCTTCTTCGGCGGGCTGATGTCGGTGCAGATCGGCGGGCTGCCGTGGTGGGGCTGGTGCGCCATCGCCTGGGTGGTGGTGACGGCGCTCACGCTGTGCCAGGTCGACGTCGGCGCCAAGCTGCTGGGCGTGCTGCTGGTGATGGAGCTGGGGTGCCTGCTGATCACCGCGGTCACCATCCTCGTCCGCGGCGGCCCCGAGGGGTTGAACTTCGCCGCCTCGTTCGCCCCTTCGGCGATCCTGGCCGGCGGGCTCACCGGATCGGCCGGCATCGCCCTGGCGTTCGCCTTCGCGTCGTTCATCGGCTTCGAGGCGTCGGCCATCTACGGCGAAGAGGCGAAGAATCCGAAGACCGCGGTGCCGCGCGCCACGTACCTGGCTGTCGTCGTCATCACCGTGCTGTTCGCGCTGACGTCGTTCGCCGTCGTCACCGGGCTCGGCTCGTCGAAGGTCGTCGAACAGGTGGTCGCGCTGTCCACCGTCGACAAGGTGCCGCTCACCGACCCTGCCGCGGTGCTGTTCGCGGTGGCGCGCCAGTACGTGGGCCCGTGGATGGCCGCCGCGATGGGCGTGCTCGTGCTGTCGAGCCTGTTCGCCGGCTTGCTGGCGTTCCAGAACTCGGCCAGCCGCTACCTGTTCGCGCTCGGTCGCGCCCGCGCGCTGCCGGCCGCGCTCGGCCGCGTCAACCGGCTGGGTGCGCCGGGCAACGCGGCGTTCGCGACCTCGGCCATCACCGGGCTGGTGATCGCGGTCTTCGTCGTCGCCGGACTCGACCCCGTGTTGAACATGTTCTTCTGGTTCAGCGGGCTGGCTGTCGTCTCGATCGTGTTGATCGAGATCCTGGTCTGCGTGGCGGTGGTGGTGTTCTTCCGCGCCAACCCCGGCGGCGAAGGCGCGTTCGTCGCCAAGGTGGCACCGGTCCTCGCGGCGATCGGCCTGGTGCTGGGCGAGTACCTGCTGATGTCGCGCTTCGGCCTGCTGTCGGGTGCCGTCGCCCAGGGGGTCGACCCGACGACGACCGCGTGGGGCCTGAGCCCGCTGGGCTGGGCGCTGGTGCTGTTGCCGTTCGCGGTGTTCGTGGTCGGCTATGCTTACGCACGCGGTCGCGCTCAGCGCGCGGAGTTGCTGCAGGATATTCTCGTCTGAGCGCGCGATCCTCCGCCTCCACGGCGCACCCCTTGGAAGACAACGAACTCCTTCACGTGCAGCGCCGGCTGCGCAGGCGGCTGTTCGAGGGCAGCACCGCGATCCGTTGGCGACCGGGGCGCGAACTGGCGGCGCAGTTGCTGCTGTACCTCGACGATCCGCACGCCTGTTGGCGGATCACCACCGAATGGCTGCGCGAGACGCTCGACGCCGACCGCGTCGACGGCGGATTCGGCGGCTTCGTGGGCATCGAGGGCCGCGCCCACCACTACGTGGCGATCGCCGAAACGCGGCGCGGCTCGAACCCGCTGCCGTCGGTGCTGGGGCTCGAGTTCGACGCCTTCGATCCCGGCATGCAGGCGGTCTGGCGAGGCCACGCGGTGGCTGCGATCGGCGACGTCTCGCAGGAGCGCAGCTTCACCCCGCGCATGCGCAGCGCCTTGCACGAGGTGGGCACGGCGGCCAAGCTCGCGCTGCCCGTGCGCGACGGCGTGCACCCGGTGGGCATCATCTGCGCCGACTGGCATCGCGAGTCGCCGCGCTGGGACGCCGAACTGTGCAATCAAGCGGCCCTGCTGACGCAGGGCGCGCTCGGCCCGCTGCTGGCCGCATCGGCGCGGCTCGCCCTCGAACGCACGCCCGACGAACTGCTCGGCCACGCAGCGGGCGCGCCGCACGGGGCAGGAGCCCTGGGCGAGGCCGGCGACGAAGCGGCGCTCGCGCGAGCGCGCGAACTCGCCGCGCTCACGCCGGCCGAGTTCAAGGTGGCGCAGCTCGTCGCCATGGGCCTGAGCTACAAGGAAGTGGCGCGCCGGATCGAGAGGTCGCTGTCGACCGTGGATCACCAGTTGCGCAGCATTCGCGACAAGCTCGGCGTGCGCTCGACCGCGCGCCTGGTGCACGTGCTCAGCGAGCGGCTGGAGCGGCTGCGCCCCTGATCGATGCGCGGCGTCGCAGCCTCGCCGCGACGGCCCCTACAGCAGCCCGAGGGTCCTGGCCATCTCGTCGATCAGGCCGCGCTGGAAGGCCGCGAACTGCGCGTTGGGCTGCCAGGCATCGAACAGTTCGATGAACGGGTCGTCGACGCCCAGGTTCTCGCCGGCCAGGGCCTCGACGACCGCATGGCCGCAGAACGGCACCACGGCTTCGGCGTCGCCGCCTTCGTGAACGACGACGAGCCGGCCGCGGCAGTGGCGATCGGCCAGCATCAGCGCCGCTTCGGTGAGCATGCGGTACGAGCCGCTGTGCAGCAGCATGCGCGACAGCGGGTCGAGCCCGTTGGCGTCGAAGGCACTGGCCACGATCAACAGCTCGGGCCTGAAGCGATCGATCGCCGGCGCCACGATGCGCTGCATCGCGTACCGGTACGCGTCGTGCCCGCCGCCGGGCAGCAGCGGCACGTTGATGTTGAACCCAACGCCACGGCCGGCGCCGCGCTCCCCCGCGCCGCCGCATCCGGGCGGAAAGCAACCCTCCTGATGCAGCGACACGGTGAGCACGTCGTCGCGCTCGTAGAACAGGGTCTGCGCGCCGTTGCCGTGGTGCGCGCCCCAGTCGAGCAGCGCGATGCGCCGCACGCCGTGCGCGCTGCGCGCCGCCTCGATCGCGATCGCGGCATTGGCCAGCAGGCAGAAGCCCATCGGCATGTCGGCCAGACAATGCTGACCCGGCGGGCGCGACATCGCATACGCATTGCGGTAGCGCCCGGCCACGACCTGGTCGACCGCGTGCAGCACCTGGCCGGCCGAAAGCCGGGCCGTCTCGTAGCCCCCGGGGCCGCACGGCGCGAAGTCGCCCAGCTCGCCGCCGTCGGCATCGGACAAGCGCTTGAAGCGATCGAGATACGAGCGCGGGTGAACGCGCAGCAGATCGTTCTCGTCGGCCATCGCCGCACTGCGGAACTCCACCTTGCCGGCCAGCCCCGACACCTGCATCAGCGAAATCATGCGGCGTGGCGCCTGCGGCGATTGCACCGCGCTGTCGGCCGGCTGGACCCAGCCGCCGGCGCGGGCGATCAGCGCCATGCCGCCGGCCGCGCTGTGCCACAGGCAGCGCTCGTCGTGGAAGAAGCCGGTGCGCGCGCTCATCGCGGCCTCTTCGGACATCGCACCGGCGATGCCGCGACCGCCTGCGCTGCGGCGGCACCATGACGAACGCGGTCCACTGAATCTCCGTCTAGCCCGGATCTGCCGACCCTGGGGATTCTGCAAACCGCGGCCGCAGCGCGGTATCCCGTTTCGGCAAGGCGTCGCGACTCGTTCGGCAGCGAGGCAGGTTGGTCGATCCCGCTCGGCGCACGCGGCACGGCGTTGCGCGCCCACCGGGGCTGACGCGAGCTGGTTGCCGGGGTGCACGGTGAACGCCGGGCCCGCGCGCCAGCTCGCTGGGTCGGTGTAGGCGCCTTGGGGGCCGTCGCAGGCAGCGCCATGGCGACGGCGGCGGCCGATGCCGGGCTGGTCGGTTGGCGCTGCAAGCGTCGTTCGGCTGCTATTTGTAGCGGCGCAGGGGAACCATCGGCGCGGCGCAGCTCCCAAATGCGGGTGATCTCCCGGGAGTGATCTTCGGAGCGGCGCCCGGATGCGCCCGCTTCAACTCGAACCGAAGGATTCAGCCCGGCCCTTCAACGCGACGCACGGAGAAACTCGAAATGACCGCTCGAAAGCTCGCGCCTTCGCTACTCGCCATCGCGCTCGTGGCCAGCATCCCGGTCGGCGCCTGCGCGGCCGACATCAAGCTCGGCGTCGCCGAGGCGCTGTCGGGCGGCGCCGCGCAATACGGCATCTCGATCCGCAACGGGTTCCAGCTCGCGGCCGGCGAGATCAACGCCGCCGGCGGCGTGCACGGCGACAAGCTGCAACTGATCGTCGAGGACGAACAGGGCAAGAAGGAAGACGCGATCAACGTCTTCAAGAAGCTGATCTTCCAGGACCAGGTGCTGATGATCTTCGGGCCGACGCTTTCGAACTCGGCGCAGGCTGCCGATCCGATCGCGCAGGCGGCGAAGACGGTTGTCTTCGGCACCTCGAACACCGCCGACGGCATCACGTCGATCGGCGACTACGTGTTCCGCAACTCGGTCACCGAAGCCGACGTGCTGCCCGAGACCCTGCGCGTGGCGGTGAATAAGGCCGGCATCAAGAAGGTCGCGGTGATGTACGGCAACGACGACGTGTTCACCAAGAGCGGCTACGACAACTTCAAGAAGGCCCTCGAGGACGCGCACATACCGGTCACGACCACCGAGACCTTCGCCAAGGGCGACGTCGACTTCAAGGCCCAGCTCACCAAGATCAAGGCCACCCGGCCCGATGCGATCGTGCTGTCGGCGCTGATGGCCGAAGGCGCCCCGATCATGGTGCAGGCGCGCCAGCTCGGCATCACGGTGCCATTCATCGGCGGCAACGGCATGAACTCGGTCAAGGTCTTCGACCTTGCCAAGGGCGCATCGGACGACCTGTACGTCGGCAGCCCCTGGTCTGCGAGCAACGACAGCCCGCAGAACGTCGCGTTCATCAAGGCCTTTCAGGCCAAGTTCAAGACCGCACCCGACCAGTTCGCGGCGCAGTCGTACGACGCGATGCACATCCTGGTGCAGGCGCTGGACAAGATCAAGCTCACCGGCCATCTCGCCGCCGACCGCAGCGCGCTGCGCGACGCGCTGCCCAACGTGAAGTGGACCGGTGCGACCGGTGCGTTCCAGTTCCACCGCGCGACCGACAAGGCGGGCAAGCCGGCCGGCTACGACGCGCAGCAGACGGCGATCGTCAGCGTCACCCGGGGCGGCAAGTTCGTCATCGAGAAGTAGCCCGCACCCGAGCGCGGTGCCGGCGGCCGGCGCCGCGCGGGTCGTGACAGCCGCTCGGGAGGGAGGCCATGCTCGAACAACAGCTCGTGAATGCGCTGTCGCTGGGCTGCGTGTACGCACTGTTCGCGCTCGGCTTCACGCTGATCTTTGGCGTGCTCGGCGTCATCAACCTGTCGCACGGCGCGGTGTTCATGGTGGGCGCCTACGCGGCCGAACAGGCGGTATCGCACTTCGCGCTGCCTCTGTGGGCCGCGCTCGCCTTCGCGTTCGCGCTCAGCGGCGGCGCCGGACTGCTGATCGACTGGCTGGTGCTGCGGCCGCTGCGCGCCCGCGGCGCGCCGCACCTGATCCCGATGATCGCGACGATCGGCGTGGGCATCATCCTGACCAACGGCGTGCAGGGCATCTTCGGCGCCGAGAACATCCGCTTCCCGGCCGGTGTGGTGTCCGAGCGCACGCTGAGCATCGGCGGCGTCGACATCACGGCGCTCGCGCTGGGCATCATCGCGCTGTCGCTCGTGCTGATGGCGGTGCTGCTGCTCGCGCTGAAGCGCACCCAGCTCGGCCGCGCGCTGCGTGCGATCGCCGAATCGCCGCGCGCGGCCTACCTGCTGGGCATCGATGTCGAGGGGCTGTTCCGGCTGACATCGTTCGTCGCCGCCGGGCTGGGCGGCGTCGCCGGCGTGCTGATCGGCCTGTACTCGAACGCGCTGTATCCGCTGATGGGCAAGTCGATGCTGGAAAAGGGCATCGCGGTGATCATCCTCGGCGGCATGGGCGACGTGCGCGGTGCGCTGATCGGCGGGCTGTTCCTCGGCCTGGCCGAGGTGCTGTCGGTGGCCTACATCGGCTCGAGCATGCGCGACGCGGTGGCCTTCGGCCTGTTGTTCCTGATCCTGCTGGTGCGGCCCAAGGGGTTGTTCGGCACGGTGTTCGAACGCAAGGCTTGAGGCCGTGGCCTGGTTCAGCAACTTCTGGGCGATCTACAGCAACCTGGTGCTGTCGCTGGGCACCAATTCGCTGCTCGCGCTGTCGATCTGGCTGACGCTCGCCTGCGGCATGCTGTCGATCGCGAACGCCGCCTTCATGGGGCTCGGCGCCTACGCGGCGGCGCTGCTGACGATGAACTTCGGCTGGCCGTTCCCGCTCGTGCTTGCCGCCGGCATGGCGGTGCCGGCGGCGATGGCGTTCCTGATCGGCAAGCCGACGCTGCGCCTGTCGGGGGTGTACCTGGCGATGGCGACGCTGGCGTTCGGCGAAGTGGTGCGCATCGCGCTGCTCAACGCCGAATCGATCACCGGCGGTGCGCTCGGCCTGAACGGCATTCCGCAGCTCACGCAGTGGTGGCACGTGGTGCTCGCGCTGGCGCTGACGCTCGCCGTCCTGTGGCGGCTGCGCCGCTCGCGCGTCGGGCGCGCGTTCCAGGCGATCAAGGAGGACGAGACCGCCGCGGGGCTGATGGGGATCGATGTCGACGGCCACAAGATGCTCGCCTTCGTGCTCGGCGCAGCGATCGCGGGTCTGGCCGGCGCGCTCAATGCGCACCTGACCTTCTTCATCGGCCCCGGCGAGTACGGCTTCGACCGCGCGGTCGAGATCCTGACGATGGCGATCCTCGGCGGCATCGGCAGCCTCAGCGGCCCGGTGGTCGGGGCGGTGATCCTGACGCTGCTGCCCGAGACGCTGCGCGCGTTCAGCGGCTTCAGGCTGGTGGTCAACGGCCTGATTCTGGTGCTGATCGTGCTGTTCCTGCCGCGCGGCATCTGGGACGCCGAGCGTGTTCGGGGCTGGTTCGGCCGCGAGGGCCGGCGCACGTGAGCGCCGCGGCGCAGGGCGGCGAGGCGCTGCTGCGGCTGCACGCGGTGTCGCGCCACTTCGGCGGCCTGAGGGTGCTGCAGAACGTGGACCTCGCGATCCCGCGCGGCGGCATCTTCGGACTGATCGGCCCCAACGGCGCCGGCAAGACGACCGTGTTCAACCTGATCACCGGCCTGCTGGCGCCGACCGCCGGCCGCATCGAGTTCGACGGTCGGGCGCTGGCCGGGGTCGCGCCGCACCGCATCACCCGGCTCGGCATCGCGCGCACGTTCCAGAACATCCGCCTCTTCCGCGAGATGTCGCTGCTCGACAACGTGGTCGTCGGCCGGCACGCGCAGCTTCGCTACCGCAGCACCGACTGGCTCGCCGGCACGCCACGCTTCCGCAGCGAGGAGCGCCGGGCGCGCGAGCGGGCGCGCGAGCTGTTGTCGTGGGTGCGACTGGACGACAAGATGGGCGAGCGCGCCGACAACCTGTCGTACGGCGAACAGCGCCGGCTCGAGCTGGCGCGCGCGCTGGCGACGGACCCCAAGCTGCTGCTGCTCGACGAGCCGGTGGCCGGCATGAACAGCGCAGAGAAGACCCGGCTGATCGACGAGGTGCGCCGGATCGCCGAGCGCGGCTACACGATCTTCCTGATCGAGCACGACATGCGCTTCGTGATGGCGCTTTGCGAGGACATCGCGGTGCTGAACTTCGGCCGCGTCATCGCCCGCGGCGCACCGGAGGCGATCCGCAACGACCCGCAGGTGATCGAGGCCTACCTCGGCCGCGACGACGACGCGGCAGCGCCCCACGCAGACGAGTCGGCGCGATGAACGGCACGACGCTGATGCAGGTGCAGGGCCTGAAGGTCGCCTACGGCAAGATCGAGGCGGTCAAGGGCATCGACCTCGAACTGCGCGAAGGCGAGATCACGACGCTGGTCGGCGCCAACGGCGCCGGCAAGTCGACCACGCTGCTGGCGCTGTCGGGGCTGGTGCGCAAGGCCGAGGGCCGGGTGCGGTTCGACGGCCGTGACCTGACGCGCATGGCGCCGCACCGCATCGTCGCCCAGGGCGTGGTGCAGGTCGCCGAAGGTCGGGCGATCTTGACCACGCTGACGGTGCGCGAGAACCTCGAGCTCGGCGCCTACACCCGGCGCGACCGCGGCCACCGCGCGGCCGACATCGACCGGGTATTCCACATGTTCCCGGTGCTGAAGGAGCGCGCCGACGGCCTCGCGGGCAACCTGTCGGGCGGCGAGCAGCAGATGCTCGCGATCGGGCGCGCGCTGATGGCCAAGCCGAGGCTGCTGCTGCTCGACGAGCCGTCGATGGGGCTGGCGCCGATCGTCGTGCAGGACATCTTTCGCACGCTGAGCGAGATCAACCGCGACGGATTGACGATCTTCCTGGTCGAGCAGAACGTGCGTCAGGCGCTGAAGATCGCGCGGCACGCGTACGTGATCGAGACCGGCCGCATCGTGCTCAGCGGCAGCGGCGCCGAACTGCTCGACAACCCGCGGGTGCAGGATGCCTACCTCGGCGGGTGAGATCGATGCCGCCGCGCGCGGCGGCCGCAGCGCATCGGCCCATCACCGCGACGCGGCCGCCGGCAGCTCGAACACCGAGTAGCCGCCCGTGCGGTAGACCAGCGTCAGACCGGGCACGTCGTCCTGCCGGTTGCCGATCAGCGGCAGCAGGCGTGCGGCGAGCGTCTGCGCGCTGGCCTCGTCTTTCAGTGCGACCGCACGCAGCATGTTGCCCGGCAGCTTCATGACGCTGTAGGCCGCGTGCCCGCCCTCGCGCAGCCAGCCTTGCACGCCGCGCACCGAGCGGTGCACATCGCCCGCGTCGGCGAAATCCTGGAACGAGACGCCGAGCCGCTGCGCGAACATCTCGCCCAGCAGCACCAGGTCGCGCAGGTGCAGCACGACGACCGCGCCCCCCGGGGCCAGTGCGTGCAGCGCCTTCACGCCGTCGGCCTCGTTGGCCACCAGCGCGCGCGCAAAGCTGTCGAATGCCGCCGCCTGCGCTGCGTCGGGCGCGGCGTCGGCGCCCCAGAACTCGCGCTCGACGCGCATCACCTGCCGCTGCTGGCCGCGCCAGCGCTGCGGCACGAACAGCGGCTGCGCGAGGTGCCGATCGAAGCGCATCTCGCCGGCACCCCAGTGGCGCAACTGGCGCGACGTGTCCCACCACGCCAGCACGGCCATGCCGGGCTTGCGGTGGCGCGCCACCACCTTCGCCAGCGCCTGCGTCTCGTCGGCGGGAACGCTCAAGTAGAGCAGCGGGTCGTCGACCTTGGCG
>JAJVIL010000100.1 GCA_022072045.1 Burkholderiaceae bacterium | reverse complement strand
AGCGGCGCCGAGTAGCTCGATTCGCGCATCGCCAGCGGCCGCGCCAGCACCACGTCGAGCAGCGACAGCGTGCGGGTGTCGTAGAAGGTCGCGCCGGGCGCTTGGCCCGGTGCCGGCGGCAGCGCCCGCCGGAAGTGCACGCTGTCGAGCGCGCTGACCGCCATGAACACGGCCAGCACCGCCGCCGCGGACAGCGTGGCGCCGTCGCGCAGCGCGCGGCTCCAGGTGGCGCGCAGCAGCGGCTGGCGCGACACGTGCCACGCCGTGCCCGCCAGCGCCGCGAACAGCGCCCACAGCGCGAGGTCGGTCCACAGGAAGACGAGCTTGAAGCCCATGATCACGCGAGCCGAACGCGCGGGTCGACCCAGCCGTACGCGAGGTCGATCACCAGGTTGCTCGCGATGTACAGCAGCGCACTCAGGAACACCATCGTGCGCACGATCGCGAAGTCCTGCCCGCTGATCGCCTCGATCACGAACGCGCCGAGGCCCGGAATGCCGAAGAAGCTCTCGAACACCAGGCTACCCAAGAAGACATACGGCAGGTACGAGCCGGCGCTGGTGATGATCGGGATCAGCGCGTTGCGCAGCACGTGGCGGCCGAGCACGCGCAGCTCGCTCAAGCCTTTGGCGCGCGCGGTGCGCACGTAGTCCTTGCCGATCTCCTCGAGGAACATCGCGCGGTACAGCCGCGCCTCGCCGCCCAGCCGCGACAGCAGCGACAGCGCCACCGGCAGCAGCAGGAAGCGCACCGCGTCGAGCCCCGGCGCATAGCCCGAGATCGGCACCAGCCGCAGCACACGCGAGAACAGGAACTGGCCGACGATGATGTAGAACAGACTCGAGATCGACAGCATCACCACGCACAGCACGACGCCCCAGAAATCGAGCGCCGAATGTCGAAACCACACCAGCAGCAGCGAGAAGCCGATGCTCGCGATGAGCTGCAGCACGAACAGCGGCAGCGCGAGCTGCAGGCTCACCCACATGCGCGTCTTGACCTCGTGGCCGATGTCGACGCTGCGCGCCGAATCCGAGCGGCCGAATTGCAGCGCCAGCAATGAGATCGAGCGCTCCCACAGCACGGTGCGCGTGAACTTGGCGGTGCCCGGTTCGGCCGCGTTCCAGACCAGCGGCCGGTCGTAGCCGCGCTCGGCCTTCCACTTGTCGATCTGCTCCTGCGTCACGCGCTTGCCGCCGATGTTCAGGCGCGCCATGTCGTCGGGCGTGTTGACGGTGAAGAAGAGAAAGAAGGTCAGCAGATTCACGCCGAGCAAGATGACCAGCGCGTAGCCCAGGCGGCGCAGCAGGTAGGCGGTCATCGCGCTTCGCCCACCGCGGGCGCGCCGCGCCGTGCGGTGGCGTTCTCGCGCAGCCGCCAGCTTCGCCAGCCCCACGCCAGCACCGCCAGCAGCGCCAGCAGCGGCAGCGCCAGCGGCCAGTAGATCGGGCGGTTCCATGCGGCTTGCATGCGCACGCGCAGCGCCGGGTCGACGCGGTAGTACTGCGCCATGTCGCGGATCAGGATGCTCGGCTTGCCGTTGTAGACCCACTGCTGGAATGCCAGCCCGCCCCAGGCGATGAAGCCGAACGACCACGGTGCGTCGCGCTGCAGGATCGCGACCATCTCGTCGATCACCTGCTGCTTGCGCGGCGTGTCGTCGAGCGTCTGCAGCTCGCGGAACAATGCGTCGTAGCGCGGGTTCTCGTAGTTGGCGATGTTCTCGCCGTGGCTCTTGCTCTTGGCGTTGGGCCCGTACAGCAGGAACAGGAAATTCTCGGCGTCGGGGTAGTCGGCCAGCCAGCCGGCCCAGACGATCTGGTGCTTGCCCTTGAGCGTCTTGTCCTGCCACTGGTTGAAGTCGGTGGCGCGGATCTCGAGCGTGATACCGATCTTGGCGAACTGCCGCACCATCCAGTCGTTCTCGGCCTTGAATTCCGGCGTGATCGCGCGCTGGAAGTCGTAGTTCAGCACCAGCGGCTTGCCGGTGATCGCGTCGCGGCCCTCGGGGTAGCCGGCTTCGGCGAGCAGCCGCTTGGCGTCGTCGATCGGCCGGCGCACCACCTTGCCGTCGACCAGGTGGTGCGTCACCGGGTCGTAGAAGCCGGGCGTCTGCTCGCGCGAGCCGAACAGCCCCGGCGGCAGCGGCCCCATCGCGGCGTCGCCGCCCTTGTAGCGGAAGATGCGGCCGTAGCCCTCTTCCCAGTCGATGGCGATCGAGATCGCCTGGCGCAGCTTGCGGTGGCGCTCGCGCTGCTCGGGCGGGCCGACGTCGCCGACCACCGGGTCGAGCATGTTGAACACGAGGTACCAGTTGGAGATGTCGGCGGTGAGCGGGAACTTGAACTTGCGCGCCTCGAACAGCCGCCGCACTTCGTCGGAGTCGTCGGCGTCGGCCTTGAAGCCCACGCCCCACTCGGGGCGCTCGATCTCGGGCAGGTCGAGGTAGCCCTGACGGAACTTCTCCTTGCGCGGCGTGCGCTCCTTCTCGATCGACACGTACAGGCGGTCGACGAACGGCGTGCGCTGGCCGCAGTCGTCGAGCAGGCCCGCAGCCTTGTCGCCGGGCTCGCCCTCGCACGGGTAGGCGCCGCCGCGGTAGTTGGGGTTGCGCTCGAGCACGTGCAGCCGGTCGCGCAGGAAGGTGCGCATCATGAACGGCCCGGTGCCCACCGGCCATTGGTTGAGCGACAGCCCCGCCTGCGCCATGCCCGGTTGCGCGTAGAACGCATCGGCCTCCCACGGCAGCGGCGCGGTGAACGGCATCGCCATCCAGTAGCGCCACTGCGGGTACTTGCCTTTCAGGCGAATGCGCACCGTGTAGCGGTCGAGCGCGGTCGCGCCGGCCAGCGGCCAGCGGCGAAAGTCGAGGAACGGCTTGTCCTGCAAGTCTTCGGGCAGGCCGGCGAGCAGCTTGGCGTCCTCGCGCTTGATCAGTTCGCCATAGGCCTTCAGGCCGATCACGTACTCGGCGAAGACCGCGAACACCGGCGCCTCGATGCGCGTGGTGGCGTGGCGCTTGATCGCGTAGACGAAGTCGTCGGCCACCAGTTCGCGCGTGCCCTGGTGCTCGAAGTCCCACGGCGAGCGCTTGTCGCCGAGTTCGTCGCGCGTCAGCGCATGGTCGGTGTGGTAGCGATAGCGGCCCTGTTCGTCCTTGGCGAAGGCCGGGTGCGGCTGGTACATCACGCCGTGGCGGATCGGGATGTCGTACACGCTCTCGGCGATGCGATCGGCGGCAGCGTCGTCGGGGAGGCGCTGGCCGGCGGCGTCGAGGTACACCGGCGCCACCACCTCGGCGGCCGACTTCGGCACCAGCACGTAGGGCCGCTTCAGGTAGTGGTAGCCGTACGGCGGCTCGTAGATCTGGTAGGTGTAGGCCGACTCGGGGTTGGCGTACGACGCGGTCGGGTCGAGGTAGCGCGGCGAGCGCTCGTCGAAGGTGTAGACGAGCGTGTTGCTCCGCATCAGCTCTTCGGGGTACGGGTTGTTGCTGCAAGCCGCCGCCAGCAGCGCGGCCGCCGCAACCAGGAACGCGCTGCGCCGGCGCATCACCAACCGAAGAACACGTCACGCCCCTGCACCGCCAGCTCGATGCGCCGGCCGACCGGGAAGCTCATCTTCGTGCGCACGTGGCCGAACGGCAGCCCGGTGAGGATCGGCGTGCGCGACACGCCGCGCAGGTGCGCGATCGCGCTCTTGATCGTGTAGCCACGGTCGAGCGGCGACGGCGCGAACCCGGTGACCGCGCCCACCAGCAGCGCCTTCTGCTGCCTCAGCACGCCGGCCTGGTGCAACTGCAGCAGGCAGCGCTCGACGCGGTACGGGTGCTCGTTGACCTCCTCGACGAACAGGATGCCGCCCTTCACGCGCGGAAAGTGTGGCGTGCCCAGCAGCGAGCACAGCATCGCCAGGTTGCCGCCCCACAGCACGCCCCTGACGTGCAGGCCGTCGTGGCCGGGCTCGGTGCGAAACCCCAGCGCCCGCAGCGCGCCGCCCATCGCCTCGACGAAGCAATCGCGCGTGACGTCGTCGACGCCGCCGTCGGCATCGCTGCGGCCGAAGTCGTCGCACGCCATCGGCCCGGCCCAGCTTGACGCGCCGGTGTGCGCGAGCAGGCCCATCTGCAGCGCCGTCATGTCACTGTAGCCGACCCAGCGCGTACCGCGCTCGACGCTGCGCCCGATGCGCTTCCAGTCGATCGAATCGAGCAGCCGCGTCATGCCGTAGCCGCCGCGGCACGCCATCGCGATCGACGCGCCGCTGTCGGCCACGCGGTGCAGCGTGGCCAGGCGCTGCTCGTCGCTGCCGGCGAACCGCTGGTGGCGCAGCTTCACGCTGGGGTCGAGCGTGACCTCGAAGCCGAGCGCGCGCAGGCGCTTGCGCGCGCGCTGCAATGCGCTCGCGCGCAGCTCGACGCCTGCCGAACCGAAGACGACAACCGACGAGCCGCCGCTCGCGGCGTGGCCGTGCGCGCGGCCTTGCTTCATCGCGCCTCGTCGGCCGGCGGTGGAGATTCGATCACCTCGCCGGTCGGAATCGGCACCGCGTCGCCGGCGGGCTCGGTGTCATCGCCCGGCATTGCAACGCTGCGCTCGGCGCGTCCCTGCGCGCGACGCTGCGCAAAGAATTCGCGCAGCAGCGCGGCGGCGGCCTCGGCCTGCACGCCACCGGCGACCTCGGTCTGATGATTGAGCGCGCGGTTGGCGAACACGTCGACGACCGAGCCGGCGGCGCCGGTCTTCGGGTCGGCCGCCGCGAACACCACGCGGCTCAACCGCGCGTGCAGCACCGCCATCGCGCACATCGCGCACGGCTCGAGCGTCACGTACAGCTCCAGGTCGGGCAGGCGATAGTTCTCGGCGAGCTGCGCCGCGTGGCGCAGCGCCACGATCTCGGCGTGCGCGGTCGGGTCGTGGGTGGTGATCGGCCGGTTGTAGCCGGTGGCCACCACCTGCGGCCCGGCGTCGGTGCGGCGCACGATCACCGCGCCGACCGGCACCTCGCCGGCGAGCTGCGCGTTGAGCGCCTGGTCGAGCGCCAGCCGCATCGCGGTGTCGTCGAACACCTCGGGAGTCATTGCGACGCTGCGTCCGCCGGGCTGGTCATGTGAGTCAGTCCGCCGCGCGCGACGCGGCGCCCTGCTGCAGCGCCTTGTTCACGTCCTGCAGTACCTTCTGCTGAGCGGCACGCGACTGCTCGGGCAGCGTTGGCGGCGTGCCACCGGCGGTGGGCGTGGCTGGCACCACGCCCGGGGCCACCGCCTGCAACTGCTTCTTCATCGCCATCGCAATGATGGCCACCACGACCACCAGACCGACCAGACCGAAAAGCGCGCGCATTGCTTCGTTCCCGGATCACCGCGCCAGCCGCGGCAGCGCTTCACATCTTGCACGGATTCACCCATTTGAGACCAGCAAAACGAGCGAAATCGGCGTCGGTCGAGTACAGCACGTAGCCGCGCTCGATCGCCAGCACGGCCAGATGGGCATCGGTAGTCAAGTTGGCGGCCGCACCCACGCGTTCGAGTTCGGCGCGCAGGCGGCCGAAGTGCGCATCGGACGGATTTGCAAAGTGCACATGGGGCAGCTCCAGCCAACCCTGGACGCGCTCCATGACGTCAGCCACCGCCCATGGCCGCGCGACGATCTTGCGGTTGGTGGTGATCCTGACGAAGCCGAGGATCGTCGCCCAGGCGAGCCCCACACCCTCGGAGCCGGCGAGGCAGGCGTCCCACCAGCGCCTGGCCGCCGCATGGACCGCGGAATCGGAGTTATGGGCGTGAACGAGGACGTTGACGTCGGGCAGGATCACGCGGTCGCTCCGCAGCAGGCGCAAACGCCTCGGCTTCCAACTCGTCGGCCAACTGGCCGAGCTTGTCGACATCGACCCCGGGCCGGAAGCCGAACGAGTGCGGCACCGTCTTCGGCACCGGGCGCCGCCGCGCCACCGCGGCTTCACCGAGGCCGGCGCGGATGGTTCGATTGACCGCCTCCTTGAACGGCACGCCGAGCTCGCGCGCGCGCCGCTTCAGCAGGCCGGCCAGGTCGTCGTCGAGGGTCAGCGTCGTTCGCACGGGCGGCATCGTAGGCAGCCACTCGATTGATGTCAAGGCATCAAATGGTGGCGCATCACCGCCGCATTGGCTTGGCGTACAGGCCGTGCGCGCACGATCAACAGGTACTGCACGCAGTGTCCGATCGGCGGGCTTCGTTTGCATAGACTGCGCACCAAGCCTCGAGGAAGCCCCCATGCGCACCGCCCTGCAGATCGTCAAGGAACACTACGCCGCATCCGATCGCCACGATCTCCCCGGCATGCTGGCCGACGTGTCGCCGCAGGTGCGCTGGACGGAGATGGCGGGCTTCCCGACGGCCGGCACCTGGGTGGGCCGCGACCAGGTGATCGCCAACGTGTTCGAGCCGGTGGGCAGGGACTGGAGCGCCTTCGGCTTCACGCTCGAGCGCCTGATCGACGGCGGCGACGAGGTGGCGGCGCTCGGCCATTACCACGGCACCTACCGCGCCACCGGCAAATCGATGCGCGTGCGCACGCTGCACCTGTGGCGCGTCGAGGCCGGCCAGATCGTGGCGTTCGAGCAATTCACCGACACGCTGCTGGTGGCGCGAGCGATGACGCGCTGAACGGCCGCCTCAGCGGCGCGGCGCCGAGACGAGATCGAGTCGTCCCCACATCAGCTTGCCGGCGATCGCCAGCGTGAGCGCCACCCCGAGCACCAGCAGGCAGCGGCCGAGCAGTTGCTGGTCGTCGAGCAGGTAGTTGTTGCACAGGCGATCGGGCGACACCAGGTAGAGCCAGCCCAGGCGATACAGCGTGGCGAGGCCTTCGAGCAGGAACACGCCCTTGACGATGAAGCCCATGCGCGGCCAGGCGATCGCCAGCGGCAGACCCACCAGCAGCGGCAGCGACGCGAACTTCGCCGCCGCCACCAGCGGCTCGGTGGCGGCGGCGTCGAGCGAGCGCGGCAGCATCCAGTACGCGCTGGCGAACATGGCCAGCACCAGCGTCGTCACGCCCTGCACGTTCCAGGGCTCGATGGCCGCCATCAGCCGGCCAGGCAGTGCGCGCGACAGCAGCACGCCCGCGACCACCAGCAACGGAATCTGCACCAGCATCTGCGCCGTCATCGAGGCCTCGAGCACGTGCCTGACGGGCGGCACCACCAGCACGGCGAGCAGCACCGCCGGAGACGCGCCATGCCACCGCTGCAACGCCGTCATTGCTGCAACTCCGCGAGCACCGCCTGCGCCGCGCGCTCGCCGTCGTCGGCGTCGAAGATGGCGACCAGTCGCCCGCCCGGGTCGACGAGGTGGATGGCATCGTTGTGCACCCAGCCGCCTGCGCCATCGGGGATCACGGTGAGCCCGAACGCGCGCTCGAGGCGATCGAGCCCTTGCTGGTCGACCGTTCGAGCGGCGATCCAGCCGGCGCCACGGCTGCGCGAGCGCTGCAGATAGGCGGCCAGCTCGGCCGGCGTATCGTGTTCGACATCGAAGCTGATGCTCAGCAGCGTCGCCTCGCGCTGCGCCAGGGGCACGGCCAGGCGATCCTGCAACTGCGCGAACTGCGCGCCCAGCGCGCGGCAGTACGAGGGGCAGCGCGTATAGATGAAGGTCACCAGCAGCCAGCGCCCGCGCAGCGCGCCGAGATCGATTCGCGCGCCCGAATCGGTTTCGAGGGCAACCGCCGGGATCTGAACCGGGCGCTCACGCACCGCGAGGCGGCGCGCCGCCTCGGTGGTGAACGCACGCAGGCCGTCGGTGCCGGCGAGCAGTGCGGCGCTGCCGGCTAGCGCGATCGCGGCGCTAGCGCACAGCGTGCGCAGCAGCGGCGTCACCGGGCGCCTTCAGCACGCCGGCCATGATGCGCGCCGCGAACAGCAGCGTGGTCACGATCACCAGCAACGCCCCGACCGAACCCACACGGTCGTAGGGCATCCACTCGGGAAAGTGCACGGCGAAGCGCCGCGGCACGCTGGCGTGTCCGGCCGCGAGGAATGCCATCACGAACCCCAGGCCGCCGACCAGGTAGACGTAGAACGCCACGCGGTCGCCGGCGGAATCGCGCGCGCCGGCACGGCTGCCCGCCAAGTGGTACATGAACGCCAGCAGCATCGGCAGCACGCCCAGCAGGATGTAGAAGTGGAAGTGCCCAGGCACCCACTGCGTGTTGTGCATCACCTCGTTGATGCGGATCGTGCCGTCGGCGATCGCCGGCACGATGCCCGCGGCCCAGCCGAACATCGAGAGCACCACCAGCCGGGCCGGCATGCCCCAGCGGATGCCCGAGCGATGGATGTTCGCCAGCGCGCCGTAGGCCGTGACCACGAACACCGGCAGGCCGCTGGTGTAGGAGATCACCTGGCCGGTGACCAGCATCCAGTGCGGCATCACGTAGTCCATCAGCAGGTGGTGCGGGTAGACGATCAGCACCATCACGGTGGCCGCCGCCCAGCCCCACAGGAAGGGCCGCGACACGCCCCAGGGCCGGCCGGTGAAGCGCGGCAGCAGTTCGTACACCGCGATCACCGACATGTAGATCGTCTCGTTGATGAACACGTGGCCGAAGAAGTAGATCAGGTTCTTGGCCAGCAACGCGTTGAGCGCCACCGACGGCACGTAGGCGTTGATCAGCGACATCACCAGCACCACCGCGCCGGCGAGGATGCCCAGCGAGTTGGTGATGATCACCATCGTGCTGGCGACCACGGTCGGCGGGTGGCTGCGATCGAGCTCGCCGCCGAACAGCCACTGCAGCCCGAGCGCGCGGCCGAGGTTGCCGTACCTGCGCACGACGGCCAGCATCGCGTCGAGGTAGAACAGCAGGAAGCCGACACCGATCAACAGGTAGCCGAGCATGAACAGCGCCGCGGCGTTCACGCCCCACAGCCCCATCGCGTGCACCGGCAGCGGATAGAGGAAGGTCCAGGCGCCGCCGTACCCGCCGATGAAGACCGCCGCCAGGATCGCCACCGCGCCGAGCAGGAACAACACCAGGTTGGCCACCAGGATCGGCAGCCGCAGCGGCACGTACTTGCGCAGGAAGAACCACATCAGCGCGCTCGACGCGATGCCCGCCGCACCCACCATGCCAGCGCCGTGCGCGGTCATGAGCTCGTAGAACAGCACCGGCCCCACGTCGAGCCAGGCGCCCTGCGCCATGCGCATCACCAGGCCGAACACCATCATCAGCACGAACACCGCCAGGCCGACGACGACGTAGCAGTTGACGGCGTTGCGCTCGCTGCGCGAGAGCGCCTCGTTCTCCGGGTGCATCGCGGCGTTCGCGGCGTTCATGAGCGGCCCCCCTTGTCGGCAGCGATGACTTCGAACTCGGTGATCATGCCGTGGTGCGCCAGGCCGCAGTACTCGAGGCACAGCACGCGGTACTTGCCGGGCTGCGAGAAGGTGTGGATCAGCCGGTTGGTGAACCCGGGCATCGCCTGGGTCTGCGTCACGATGCGGCCATCGGGGCCGTAGATCGCGAAGCCGTGGTTCACGTCGTCGCTCTTGACGTGGAACTCGACCGGCACACCGGCCGTGAAGCGGCTGCTGCTGAGCTGCCACGACCACTGCTGCCCGACCGCGTCGACGACCTGTGACGCCTGCGCGGGGCCGCTCTGCACCGGCAGCGGGAAGGGATCGAAGCTGATCCAATTGGCGCCGACCCCGACGACCAGCAGCGCGAGAAACCACCAGCGCCGCACCGTGTAGGCCCGCTTCTGCACCTGTTGCGCATCGCCCGGGCTGCGGGACCTGGCGATGGCGTACAGGAAGCCCAGCGCGATCACCCCGATGCCCACCAACGTGGCGAGCCATACCTGGTCTTGCAGCATCGCGAGGTTCTCCTTCTTCGGCGCAAGCGGGCAACGGGCATCCTAGGACCGCGCTTGCAGCACTGTCAACGCGCAGCGGCCATGCCCGAGCTGCAGCGTTGCCGAGAGGCCTCAGCGCGTCGCCCTGGCCACGGAGCCGCCGACCTCGCTGCGAAAGCCGATCGCCAGCCGGTTCCAGCCGTTGATGGCGACCACCGCCAGGGTCAGCTCGACCAACGACTTCTCGTCGAACTGCGCGCGCGCTTGTGCATCGTCGAACCCATGGCACCGCGGCGGGTTCAGCCCAATGGTGGCGCCCTCGCGTGCCAGTCGGTGATCTGCTGATAGGCGTGCGCCAGCGCCAGCACGCGCGACTCGGCGAAGCGCGGGCCCGCGATCTGCAGCCCGATCGGCAGGCCGTCGCGCGTGAAACCGCACGGCACCGAGATCGCGGGCAGCCCGAGCACGTCGAACATGTGGGTATTGCGGAACTCCAGCGGCGTGCCCTGCTGCGACAGCGGCGACTCGAGAAGGCCCGCCTCGATGCCGATCGGCGCCGTTGCGGTGGTCGGCGTGAGCAGGAGGTCGACCTCGGCGAAGGCCTCGTCGGCGTGCCAGCGCAAATGCTCCAGTTCGCGACGCGCGTGCACGTAGTCGGCGGCGCTGATCTGCGCGGCCTGCTGCAGGCGCTGCCGCGTCATCGGCTGGTAGTGCCCGGGCACGCGCTGCAGATGACTGCGATGGAAGGCATAGGCTTCCGCCGGCAGCACCGTGAGCAGCAGGTTCGAGTACGGCAGCTCGACGTCGTGCACGCCCGCGGCGATGCGCGCCAGCATCTCGATGGCCGCGTTCACTGCAACCTCGATGTCGGGATCGAGCTGCTCGAAGTACGGCCGCCGCACGACGCCCAGGCGCCATGCGCTGCTCGGCGCCACGGCCGCCTGGGCGTAGTGCTCGACCGCTCGGTCCGCGCTCGTCGGCTCGAGCGGATCGAAGCCTGCGATCGCCTCCAGCAGCACGGCGACATCGAGCGCCGAGCGCGCCAGCGGCCCCACGTGGTCGAGCGACCACGACAGCGGGATCACGCCGCGCGTGCTGACCCGTCCGTAGGTCGGCTTGAGGCCGACCACGCCGCAGCAGGCCGCAGGGTGGCGCACCGACGCGGCGGTGTCGGTGCCCAGTGCGCCGAAGCACAGCCGCGCGGCGACCGCAGCGCCCGACCCCCCGGAAGATCCGCCCGCGACCCGCTCGCGGTGCCACGGATTGCGCACGGCGCCGAAGTGGCTCGGCACCGAGGATCCGCCGTATGCGAACTCGTGCAGGTTGAGCTTGCCCAGCAGCACCGCGCCCGCGGCCTTTAACCGGCGCACCACCTCGGCGTCTTCGCGCGGGGTGCGGTCGGCGAAGACCGCGCTCGCCGCCGTGGTGCGGACGCCGGCGGTATCGATCAGATCCTTCAGCGCCAGCGGCATGCCGTGCAGCGGGCCGCGCCAGCGCCCGTGCACGATCTCGGCTTCGGCCTCGCGCGCCTGCTGCAGCGCCTGCTCGGCCGTCACCGTGACGAACGCGTTCACGTGCGGGTTCGATCGTTCGATGCGATCGAGGCACGCGCGCGTCAGTTCGACCGGCGAGACGGTCTTGTGCCGCAGCAGCGCCGAGGCTTCGAGCAGGCCGAGCTGCGCGAGATCCATGCCTCAGCCGGCCACGACGTTGCGGCCCTTGCCCGCACGCTTGGCCTCGTAGAGCGCCGCGTCGGCCTGCAGCGAGGCCTTCGCCACCTCGAGGATGTGGCGCCGGTTCGACGCCTGCGTCAACTCGTCGGTGCGGGCGGCGCGGAACGCATGGTCGTGCGCCTCGGTGAGTCGACGCTCGTGGTGCTTCAGGCTCGTGATCTCGCTGGCGATCGACAACAGCCAGCCGCTGTCGAGCAAGGTCTCGGTCACCCAGACCCAGCTGCCGTCGGCCATGTCGGATGCGAACGCGCGATAGCTTGCGCTGCGGCGCCGCCGCAGGATGTCGGCAAGGAACGCCTCGACGTCGCCGCTGTCGATGGCGACGCCGAAGCCGCCGCGAAAGGCGTGCCGCACGACGTCGGCGAACGCGGCCGGCAGGGGCAGCTCGCGCACGAACTGCGCCTGGAAGCTCCGGTTCGCCCACACCAAGCTGTCGCCGGGGTCGTACAGCGCAACCAGCATCTCGGCCTTGTCCAGCGCAGCGGCAAGCTCGGTGAGAACGGACGGTGGGATCGCAGTCATCGCCGTGCCGATCATGCAACGAGCGCGCGGCGCCAGTCAGCGGAGAATCCACGGCTCACCCGCCCGGGGCTCCAGACGCACCGCGCCTCGCCCGCCCAGCGATCGGTCTTGCGCTTCGCCAGCGGGTTCTCCCGCACGGCTCGCACCCGACGCGCAGGCAGACTGGCGCCCCATGCAGCTTCCGTGGCGCATCCCACTGGCACTGGCAGTCAGCCTGTTCGTCCACTACCTCGATCGCAACCTCATCGCACTGGCGCTGCCGGCGATGGCACACGACTTCGGCTGGGGCGACCGCGACATCGGCCGTCACGGCGAATGGCTGCTCGGTGCGTTCTTTCTCACCTACGGGCTCGCCCAGATGGCCCTGGCGGGGCCGGCCGAGCGCTTCGGACCGAAGCGCAGTCTGATCGCGGTGGTGGTCGGGTTCTCGCTCGTCACGATCGCCCAGGGCGCCGCCGGGTTCGCCGGCAGTCTGGCGATGCTCATCGTGCTGCGCGCGCTGCTCGGTCTGGCCGAGAGCGTGCACGTGCCGATGATGAGCGCGATCACGTCGCGGCACTTCCCGCCGGCGGTGCGCGCGCGCGCCAACAGCACGTGGTCGGTCGGATTGATCGCAGCCACCGCGCTCGGGCCGGTGATCACGGTGCCGCTGATCTCGCGCCTGGGCTGGGCACAGGCGTTCGTCATCGTGGGTGCCGCAGGCCTGCTGGTATCGCTGCCGGCGCTCGCGCGCGCATTGCCTGCCGACGGCGTCGCCGGTGCCGTCGAGCGCGGCGAACGCGCCTTCCTGCGCCGCCCCGACTACTGGCTCTATGTTCTGTGCTGCGCACTCAACGCGTTCTGCGCGTTCGGCATCCTGGGTTGGCTGCCGACCTACTTCAACCGCGCCAAGGGCATCGACTTCGCCGCGCTCGGCTGGCCGCTGGCGATCGTGTTCACCACCGGCATCGTCGGCACGCTGGGGCTGGCCGCGCTGGGCGACGCGCTCGGGCAGCGCGTACGCCTGGCCGCCGTGGGTTTTGCGGCCGCGGCAGCGCTGCTCGGCGCGGCGATCCGAGCCGAGGGTCTGGTGCCGCTGGTGGCGCTGTTCGCGCTGGCCGTGCTCGCGCAAAGCGCGTTCAGCGCGCAGGAGTACGCCACCATGCAGCGGCTGGCCGAAGATCGGCACGTCGGCGCCGCCACCGGCCTGTGCAACGGCATCGCGCTGGTGCTCGGCGGCGTCGGCGGCAGCCTGGTGCCCGGCGCGGTCGTCGCGGCCACCGGCAGTTTCGACGAGGCGCTGTTCGCGGTGCTGATGGGCGCAGTGGCCGCTGCCGCGGCCATGGCGCTGCTGGCGTGGAGGACGAGGCTGTGACGACGAAAGATGAACTGCTCGCGCAACTGCGCCGCATCAGGAGCCACGACGTGCCGTGGCGCGAGGGCCGCACCTTCGCCGGCGTGTACGACCCCGGCGCGGCGGCGGCCGATGCCGCTGCGGCCGCCTACGCCGAGTTCTCGAGCGAGAACGCGCTGTACGTCAACTTCTACCCGAGCCTGCTGCAGCTCGAGGCCGAGGTGCTGGCACGCGTGAAGGCGCTGCTGCGCGCGCCCGATGGCGCGTGCGGCAACCTCACCAGCGGCGGCACCGAGTCGATCCTGCTGGCGTGCAAGGCGGCGCGCGACCGTGCCGCTGCCGGCCGCGGCGTGCGCGACGGCGAGATCGTGCTCGCGCGCAGCGCGCATCCGGCATTCCACAAGGCAGCGCACCTGCTCGGGCTGCGCGTCGTGATCACCGAGTTCGACTCGGGCTTCCGGGCCGACCCCGACGCCATGGCCGCCGCCATCACGCCGCGCACCGTGATGCTGGTGGCCAGCGCGCCGTGCTACAGCCACGGTGTGGTCGATCCCGTCGCCGATCTGGCGCGACTGGCACGACAGCACTCGCTGTGGCTGCACGTCGACGGCTGCGTCGGTGCCCTGTTCATGGGCTTCATGCGAGAAGCCGGGATGCCGGCGCCGCCGTTCGACTTCTCGATCGACGGCGTGTCGTCGATCAGCGCCGACCTGCACAAGTACGGCTATGCCCCCAAGGGCGCCGGCAGCCTCGTCTACCGCAGCCGCGAGTTGCGCCGCCACGCGCTGTATGCCAACGCGCACACCAGCGGCTATGCGCTGGTCAACCCCACCGCGTTGTCGAGCCGCAGCGGCGGGCCGATCGCTGCGGCCTGGGCCACGCTGCAGGTGCTGGGCGACGACGGTTATCGGCGCATCGTGCAGCAGACGATGGCGGCCACCGCGCAATTGCGCGCAGGCATCGCCGCGATCGACGGCCTCTCGGTGCTCGGCGAGCCGGCAATGTGCATGTTCGCGCTGGCCTGCCGCGATGCCAGCGTGTTCGAGATCGAAGACCAGATGCGCGAGCGCGGCTGGCACCTGCAGAGCCAGTTCTCCGCGCCCGGAACGCCGGCGAACCTGCACTTCAGCATCAACCACAACAACGTGCCGCACGTGGCGGCGCTGCTGGCCGATCTGCGCGCCAGCGTCGAAGCGGCACGCAAGGTGCCGGTGCCGGACGTGCAGCCGCTGGTGCGACTCGTACTCGATGCACTGCGGGAACCCGGCGCGTTCGACATCGACTGGCTGCTGGGCGCGGTCGGCGCCAGCAGCGGCCGCCTGCCGCAGCGCTGGGCGCTGATCAACACGCTGCTCGACGCGCTGCCCGATGCCGCCGTCGACGCACTGCTGGTCGAGTACGCCAACCGGCTCTACGCATAGGGCCGGCGCAGGGGTCGCGCCCCGTTGCCCCATCCGAGCGGAACCGATCGGCCCCGCTCGGCTCCATCGGCTTGCGCGAATCGACGACACCACCTCGAAGCGACCAGCCATCTGCCGGGTCGACCCTCGTTGCGTCGCGCCGGGTCACGCATCCAGCGTGGGGGCAACGCTCGAACGGAGGTACGGCAAGCATGGGCAACTGGCAAGCATGGCTTTGGTCCGCAGGCCTCATCGCCGCAGCGGCAATCGTGGCGCAGATCACGCACCGCGTGGGGTTCGCGCTCTTCGATCGCCTCACCAGGCACACGAACCTGACCTGGGACAACGCGGCAGTCCGGCGCATGAGCAGGCCCGCGCGTCTGGCACTCACGCTGTTCGCGATCCTGTTCGTGATGCCCGACGCGCCGATGAGCGACGCCGCGCGCACCACCATCGACCACGCGATCGCGGTGGGCCTGATCGGCGCGGTGGCCTGGAGCGTGATCGCCACCGTGAGCGTGCTCGAAGATGTCTTGCGCGAGAAGTTCCGCACCGACGTGCCCGACAACCTGAAGGCGCGCCGCATCGCCACCCAGACCCAGGTGCTGCGCCGCGTGGTGGCGGTGATGGTGAGCATCGTCGCGGTCTCGGTCGCGCTCATGACCTTCCCGACGATCCGGCACATCGGCGCCAGTCTGCTCGCCTCGGCGGGGCTGGCGGGCCTGGTGGTCGGCATGGCGATGCGGCCGACGTTGTCGAACCTGCTGGCGGGTGTCCAGATCGCGCTGACGCAGCCGATCCGGCTCGAGGATGCCGTGATCGTGGAAGGCGAATGGGGCTGGATCGAGGAGATCGGCACCACCTACGTCGTCGTGAAGATCTGGGACCTGCGGCGCCTGGTGCTGCCGCTGTCGTACTTCGTCGAGAAGCCGTTCCAGAACTGGACCCGCACCACGGCGATGCTGCTCGGCTCGGTCTTCCTGTACGTCGACTACACCGTCTCGGTCGACGACCTGCGCGCGGAGCTGCGGCGCATTCTCGAAGGCACGCCGCTGTGGCTGGGCGAGGTCTGCGTGCTGCAGGTGAGCGATGCGCGCGAGCACACCCTCGAGCTGCGCGCGCTGGCCGATGCGAAGGATTCCGGCACGGCGTGGGATCTGCGCTGCCTGATCCGCGAGAAGCTCATCGCGTACCTGCAACAGCGCTACCCGGGTTCGCTGCCGCGCGCGCGCGTCGCGCTCGACGCCAACAGCAGCGGGCCCGTGCCGGCACCGCTGGCGCGCCATCAGCCGGGTCTGCGGCCCGCCTGAGGCGTGCGCTGCCGGTGGCGACCAGGCCCCGAACGGCGCCGCACGGCGCGGCGAGTCACAGCATCCGCCGCTCGATCTCGTGGCGCAGGATCTTGCCGGTGCTGCTGCGCGGCAGTGCGTCCGCCTCGACGAAGCGGAACTCGCGCGGCAGCTTGTAGTGCGCCAGCCGCTCGCGGCACCACTGCGCGAGCATCGCCGCATCGGCGCCAGCGCCCGACTTCAGCGCGACGAACGCCACCGGCACCTCGCCCCATTGCGCGTCGGGCCTGCGCACCACCGCGCCGTCGGCGATGGCCGGGTGCATCAGCAGCACGCGCTCGATCTCGGCCGGGTAGATGTTCTCGCCGCCCGACTTGATCAGGTACTTCAGGCGGTCGACGAAATCGAGCGTGCCGTCGGCATGACGGACGAAGATGTCGCCGAGGTGGAACCAGCCGCCGCGGAAGTCGTGCGCGTTGATCGAGTCGGCGCCCCAGTAGCCCGAGAACAGCGCCGGGCTGCGGATCGTCAGCTCGCCGGGTTCGTCTATGCCGACTTCACGATCGTCGGCGTCGACCAGCCGCAGCCGGCACAGCCCCGACTGCCGCTTGGCCAGGCTCGCGGGCACCTGCCCCGCGGCAAGCAGCGAGCCCGATGCCGGCGGCAGCCCGGTCTCGGTGGAGCCGAACGTGTTGAGGTACGGTGCATCGAGCAGCCGCGTCAGCTCGGCGAGCTGGTGGCGCGGCACGAGGTCGGCCATCGCGCCGACCATTCTCGGCGGGTGGCGCGGCGCGGGCGAGCGCTGCAGCGCGTCGATCAGCGGGTCGATCATGCCGGGCATCGCGAGCAGCCAGCTCAGCCGCTCGTGCGCGAACAGAGCACACACGCGATCGACGTCGAGCCCGTCGTGCACGATGACCTTGCCGCCGATCATCAGCGTGGCCAGCGCATGGTCGGTGCCGGCCATGTGGAACAGCGGCGACCACGCGAGAAACGCGAGCGAGCCGCCGATCGCGTAGTCGCCGGCGAACACCTGCGCGCGCGCGATCATCGCGCGCTGGCTGATCAGCGCACCCTTGGGCAGCCCGGTGGTGCCGCTGGTGTAGAGGATCACCAGCCCGCTCTCGGGATCGACCGGCGCATCGGCACCGCCGCTGTCGTTGCCGTGTGCGCGCAGGCGCTCGAAGTCGTCGCCCAGCACCAGCACCTGCGGCACGCCGTGCGCGATGCGCGCCAGCGCCGGCGCGTAGCGCGGCGACACCACCGCCAGCACCGGCGCGACGAGGCGAATGCAGTGCAACTGCTCGTCATCACCGAGCCGCCAGTTGAGGCAGGCGACGATCGCACCGAGCCGTGCCGCCGCGAGCTGCAGCTCGACGTACTCGATGCGGTTCTCCGACAGCACCGCGATGCGGTCGCCCGCGCAGACGCCTGCGGCACGAAGCCCGGCGGCGAGGCAGCGCACGCGCTGCACCAGCTCGGCGTAGGTCAGCCGCGTGCGGCCGTCGTCGAGCGCCAGGGCGGCAGGCTGCGCGCGTGCGCGCTCGAACACCAAGTCGGCCACGGTCAGCGTGGCAGCGGAGCGGGTGTTCATCGGGGTGCCCATCATGAGTGCACCCCTGGCGCTTCGCGCCTCCCCGCCGAGCGGGGGCTGAGCCCCTTCGGACGGCCGGGCGGGGCTCACGAGGCCACCCGCGCGCCGCGCCGCCAGGCATCGAGCGTGCCGGCGTGCATCAGCTTGCCTTCGAGGCGGCGGCCGACGATGCGCTCGGCCAGCCGCGCCGCGTCGAGCAGCCGTTCGAGGTCGATGCCGGTGGCGATGCCCAGCTCGTGGCAGAGGAACACCAGGTCTTCGGTGCAGACGTTGCCCGCGGCGCTGCCTTGCGCGTGGCCGCAGAACGGGCAGCCGCCGAGCCCGGCCACCGAGGCGTCGAACAGGTCGACGCCGTGCTCGAGCGCAGCGAAGGCGTTGGCGATGCCGAGACCTCGCGTGTCGTGCAGGTGCAGCCCCACGCGCACGCCCGGCAGCCGCGTGCGCACGAGGTCGACGCGGCGGCGCACCGCGTGCGGGTTGGCCCAGCCGACGGTGTCGGCGAGGTAGAGCTTGGGCAGCGCCAGCGCCTCGTCGCGCAGCAGGTGCGCGACGCCGGCCAACACGCCGTCGAGGCGGTCTTCGCTGACATCGCCTTCGAGGTTGCAGCCGAACGCGGTCATCACGTAGGCCGCATCGACGGCGATGCCGGCGTCGCGATAACGCTGCACCCAAGCGCGCTGCTCGGCGGCGAATTCGGCGGCCGAGCGGCCGTTGTTCTGGCGGCTAAAGGCATCGGAGGCGTAGAAGTACAGCGTGCCGGTGAGGTCGACCTGCGGCACGGCGCGCGCACGCCCGAAGCCCGCCTCGTTGAGCCACAGCGCGGTGTAGCGCGTGCCCGCCCGCTTGCGCAGCGCCGCGAACAGTTCGGCCGCATCGGCCATCTGCGGCACGCGCTTCGGGCTCACGAACGATGCCACCTGGATCTGCGCGCAGCCGGCGTCGGCCAGCGCCTCGACCAGCGCCGCGCGCTCGCCGATCGCGAAACCGGGCGGCTCGATCTGGAAGCCCTCGCGCGGGCCTTCCTCGTGGATCTCGACGTGGCGCGGCAGGCTCATGCGCTCGCCTCCTCGGGTTGCACCGTCACCAGCACCGCACCGCGCTCGACCGCGGCCCCTGCGGCCACGCCGAGCGCACGCGCCACGCCGGCGTGCGGCGCGCAGATGCGCAACTCCATCTTCATCGATTCGACCACCAGCAGCACCTGGCCCTCGCTCACCGCATCGCCTTCGCGCACGCGCACTTCGAGCACCTTGCCGGTCAGCGGTGCGACCACCGCCGCACCGGCAGCGGCGCGGCGCGTGCGCTCCTCGCGCAGCGCCGGCTGCACGGCGAGCGTCTCGGTGACGCGGCCGTCGCCGAGCCACACGCGCGCGTCGGCGGCACCGATCCACAGCGGCACCACCGACCCGTCGACCGCCACCGCCAGCGGCGCGTCGCCATCATCGTCCAACGCGGCGCCGAACTCGACCTCGCGCGACTGCGCGCCAAACACGATCTCATGCGACTGCGCGCCGATGCGAACGCGCCAGCGCGCGCCGACGCCATCGAGCGCGGTCACGGTGGCCGGCTGCATGCCCGCCTCGCCAAGCACCTCATACTGCGGCTGCAGCAGCGACTGGCCGCTGCCGCCGAGGCGCCAGTTGGTGAAACCGGGCCACGCGCTCGCGGGCGCCGATGCGGCCATGCTGCGGCTGCGCCGCATCACCCAGGCCGCGGCGACGTGCGCAGCCGCCGTGCGCCACGGGCTCGGCTGCTGCTTCAAGCCGGGGAGCAAGCGGTCGATCGTGCCGGTGTCGGGCGTGCCGCTCGCGACCTCGGGCGCGCCGAGCAGCGACTCGAGAAAGCCCAGGTTGTTGGCGACGCCGACCACCTGCGTGGCGGCGAGCGCGGCGCGCATCGCGGCCAGCGCCTCGGCGCGAGTGTTGCCGTGGACGATCAGCTTGGCGGCCATCGGGTCGTAGTGCGGCGTGATTTCCGTGCTGACTTCGACGCCGGTTTCGACGCGCACGCCGCCCGCCGGCCAGCGCAAGCGATGCAGCACGCCGGTGGCCGGCATGAACCCGTGCGCGGGGTCCTCGGCGTACAGCCGCGCCTCGATCGCGTGGCCGTCGCAGCGCACGTCGTCCTGGCTCAGCGGCAGCGGCTCGCCGGCGGCGGCGCGGATCTGCAGCTCGACGAGATCGAGCCCGGTGACGCATTCGGTCACCGGATGCTCGACCTGCAGCCGCGGGTTCACTTCGAGGAAGTGAAAGGCGTCGCCGGCCACCAGGAACTCCACAGTGCCGAGCGCGCGGTAGCGCACGTGCCGGCCGAGCGCCACCGCGGCGTCGAGCAGCCGCTGGCGCAGCCCCGTTGGCAGCGGCAGCGCCGGCGCCTCCTCGACCACCTTCTGATGCCGGCGCTGCAGCGAACACTCGCGCTCCCACAGGTGCAGCACCGCGCCGCCGCCGTCGCCGACGATCTGCACCTCGACGTGACGGCCGTGCGGCAGGTAGCGCTCGACCAGCAGCGCCGCGTCGCCGAACGCGTTGCGCCCTTCGCGCATCGCCGTCGCGATCTCGTCGTGCAGCTCGGTGGCGTCGCGCAGGATGCGGATGCCCTTGCCACCGCCGCCGGCGGCGGCCTTCAGCAGCGCCGGGAAACCGACCTCGTGCACCATCGCCGCAACGCGCTGCGCGTCGGCGCTGGCGAGCGCCGAGCCGGGAATCGTCGGCACGCCCGCCGCCGCGGCCAGGCGTTTGGCTGCGGCCTTGTCGCCGAAGTCGCGCAGCACCTGCGCGCTCGGGCCGACGAACGCAATGCCTGCGCGCTGCAGCGCATCGGCGAAGTCGGCGTTCTCCGACAGGAAGCCGTAGCCCGGGTGCACCGCGTCGGCGCCCACCTGGCGTGCCGCCTGCACGACGCGAGCGATGTCGAGGTAGCTCTCGCGCGCCGCGGCGGGCCCGAGCCGCACCGATTCGCCGATGTCGCGCACGTGCGGCGCGTCGCGGTCGGCGTCGGAGTGCACGGTGGCGACCTGCAGGCCCATGCGGCGGCAGGTGCGAGCGATGCGTCGGGCAATCTCCCCTCGATTGGCGATCAGGACCTTCCTAAACATCGTGGCTCGCTCTTCGGCCCTACATCCGCATCACGCCCAGCCGCGTTTCAACGCTCGGCGTGCGCGACGCGGCCTCGAGCAGCAGCGTCAGCGCGGGGCGCGTCTCCAGCGGGTCGAGCACGCCGTCGATCCACAGCCGCGACGCGAAGTTGTAGGCGCTCGCGAAGCGCTCGTACTCGTCGCGGATCGGCTGCTTGAAGGCTTCGCGCTCGGCGTCGCTCCACGCCTGGCCGCTGCGCTGCAGGATCTGCTCGCGCACCAGCGCCAGCGTGGTCGCCGCCTGCTCGGGGCCCATGATCGCCGCGCGAGCGTTGGGCCACATGAACATCGCGTGCGGCCTGAACGCGCGCCCGCACATCGCCAGGTAGCCCGCACCGTACGAGCCGCCGGTGATCACGGTGTACTTCGGCACGTTGGCCGACGCCATCGCGGTGATGAACTTGGCCCCTGCCTTGGCGATGCCGCCCTGCTCGGCCTCGCGCCCGACCATGAAGCCGGTGACGTCGGCCAGGAACAGCAGCGGCACGTCGCGCTTGCACGCGAGGTCGATGAAGTGCGTGGCCTTCAGCGCGCTCTCGCTGAACAGCACGCCGCGGTTGGCGAGGATCGCCACCGGGAAGCCGTTGATGCGCGCGAAGCCGCACATCAGCGTGTCGCCGTACAGCGGCTTGAACTCGTCGAACGCGCTGTCGTCGACCAGCCGCAGCACGATTTCGCGGTTGTTGGACGCGTGGCGCGCGTCGCGGCTGATGTGGCGGTAGATCTCGTGCTCGCTCAGGCGCGGCGGCCGCGGCTGCCCGAGCTGCCAGCGCCGCGCCGGCCAGTCGCCCAGGCGCGCGACCAGCCGGCGCGCGATCGCCAGCGCGTGCGCGTCGTCTTCGGCCAGGTGG
>JAJVIL010000091.1 GCA_022072045.1 Burkholderiaceae bacterium | reverse complement strand
CAGCAGCGCGCCGACCCCTGGCGCGTGCACCTCGACGCCGAGAAAATCCGCTTCCCGCGTCGCCGCCGCGATGCGCGCCGTGGCGTCGCCCATGCCGAAGCCGATCTCGAGGATCAGCGGTGCGCGGCGGCCGAACACCGCCGCGGCGTCGAGCGGCCGCGCAGAGAACGGCAGCACGAAGCGCGGCGCCAGTTCGCGCAGCGCGCGCTGCTGGCCCGGGCCCATGCGGCCGCCGCGCAGCACGTAGCTGCGCACCGGGCGCAGCGCGCGTTCGGCCGCGGCAACGCTCAGGGCTTGAACCCCGATTTCTCCACCACCGGCAGCCACTGCGCGCGGTAGGCCTTCAGCATCGCCTCGGTCTCGGCCTGTGTGGCGACGACAGGCGCCATCAGCGTCGCGGCGTACGCCTTGCGCAGCCCGTCGTCCTGCATGACGTCGCGGATCGCCGCGGCGATCGTCTGCGCCTTCGCGCCGGGCATCGACGCCGCCGCGAAGAACGCGTTCCAGCCGGTGGCGGTGAGGCCGAAACCGGCCTCGCGGAAGGTCGGGACGTCCTGCGCGAATGCGGCGCGCTTCGCGCCGGAAGCCGCCAGCACCCTGATCTTGCCGGCCGTGTGCAACGGGTACAGCGTGTCGAGCGTGTCGACCGCCACCGGCACCGTACCGCCGATCAGATCGTTGGCCAGCGGGCCCGAGCCGCGGTAGCCGACGATCTGCGGCGACAGCTTCACCGCGTCGCCGAGCATCAGCGCGAAGAAATGCGGCAGGCTGCCGGTGGCGGGAACGCCGAAGTTGTTCTTGTCGGGGTTGGCCTTCAGCCACTCGACGAGTTGCGCCAGATCGCGCGCCGGCACTGCAGCGCCGACGGCGACGCCGAACTCATACTCGCTCACCTGCGACAGCGCACGGAAATCCTTCTCGCCGTCGTAGCCCGCGTCCTTGAACACCACCGGCGCGATCACCATCGTCGCCGGGTTGCCGACCATCACGATGTTCTGGTCGGCGCTTGCGCGCTTGACCTGCTGTGCGGCGATGCGCCCGCCGGCGCCGGTGCGGTTCTCGACGATCACGTTGACGCCGAGCTTGGCCTGCAACCGTTCGCCGACGAGGCGACCGGCGCGGTCGCTGGAGCCGCCGGGCGCGTACGGCACGACGATCGTCAGCGGGCCGTCGAGCGAAGCGGCGCGCGCCGCGTAGGGCAGCGCCGCGATCGATGCGAGGCACGCGAGGGCGCGGCGACGGGGCAGGGCGGGCTGTCGGGTCATGTTCATCCTCCGGGCGTGGTCGATTCCGGCGACGCATTGTGAAGGAAGGCATCGCACGGCGCGATCGGGGCGATCGCCAACACGGCCCCGGCCCAGCGCGACGGCTCGCGATCCGTTCGCGGCGGGTGTTCGAGGCGGCTCGCGCGGGCGGCCGTCGGGTCGGCGGCAGCGCTACGGTGTGGCCAGGCGGGCCGTGCGGCGCGCGTCGAGCGTCGCCGTCAGCGTGTCGCGCAGCCGCCGCGCGTCGATCGGCTTGGTGAGGAACGCGTTCATGCCCGCGGCCAGCGCCAGTTCGCGCTCCGAAGTCAGCGCGGCGGCGGTCAACGCGATGATCGGCAGCGCCTGCGCGTCGTGGCGCTGGCGCAGCAGCCGAGTCACCTCGTAGCCGCTCATCGCCGGCATCTGCACGTCCATCAAGACCGCGTCGAACGGTTTGCCCTCGCGCTCGGCCTGCGCCACCGCCTCGAGCGCCTGTGCGCCGTCGATCGCCTGCGACACGACGGCACCCCACTGCTCGAGCATGGCCACCGCGATCATCATGTTGACGGCGTTGTCCTCGGCCATCAGCACGCGCGCGCCGACGAGCGAAGCGGCGCGATCGTCTTCGCCCGCGGGCGCCTGCGGCGAGCGCGACGCCACGCGACCCAACGGCAGCTCGACCCAGAAGCGGCTGCCGCGGTCCGGCGCGCTGTCGACGCCGACCTGACCGTGCATGAGTTGCGCCAGCTGGCGGCAGATCGACAACCCCAGGCCGGTGCCGCCGAAGCGCCGCGTGGTCGACTGGTCGGCCTGCGTGAACGGCGTGAAGAGTTGCGGCTGCATGGCAGGGTCGATGCCGGGCCCGGTGTCGATCACCTCGACGCGCAGCCAGTTGGCGCGCGGTGCGGTCGCTTCGAGCACGATGCCGCCGCTCTGGGTGAACTTCAACGCATTGTTCAAGTAGTTGGTCAGGATCTGGCGCAGACGCACCGGATCGCCCATCGCCTGGCGCTGCAACTCCGGCGCGATGGTCTGCCGGTAGGTCAGCGCGCGCGCGTCGGCCAGTGCGCCGTACACGCGTGCCACCGAATCGAACAGCGCGCCCAGATCGAACGGCAGGTGCTCGATCAGCAGCTTGCCGGCCTCGATCTTCGACAGATCGAGCACGTCGGAGATCACCGCGGTCAGCGTCTCGGCGCTGTCGGCGATCTGCTCCAGGTACTGGCGTCGCCGTGTCTCGTCGACCTCGGGGCTGCGCGCCAGCCGCGCCAGCCCGACCAGGCCGTTGAGCGGCGTGCGGATTTCGTGGCTGGTGTTGGCGAGGAACGCGCTCTTGGCCCGGCTCGCGGCCTCGGCATCGTCGCGTGCCTTGGCCAGCGCCTGCTCGGTGCGCCGGCGCTCGGTGATGTCTTCGACGATCCAGATCGTGCCGCCGCGCATCGGATGCGAAGGGTCGACCGCCTTGACCAGCATGCGGCACCAGAAGCTGCTGCCGTCGCGCCGCACCATCTCGCGAACCAGTTCCACCGAGTCGCCACGCGCCAGACGAGGCCCGAGGGTGGCACCGATCTGGGCGTACTCGGCATCGCTGGCCCACACCACACGCCCCGGTTGACCGGTCAGGGTGCCGCGCGGCCAACCCAGCATCTGTTCCAGCGCGGGGTTGGCCTGCACGAAACGCTGCTCGCGCGTGACGGCAATGCCCAGCGACGCGTTGTCGAGCACCGCCTCGTGCGCCAGCCGGGTATTCTTGGTTTCGGAGATGTCGCGACCGTTGAGCACGAGGTAGCGCCGCCCTTCGAGGTCGAAGAGCGCCGCTGACAAGAGCAGCGAATAGCGCTCACCGCCGCGCCCGAAGAACTCGTGCGGCCAGTTGGTCACGGTGCCATGTTCGCGCACCGCGGCCAGGAAGGCAGCCCGCTCGTCGGGCTGGCGCCAGACCCCGAGTTCGACAGCGTTGCGGCCGACGATCTCCTCGGCCGCGTAGCCGCTGTAGCGGGTGAAGGTGTCGTTGACCATCACGAAGCGCCCGGTCTCGAGGTCGCTCAGTGTGATCAGGTCGGGGCTGGTCGCCACCACGTGCGACAGCGTTGCTTCGGAGCGCTGCAGCGCCTCCTGCGCATCGTGCAGTTCGGTGACGTCATCGAAGATCGACAGCACGCTCGGCTGCCCGAGGCCTTCGATGCGGGTGGCGGTCGCGCGCACGATGCGGTGCCGCCCGTCGCGCGTCGTCCAGTGAAAGATGGCGGGCGCGACGCGCTCGCCGGCGAGGGCGGCGAGCGCACGCTGGCGAGCCTTGACGAGTTCGTCGCCCTCCAAGTTCTGCAGCACGTTCCGGCCGACCAGCGACGCCAGATCGGGGTAGCCGAGCATCCGCAGCGCGGTGGGATTGGCGTCGACCACGCGCAGATCCTGGTGCACCAGCAGTGCCAGCGGCGAGGCCTCGAACAACTCGCGGTAGCGCGCCTGCGTGGCATGCATCGTCTGCTGCATCTGCACTTCGGCAGTGACGTCGCGCGTCACACCCCAGTAGCCGGCGAAGCGGCCATCGTGGTCGAAGCGAGGCTGACCGCTGACTTGCTCGTGGCGGATCCGCCCGCCATTCAGATCCAGGCGTACCTGCAGATTGTGAAAGGGCCGCTGCGCAGCCAGGTCAGCCAGCAGGGTCCGGAGCACCGGGGGATCGACATGACACTGCGAGGTTTCCCATGGGGGCGATGCCAGTGGGCGATCCAGAGGCACAAAGCGCTGGCCCTCGCTGCGAATCCAGACGTTCGCCGTGCGCAGCGAGGCGTCCAGCTCCCAGTAGGTGTCCACCGCGATGCCGAGCAGACCGGCGAAGCGCGCTTCGCGCTCCTCGCTGGCGCGGCGCTGAAGCCTCAATACCTGCGCGATCACCAGCCCGCAAGCCAGCCCTGCGCCCACCAGCAGCAGTTGATTGATCAGACGGCGCGGCAACGGCAACTCGGCCAGCAGCGGCGCCCCGACGATGGCGCCACGGTACTCGGCCCAAGACAGCGCGAGCAGCGACGCGACGCTGGCCACGGCAGTGACACTGCCGGCGCGCGCACCGACAGCCGCACAGATCACCATCGGCAGGATCGTCATGAAGCCGACCACGGGCGAGTTCAGTCCCAGCCCGCTCGACGTCAGGTAGTAGGCGATCATCGCCAGCGCGCAGACGTTGACGCCGATCACGGCCCACTGCGGCGCCTCGCCGGGCCAGCGCCGGGCCAGGAACGAGAGCAACGCGGCCGCTGCAAAGCCGGCCACCAGATAAGGCCGCTCTCGAAGCGGAAAGGTGCCGGTGGCCAGCAGCAACGCAGCCAGCACGAACACGACGGTGGCCACCGCGAGGAAGCGCTTGGCGATCAGGGTCCGGGCCTGATCGCGCGGGTCGGACAGCAGGGTTCGGCTGGCTTGCACGGGCGACGGCAGTATGGCGCCATTGCCCGGCGGATCGGCCCCGAAAGGCTCGCCTCGAGCCGGCTGCCCGGGCTCGGCGTGCAACGCGTCTCGCATCGGCGCGGCCGCCGCGCCACGGTCGCGGCCGTCTAGAATGAGGCCCGCTGCGGGTGTAGTTCAATGGCAGAACGGCAGCTTCCCAAGCTTCATACGAGGGTTCGATTCCCTTCACCCGCTCCAACCCCGCGCCGATGGCTGCGCTCGGTGTCTCCGAGTTCAACGGGCGCAACGTGCTTGCGGCAGCATCGCCGCGTCGATGAGCGTGCCGATCCAGGTGCTGTTCGAGGGCGGTTCGCCGCCCGATCTGGCCACGTCGGCGTTCGGGCCGTTCATCGTGCACGGCTGCGCCAGCCTCGACGAGGCGGCCGAACAGCTCGACGCGAACCGCTACGACGCGCTGCTGCTGCACGCAGCGACCGCGGCCGAACTGCGCAACCTCGAGGGCTGGAGCGCACTGCCGCGCGCGGCGCTGAACCTGCCTCTGGTGGTGATCATCCCCGAGCCGACCGCCGGCGACGTGATGCGGCTGCTGCGCCTGGGCGTGCAGGAGGTCGTCCCCGCGCGTGCCGAGCCCGATCGGCTGGCACTGGCGCTGCGCCAGGGCGTCGAGCGCAAGCGGCTCGAGACGGCGGCACGGCGTGCGTACGCCACCGACCTTGGCACCGGACTGCCCAACCAGGCGCAGTTGATGGAGCACATGACGCATCTGCTGGCGCTGCGCGAGCGCGACCGTGCACCGATGGCCGTGCTCGAGTTGCGCGTCGAGGGTCTGGCGGCGGCGCAGGCCACGCTCGGGCCCGAGGCTGCCAACGTCGCGCGGCGCAAGATCGCGGTGCGTCTGCGTTCGGAGCTGCGCGCGAGCGACGTCGTGGCATCGCTCGGAGCCGACCGTTTCGCGGTGCTGCTGGCCTGGATCGACGACCCCGCCGACGGCGAGCGCGTCGCCGCCAAGCTGGCGGACAAGCTGCAGCGCCCGCTCGGCGTCGCGGGCCAGGAGCTCGAGGTCGCGGTCGGCACTGGCGTCGCGCGCTATCCGGACGACGGCCGCGATGCCGAAGCCCTGCTGCGCTTGGCGGCCAGCCAGGCCGCACACAGCCGGGCGCGGCCGCCTGCGCGAGGCCGCGCCGACGGCGGCGGCGACGCCGCCAACGACGAGCGGCCGCCTCGGCCTTGACGCGCTTGCGCTACTTGTTCAAGTCGCCCAGGCAGAGGTACTTGATCTCGACGTACTCGTCGATGCCGTGGTGCGAGCCTTCGCGGCCGAGCCCGGACTGCTTGACGCCGCCGAACGGCACCTCGGCCACCGAGATCATGCCGGTGTTGATGCCGACCATGCCGTACTCGAGCGCCTCGGCAACGCGGAAGATGCGGCCGACGTCGCGGCTGTAGAAGTAGCTCGCGAGGCCGAACTCGGTGGCGTTGGCCAGGCGAATCGCGTCGGCCTCGGTCTTGAAGCGGAACACCGGCGCCACCGGGCCGAAGGTCTCCTCGCGCGCGCACAGCATCTCGGCGCTGGCTTCGGCGATCACCGTCGGTGCGTAGTAGCGCTCGCCGATGCGCGAACCGCCGGCGACCACCTTGCCGCCCTTGGCCAGTGCATCGGCCACGTGTGCCTCGACCTTGGCCATCGCCTGCGAGTCGATCAGCGGGCCCTGGTTGATACCGGGCTCGAAGCCGTTGCCGACCTTGATGGTGCCGGTCTTCGCGGCCAGCTTGCGAACGAACTCGTCGTACACCCCGTCCTGCACGTACAGGCGGTTGGCGCAGACGCAGGTCTGCCCGGCGTTGCGGTACTTGCTGGCCATGGCACCCTCGACAGCGGCGTCGAGGTCGGCGTCGTCGAACACGATGAACGGCGCGTTGCCGCCGAGTTCGAGCGACAGCTTCTTGACCGTCGGCGCGCACTGCTGCATCAGGATGCGGCCGACCTCGGTGGAACCGGTGAACGACAGGTGGCGCACCGTGTCCGACGAGCACAGCACCTTGCCGATCTCGATCGAGCGTTGCGCATCGGCCGTCACCACGTTGAGCACGCCGGCGGGCATACCGGCGCGCTGCGCGAGTTCGGCGCACGCCAACGCCGACAGCGGCGTCACCTCGGCCGGCTTGATCACCACCGTGCAACCGGCGGCCAGCGCCGGGGCCACCTTGCGCGTGATCATCGCGATCGGGAAGTTCCACGGCGTGATCGCCGCGCAGACGCCGATCGGCTGTTTGATCACCACCGTGCGCTTGTTGGGGTCGGTGGTGGGAATCGTCTCGCCGTAGACGCGCTTGCCTTCCTCGGCGAACCATTCGACGAAGCTGGCGCCGTAAACGACCTCGCCGTGCGCCTCGGCCAGCGGCTTGCCCTGTTCGGCCGTCATGATTCGCGCCAGATCGCCGGCGTGCTGGTTGAGCAGCGTGAACCACTTCATCAGGATCGCGTGGCGCTCCCTCGCGGTCTTGCCGCGCCAGGCCGGCCAGGCAGCGCCGGCCGCGGCGATGGCCTGGGTCGCCTCGTCGGCGCCGAGGTTGGCCACGTCGGCCAGCTTCTGGCCGGTGGCCGGGTCGTGCACCGCGAAGCGGCGGCTGCCGCTGCTCCAGTGGCCGTCGATCAGCGCGTTGGTGCGCAGCAGCGAGGCGTCTTGCAGCGGCGATAGCGGCGAAGTCTTGGTGTCCATCGAGATCTCCTGAGGCGAGTCACCGCGCATCGGGCCATGCATCGGAGCGGGCCAGCGCGGCGCGAATCGCGTCGCCGTGCTCGTCCAGACGCGGCGCGGCGCCGGCCGACACGGCCCGCTGGCCGTCCAGGCGCATCGGGGCAGCGACCATCGGCATGCCGGCATTCTCGATCTTCATGCCACGGGCCACCACCTGCGGGTGCTTGAACACCTCTGGCAGATCGAGAATCGGCGCGCACGGCACCGCGTTGGGTTCGAGCAACGCGGTCCATTGCGCGGTGGTGCGCTCGCGCATCCAGAGCGCGATCTGCGGCGTGAGGTCGTCGCGGGGCTGGATGCGCAGGGCATTGGTCGCGAAGCGGGCATCGCTGCCCACGTCGTCGCGCCCGGCCAATTGGCAGAAGCGCTGGAACTGCCGGTCGTTGCCGACCGCCAGCACGATATGGCCGTCGGCGGTCTGGAACACCTGGTACGGCACGACGTTGACGTGCGCATTGCCCATGCGCCGCGGCGTCTTGCCGCCGACCAGGAAGTTGCTCGCCTGGTTGGCCAGCATCGCGAGCTGGGTGTCGAGCAGCGCGGCGTCGATCCAGTGGCCGCGGCCGCTGCGCTCGCGTTCGTGCAGCGCGGCCAGGATCGCCGTGGTGGCGTACATCCCGGTGAACAGATCGGCCACGGCGACACCGACCTTCTGCGGCTCGGAGCCGGGCGTGCCGTCTTTCTCGCCGGTGATGCTCATCAGGCCGCCGGTGGCCTGGATCGCGAAATCGTAGCCGGCGGCGCTCGCATACGGGCCGTCCTGCCCGTAGCCGGTGATCGAGCAGTAGATCAGCCGCGGGTTCAACGCAATCATCGCGTGATGATCGAGGCCGTACTTGGCGAGCTGGCCGACCTTGTAGTTCTCCAGCAGCACGTCGGCGTGCGCGGCGAGCCGCTTGACCAGCGCGACCCCGTCGGCGCTGGCCAGATCGATCGCGATCGAGCGCTTGCCGCGGTTGGCGCTCAGGTAGTAAGCCGACATGCGTTCGCCGGCGTCGCCCCACCACGGCGGGCCCCACTCGCGCGTGTCGTCGCCGTGGCCGGGACGCTCGACCTTGATCACGTCGGCACCGTAGTCGGCCAGCAACTGGCTGCACCACGGCCCGGCGAGCACGCGGCTCAGATCGAGCACGCGCACGCCCGCCAGCGGCTGCGGGGTCAAGCCTGCCCCTCGCGCGGTGCGCCGGGCGCGGCTCGGGCCTTTGGCCGCTCGGCCGGGCGGCTCATGCGCTGAACGCCTGGATGCCGGTGATCGCGCGGCCGAGGATCAGCGCGTGGATGTCGTGCGTGCCCTCGTAGGTGTTGACCACCTCGAGGTTGACCAGGTGGCGCGCGACGCCGAACTCGTCGCTGATGCCGTTGCCGCCCATCATGTCGCGCGCCATGCGGGCGATGTCGAGTGCCTTGCCGCAGCTGTTGCGCTTGAGGATGCTGGTGGTCTCGACCGCCGCCTTGCCTTCGTCCTTCAGGCGGCCCAGGCGCAGGCAACCCTGCAGGCCGAGCGCGATCTCGCTGAGCATGTCGGCGAGTTTCTTCTGCACCAATTGGTTCGAAGCCAGCGGGCGACCGAACTGCTTGCGGTCGAGCACGTACTGGCGCGCGCGGTGCAGGCAGTCTTCGGCCGCGCCGAGCGCGCCCCACGCGATGCCGTAGCGCGCGCTGTTCAGGCAGGTGAACGGGCCTTTCAGGCCGCGCACCTCGGGGAAGGCGTTCTCCTCGGGGCAGAACACCTCGTCCATCACGATCTCGCCGGTGACGCTGGCGCGCAGCCCGACCTTGCCGTGGATCGCCGGCGCGCTCAGGCCCTTGGCACCCTTGTCGAGCACGAAGCCGCGGATCTGCCCGCCGTCGTCCTTGGCCCAGACGACGAACACATCGGCGATCGGCGAGTTGGTGATCCACATCTTGGCGCCGCTCAAGCTGTAGCCGCCTGGCACCTTGCGCGCGCGCGTCACCATGCTGCCGGGATCGGAGCCGTGGTTGGGCTCGGTGAGGCCGAAGCAGCCGATCCATTCGCCGGTGGCCAGCTTGGGCAGGTACTTGCGCTTCAGCGCTTCGGTGCCGAACGAGTGGATCGGCACCATCACCAGCGAGCTTTGCACGCTCATCATCGATCGGTAGCCCGAGTCGACACGCTCGACCTCGCGCGCCACCAACCCGTAGCAGACGTAGTTCAGGCCGGCGCCGCCGTAGGCCTCGGGGATGGTGGGCCCGAGCAGGCCGAGCGAGCCCATCTCGCGAAAGATCGCGGCGTCGGTCCTCTCGTGGCGGAACGCCTCGGTCACGCGCGGCGCGAGGCGGCCCTGACAGTACTCGCGCGCGGCGTCGCGCACCTGGCGTTCGTCGCCGGTGAGCTGCTCGTCGAGCAGCAACGGGTCTTCCCAACTGAACCTGGCGGCGCTGGACATGGCGGATGATCCTCGACTGACGCCGGCACGGTTGCCGGCTCGCAGGTCATCCTAACAAGGTCCGCCCCAGCGAACCTTGTGCTGGCACAGGATTGCTACTTCTTGGCGGTGGCCTGCGCCGCCGGCGGCGTGGCTGCCGCCACGGTGTTGGCGTTGGGGGCCATGAACTTGGCCTCGCGCATCAGCACGCGGTGGAAACTCTCGGCACGATCGAGCCAGTCGACGAACGGGGCGCCGGCGAGGTTCTGCTGCCTGAACGCGCCCTGCGCCATGAAACTCTTCCACTCGGGCGCGGCGCGCACCTTGGTGAGCAGCTGCACGTAGAACGCCACTTGCTCGGGCGTGGCGCCGGGGGTCATGAAGATGCCGCGCAACATCAGGTACTGCACAGGAATGCCGAACGACATGCAGGTCGGCAGGTCGTTCCAGCTCATCGCGCCGGCGATCTTGTCGTGGTAGTCGAGCGGCGCGCCGTCGAACACGCACAGCGGGCGCAGCGCGCCTTCGTGCCACAGTTTCTGGCCCTCGATCGGGTTGTTGACGGTCATGTCGACTTCGCCGGCGGCCAGGGCCTTGGCCACCGCGCCGCCGCCCTTGTACGGCACGTAGGTGAGCCGCGTCGAGCCAGCGGTTTCCAGCAGCACCGTGATCAACTGGTCCTCCTGCTTGCTGCCGGTGCCGCCGAGCTTGAGCGCGCCGGGCGGCAGGCTGCGCATCGCATCGAGCACGTCCTTGGGCGAGTGGAACGGCGATTTCGGGTTGACCCACAGCACGAACTGGTCGAGCGCCATCATCTGCACCGGCGTGAAGTCCTGCCAGGTGAACTTGGTGCCGGTGGCCAGCGGCGTCGTGAACAAGTTGGACAGCGTGATGATCAGCTTGTGCGGGTCGCCCTGCGCGGCCTTCACGTCGAGAAAGCCTTCGGCGCCCGAATTGCCCGTCTTGTTGACGACGTTGATCGGCTGCGCCATCAGCTTGTGCTTCTTGACCATCTCGGCGATGAAGCGCGCCATCTGGTCGGCGCCACCGCCGGTGCCGGCCGGCACCACCAGTTCAACCGGGGCGGTGGGCTCCCATGCCTGCGCGGCGGGGGCGGCCAGGGTGGCGCAGGCGGCGATCACCAACGCGGCGACGCCGAGGCCACGGCGGGCAAGGGAGGTGCGGGCAGCAATCATGGTCGTCGGCATGGCGCCGTCAGTCGAGGGTCTGGATGCGGCATGCTAGTCGCTTGCGGGGCGGCGCACCCGTCGTGCCGCAGCGCGGCGGCCGGCCCCGCCGACAAAGTCACGGCGCCGGTGGCGTGCCGATTGTCGCGCTGTATCGTTTTCGACAGCGGGTCGCTGCGCTCGCGGCGGCGGCCGGCCGCCGCACCGAACGGCCGGGCATCTCGGTGGTCAACCGACCGTGGGGTGCGCCACACCTAGAATTGCAGGTCGCCCTGCAAAGCCGCGCATGAAAGCCGCCGAGATCCGCTCCACGTTCCTGTCGTTCTTCGAGTCCAAGGGTCATCAGGTGGTGCCCAGCTCGCCGGTGGTGCCGCACGACGACCCGACGCTGCTGTTCACCAATGCGGGGATGAACCAGTTCAAGGACGTCTTCCTCGGCTTCGACAAGCGGCCGTACACGCGCGCGGCCACCGCGCAGAAGTGCATCCGCGCCGGCGGCAAGCACAACGACCTGGAGAACGTCGGCTACACCGCGCGCCACCACACGTTCTTCGAGATGCTGGGCAACTTCAGCTTCGGCGACTACTTCAAGCGCGACGCACTCAAGTACGCGTGGGAGCTGCTCACCGTGCACTTCGGCCTGCCGGCCGACAAGCTGTGGGCCACCGTCTACGCCGAGGACGACGAGGCGCACGACATCTGGGTCAAGGAGATCGGACTGCCGCCGCAGCGCGTGGTGCGCATCGGCGACAACAAAGGTGCGCGCTACGCCTCCGACAACTTCTGGATGATGGGCGACACCGGCCCGTGCGGCCCGTGCTCGGAGATCTTCTACGACCACGGTCCCGAGGTCGCGGGCGGCCCGCCGGGCAGCGCCGAGCAGGACGGCGACCGCTACATCGAGATCTGGAACAACGTCTTCATGCAGTTCAACCGCACCGAAGACGGCGTGATGCACCCGCTGCCCAAGCCGAGCGTCGACACCGGCATGGGGCTGGAGCGCCTGACCGCGGTGCTGCAGCACGTGCACTCGAACTACGAGATCGACCTCTTCGCGACGCTGTTGGCCGCCACCCGCGACGCGGTGGCCACCGCCGGCGGCGAGTCGGTGGCCGATCTGCAGGCGCCGTCGTTGCGCGTGATCGCCGACCACATCCGCGCCTGCGCGTTCACGGTCGCCGACGGCGTGATTCCCGGCAACGAGGGCCGCGGCTACGTGCTGCGGCGGATCGCCCGGCGCGCGATCCGCCACGGCTACAAGCTCGGCGCCCGCGCGCCCTTCTTCCATCGGCTCGTGGCACCGCTGGCCGCCGAGATGGGCGCGGCGTACCCGGAGCTGCGCCGCGACGCCCAACGCGTCACCGAGGTGCTGAAGGTCGAGGAGGAGCGCTTCTTCCAGACCATCGCCAACGGCATGGAGATCCTCGAAGCGGCGCTGGCCGCCGGGGCCAAGCAGGTCGACGGCGAGACCGCATTCAAGCTGCACGACACCTACGGCTTCCCGCTCGACCTCACGGCCGACGTCTGCCGCGAACGCGGCGTGACCGTCGACGAAGCCGGCTTCGCCGCGGCGATGGGCCGGCAGCGCGAGCAGGCGAGGGCGGCGGCCAAGTTCAAGATGGCCGCGGGGCTGGCGTACAGCGGCGCAGCCACCACCTTCCACGGCTACGACAGCCTCACGCGCGACGGCGCCAAGGTCACCGCGCTGTACGTCGACGGCACCCCGACGCGCCGCGTGGGCGCCGGCGAAGATGCGGTGGTCGTGCTCGACCACACGCCCTTCTACGCCGAGAGCGGCGGCCAGGTGGGCGACACCGGCGAACTGCGCAACGCGACCTTCCGCGCGCTGGTCGAAGACACCACCAAGATCCAGGCCGACGTGTTCGGGCATCAGGTGCGCGTGGTCGAGGGCACGCTCGCGGTGGGCGACACCGTCCACGCGCGGGTCGATGGCGCACGGCGCGCCAAGACGATGCGCAACCACAGCGTGACGCACCTGATGCACAAGGCGCTGCGCGAGGTGCTGGGTGAGCACGTGCAGCAGAAGGGTTCGCTGGTCGACGCCGATCACACGCGCTTCGACTTCGCGCACCACGCGCCGCTGACCGACGAGCAGATCCGCGAGGTCGAGGCGATCGTCAACGCCGAGATCCTGGCCAACGCGCCGACGCAGGCGCGTGTGATGCCGATGGAAGACGCGCAGAAGCTCGGCGCGATGATGCTGTTCGGCGAGAAGTACGGCGACCGCGTGCGCGTGCTCGACATCGGCTCGAGCCGCGAGCTGTGCGGCGGCACGCACGTGCAGCGCACCGGCGACATCGGCCTGTTCAAGATCGTCTCCGAGGGCGGCGTCGCCGCCGGCGTGCGGCGCGTCGAGGCGGTGACCGGCGACAACGCGCTGGCATACATTCAAAGGCTCGAGCGCGACTCGCGTGACGCAGCGCAAGTCCTGAAGACAACGCCGGCCGAGCTCTCCTTCCGGGCGAGCATGCTGCTGAATCAGGTGCGTGATCTGGAGAAGGAACTTGCGACGCTGAAAGGCAAGCTGGCGTCGGCGCAGGGCGACGAACTGCTCGCGCAGGCTGTCGACGTGAAGGGCCTGAAGGTGTTGGCGGCCACCCTGGACGGCGCCGATGCCAAGACCTTGCGCGAGACGATGGACAAGCTGAAGGGCAAGCTCAAGAGCGCCGCCATCGTGCTGGCCGCGGTCGACGGCGCGAAAGTGCAGCTCGCCGCCGGCGTAACCCACGACAGCACCGCCCGCGTGAAGGCGGGCGAGTTGGTCAACTTCGTGGCGCAGCAGATTGGCGGCAAGGGCGGCGGCAAGCCCGACCTGGCGATGGCCGGCGGCACCGATGCGGCCAGGCTGCCGCAGGCGCTGGCGTCGGTGCGCGGCTGGGTCGCGCAGCGGCTCCAATGAGGCCGGGCGGCTGAGTACCGCTGTTGACGGTGGCAGCGACGGCGAGTTGCCCGGCGGCGGTCGACGCGCCTGCCGCGGCCTCGCGTGGCCTGTGGCATCGCAGCCGGTCGTCCGCGGGTCGGATGTGGCTGGGTGCACTGGTTGCGCTGGCGTGCATCGGTGGTGCCGCGGCACAGCAGCGCGTCGAGGTGCCCAGCCTCGATACCGCGCATGGGGCCGCGATAGCGCTGCCGGGCTACTGGTTCGCTGCGCCGCGCGCCGGTCGTGCACCGGCGTGGGTGCTGCTGCACGGTTGCAGCGGCGCGTATGCGCGCGATGGCAGGCTCGCTGCGCGGCTGCGCGACTACGCGCGCCTGTTCAATCGCCACGGCATGCACGCCCTGGTGGTGGACTCGCTCACCCCGCGCGGCGAGCATGAGCTGTGCACGCAGCGGGTCGATCACCGCCGCGTGACTCAGGTGCAGCGGCGGCGCGACGCGTTGGGGGCGTTGCAGTGGCTGGCCGAGCGCCCCGACGTCGATGGGGCGCGACTCGGCCTCATCGGCTGGTCCAACGGCGGCAGCACGGTGCTCGCGGCGACCAACGCCAACCATTCCGAGGTGGCCGCCGCAGCGAACCGACCGAATCGGGCCGTGGCGTTCTACCCCGGCTGCGTCGAAGAGGAGCGCCGCGGTTATCGGCCGACGGCACCGTTGCTGCTGCTGCTCGGGCAGGCCGATGACTGGACGCCGATCGCACCGTGCCTGGCGCTGGCGGTGCGCTCGGCATCGCCGCAGCCCGAGGTGCATGTGTACGCCGGCGCATCGCATGGCTTCGACAGTCGCTCGCCCGTGCGTCTGCGCAGCGACGTGCCCGGTGGCGCGCGGCCCGGTGCCGGCGTGCACGTGGGTGGCGACGCCGCCGCGCGCGCGGCGTCGCGCGCAGCCTTGCTGGCGTGGCTCGACGCGATGACCAAGCCGTGATCCCGGGCGGCCGATCGGGCGGGGCCGGATAATCGTGCAGCGCGCCGGCTTCGCAGCGCGACGAGAACAGGCGTCCGATGGCATTTCTGGCCGAACCCCAGGCGGTGGCGAGCGATTTCGAGCAGGTGTGCTGGCGCCTCGGCGGCTTCGACGGGCGCGTCTCGCCCGAGTGGGTCGACGGCTACCTCACCGGCGTGCTCGCCGGGCCGCGCGCGGTACCGATCGAGCAATGGTTGCCGGCGATGCTGGGCGACACCTTCGGGCGCGTGTTCGCCGATCCGAGCGACGCCCGCCGTGCGCAGCGCGCGCTGTCGTCGCGTTGGAGCGAACTGGCGCAACAACTCGACGCCGAGGGCCTGATCGGCAGTCCGGGCAGCATCTACCTCGAGCCGTGGATCGTGGCGTACGAGGCGCACGACCACGAGGCCTTCGTCGCGCAGGGCTTCGGCGACGCGCAGCAGGCGGCCGACGAGTTGCGACCCGGGGTCGCTTGGTCGCGCGGCTTTCTGGCCGCGGTCGAACACTTCGCGTCGGACTGGGTGGCGCCGCCGCCCGGCGAGAAGGACGCGCAGCGCTACCACGATGCGATGGCACGCATCCGCGATCTGCAGGCGCCTGCACGCGCGTCGATCGCCGGGCGCGACGCGCAGATCGACGACGCCTGCCTGGCGGCGCAGCACCTGCGCCTGTACTGGGTCGACCACGCGCCGAAGCCGTCGACGCGCCGCGTCGAGGCACTGCCCGGCCGCAACGAGCCGTGTCCGTGCGGCAGCGGCCTGAAGTTCAAGAAGTGCCACGGCGCGAGGCGTTGAGAGGTTCAGTGCGCGGCAGGGCCGCGGCACGCTGCTACATTGCGCGCCATGCCTGAGGCGCTGCAACTCGAAGGTCGCCACATCGTGCTCGGCTTGAGCGGCGGCATCGCCTGCTACAAGGCGGCCGAGCTGGCGCGCGAGTTGGTCAAGGCGGGCGCCACCGTGCAGGTGGTGATGACCGAGGCCGCGTGCGCCTTCATCACGCCGGTGACGATGCAGGCGCTGAGCGGGCGCGCGGTCTACACCAGCCAGTGGGACGCGCGCCAGAGCGACAACATGGCGCACATCCACCTGACGCGCGACGCCGACGCGTTGGTCATCGCGCCGGCGTCGGCCGACTTCATCGCCAAGCTGGCGCACGGCCTGTCCGATGACCTGCTGAGCCTGCTGTGCCTGGCGCGGCCCGCCGAGCGCTGCCCGCTGCTGGTGGCGCCGGCGATGAACCGCGAGATGTGGGCGCACCCGGCGACGCAGCGCAACGTCGCGCGGCTGCTCGACGACGGCGCGCTCGTGCTTGGCCCGGCCAGCGGCGACCAGGCGTGCGGCGAAATCGGCGACGGCCGCATGCTCGAGGCCGACGAGCTGCGCGACGAACTGATCGCGGCGCTGCAGCCCAAGCTGCTCGCCGGACGCCGCGTGCTGGTGACCGCGGGGCCGACCTTCGAGGCGATCGATCCGGTGCGCGGCATCACCAACCTGTCGAGCGGCAAGATGGGCTTCGCGATCGCGCGCGCCGCGCAGGAGGCCGGTGCCGACGTGACGCTGATCTGCGGCCCGGTGCACCTGCCCACGCCGCGCCACGTGCGGCGCATCGACGTGGCCAGCGCACAGCAGATGCACGACACCGTGCTGCCGCTGGCGGGGCTGCAGCACGTGTTCGTGGCCACCGCCGCGGTGGCCGACTGGCGCCCGGCCAGCTACGCCCAGCGCAAGATCAAGAAAGACGGCACGCACAGCGCGCCCGCGCTCGAGCTGGCCGAGAACCCCGACATCCTGGCCGCGGTGGCGCGGTTGCCGCAGCGCCCGTACTGCGTGGGCTTCGCCGCCGAGACCAACGACCTCGCCGCTAACGCGCGCGCCAAGCTGCAGCGCAAGAACGTGCCGCTGATCGTCGGCAACATCGGCCCGTCGACCTTCGGCCGCGACGACAACACGCTGCTGCTGGTCGACGCGCGCGGCGAGCGCCAGTTGCCGGCGGCCGACAAGCTGACCCTGGCGCGCCATCTCGTGCGCGAGATCGCCTCTCGTCTGGAGGCGAGTCCTTGAGCGTGATCGACGTGCGCGTGCTCGACGAGCGCGTGGCCGATCAGTTGCCGGCGTATGCCACCGCGGGCAGCGCCGGCCTCGACCTGCGCGCCTGCATCGGCGCGCCGCTGCTGCTGGAGCCGGGGCAGTTGGCGTTGATCCCCACTGGGCTGGCGATCCACATCGGCGACCCCGGGCTGGCCGCGATGCTGCTGCCGCGCTCGGGGCTCGGCCACAAGCACGGCATCGTGCTCGGCAACCTGGTGGGGCTGATCGACAGCGACTACCAGGGCCCGCTGATGGTGAGCTGCTGGAACCGCGGCATCGCGACCTACGCCGTGCAGCCGATGGAGCGCATCGCGCAGATGGTGATCGTGCCGGTGGTGCAGGCGCGGTTCCGACGCGTCGAATCGTTCGAGACCTCTGCGCGCGGCGAGGGCGGGTTCGGATCGACCGGCGCGGGTTAGTTTCCGGGGCACCGAGCGCGGGCAGGCTGCGCTCGATTGTCACTGTTGGTCAAGCGGCGTTCACTGGCCAGCAACGTGGCGGCGCTATGGTGCATTCGCAGCGCGGATGGCTCGTTCGCCGCTGCGCCAACCGCGAGGAGACTGCGATGAAGTCAGGCCCGACCGCCACATGCGCCAGCCGATCGAAACGCGGGCCACTGGTTGCTGCAGTAGGCCTCGCGGCGCTCGTCGGGGCCTGTGGCGGCGGTGGCGCGGGTGGCGGCGGCCCTCTGCCTCCTGCTCCCGTCGACACGAGCCAGCGCGTCGCCGCGGCCACGGCCACCGCGGAAAGCGGCAACAACCCGTGCGCGCCGATCCAGCCGTTCTACTGGGAGGTGGGCGATCAGAACGGGCGCCTGGCGTCGGGCTCGGTGCCGTCGAACAACGGCAGCCCGCTGTACACCGGTGTGTCGCTGATGAGCATCGCGTCGGCGTCGAAGTGGCTGTACGGCGCGTATGTGGTGCAGGCACGGCAAGGGCAGCTGACCGACGACGACATCAAGTACCTGACGTTTCGCAGCGGCTACACGAGCTTCTCGCGGTGCTTGCCGAGCCAGACGGTCCTTGGCTGCGTGAACTACCAGCGCAACGGCGCCTACGATCCCGCCACCGACGGCCTGTTCTCGTACGGCGGCGGCCACATGGAGAAGCACGCCAGCCTGATCGGGCTGGGCGCGATGAACAACGCCGCGCTGGCGGACGAGATGCGCGACAAGCTCGGCAGCGACATCGCGCTCGCGTACAGCCAGCCGCAGCTGGCCGGCGGCGTGGTCACCAGTGCCGATGCGTACGCCGTGTTTCTGCGCAAGGTCCTTGCCGGTGGGCTGTCGATGAAGGCGGCGCTCGGCACGCACGCGGTGTGCACCAACCCGGCCACCTGCGCGCAGGCGCGCAACACGCCGGTGCCGTCGTCCGAGAGCTACCACTACTCGATCGGCCATTGGGTCGAAGACGACCCGCTCAACGGCGACGGTGCCTTCAGCAGCGCGGGCGCGTTCGGTTTCTACCCGTGGATCGACGCCAGCAAGACCTGGTACGGCATCGTCGCCAGAGAAGACAAAGGCGGCATCAACGACCCCGACAACCCGGACTCCGCGGGTCACGGCTTCGATTCGGCCCGCTGCGGGCAATTGATCCGCGCGGCCTGGATCGACGGCGTTGCGCGCTAACGGGTCGCCGGGCCCGATCGCAAGGTGCGGTTGGCCGCCGGCGCATCAGGACGCGGTGGCCCGCGCTCGGCGCACGTTCGCGCGCAGCGAGAGATGTTCCCACACCGCGACGACCACGAGCACCGCGCAGGCCAGCGCGCCGAGGGCCAGCGCGCTGAGCCGGTGCGAGAAGCCCGGTATCGCCAGGGCGGCGAGCAGCGCGAGCCCTGTCAGGTGCGACAGCGGCGGCAGCGGGCGATCGTTGGACATCCACTTGAATGCGCCGACGCCGACGATGTAGAGCGCGGGCCCGCCGATCGTCGCGGCAAGGCCCGCATCGCCGGCGTGGCCGGGGTGCGCGAGCAGCAGTTCGTCGGCGACGGCGGCGACGATGATGCCGCCGACGATCGGCAGGTGCAGGTAGGTGTAGGCCACGCGCGCATGGCGGCCCGGATCGGCTGCGTCGGTGATGCGACGCACCCCGGCATGCTCGCCCTTGTCGAAGTAGAGCCACCACATCGCCACCGAGCCCGCGAACGCGACTGCGAACGCCGCCACCTCCGCGGGCGACCATGCGGCGGTCGCGAAGGTGGCGCCGCTGACGAGCAGCGACTCGCCGAGCGCGATGATCACGAACAGCGCACAGCGCTCGGCCATGTGTGCGCCGTCGACGTCCCAGTCGGCCAGCGTCGAGCGGCCGAGGCCCGGCACGCGGAAGTAGAGCGCCGGCGACACGAACTCGATCGCCAGCGCCAGCGCCCAAAGGGCAAGGCGCGAGTCGCCTTGGGTCAGCGCGCCGGCGATCCAGAACACGCCGGCCAGGCTCAGCCACGCAAGGATGCGCTGGAAGTTGCGCACCATCGAGAGCCGCTCGCCGCGCACCGCCCACAGGAAGAACAGCGTGCGCCCGACCTGCATGAACACGTACGCGCCGGCGAACACCAGCCCCCGCTCGCCGAACGCCTTGGGCAGCGACGCCGACATGACCAGGCCGGCCAGCATCAGCACGAACAGGCACGCGCGCACCGGCACGCGCTCGGGGTCGAGCCAGTTGGTGACCCACGAGGTATAGATCCACACCCACCAGACGCCCAACATCAGCAAGCCGACCTGGAGCGCGGAGCGGGCGCTGAGGTCGCCGAGCAGCGTGTGCGAAAGCTGCGTCACCGCGAACACGAACACGAGGTCGAAGAACAACTCGACCATGCCGACGCGGGCGGCCTCGTCCCGGCGGCGCAACAGTGACCTCGATGCCGGCGCATCCATCGCCAAATGATCGCACGGTCGAAGCTGCCGGCGAGAATGCCGCCGTGGACCTCGATGCACCGACGGCGCTGCTCGCCGGCCTTTCACCGGCGCAGTTCATGCGGCGCCACTGGCAGCGCAGGCCGCTGCTGGTGCACGCGGCCTGGCCCGATGTCGTTCCGCCGCTGACGCGGCCGCAGTTGTTCGCGCTGGCGGCCGATGCCGATGTCGAGTCGCGCGCGGTGGTGCGCAGCGGCGGGCGCTGGTCGGTGCGGCACGGGCCGTTGTCGCGGCGTTCGCTGCCGCCGTTGCGACAGCCGGGTTGGACGCTGTTGGTGCAAGGTGCGGATCTGCACGCCGATGCGGCGCACCGAATGCTGCAGCCGTTCCGCTTCGTGCCCGATGCGCGGCTCGACGATCTGATGATCTCCTGGGCGAGCGACGGCGGCGGCGTCGGCCCGCACGTCGACGCCTACGACGTCTTTCTGCTGCAACTGCGCGGCACGCGGCGCTGGCGCATCGGCCGCGTGCGCGACGAGCGATGCGTCGAAGGGGCGCCGCTGAAACTGCTGCGCCGCTTCGAGCCTCGGTACGATTGGCTGCTCGGCGCCGGCGACATGCTCTACCTGCCGCCGGGTTGGGGCCACGACGGCATCGCCGTCGGCGAGTGCATGACGGCGTCGATCGGCTTTCGGGTGCCGCGCCACGCCGAGCTGGCGCATGCGATGCTGCTGTCGGTGGCCGATGCGGTGTCCGACGCGCACAGCGGCGGCGGCGTGCCATACGGCGACCGCGGCAGCGCGGCCACGACGGCCCCCGCGTGCGTCCCGGCGGCGCTGCAGGCATTCGCGCGCGACGCCTGGGTCGAGGCGGTGCGTGATCCGTTGGCGCAGGCGCGCGCGCTGGGGCAATGGCTCAGCGAGCCCAAGCCGCGCGTCTGGTTCGAGGCGGGCCGGCGCGCACACTCGCTCGGCGCGCGCGCGCTGGCGCTCGATCGCCGCACGCGCATGCTCTATGACGCAGATCACGTCTACATCAACGGCGAGGCGCTGGCGGCGTCGGGGCGCGACGCACAATGCCTGCGCCGTCTGGCCGACGAGCGCGCGCTGCCGGCGGCAGAGGTGGGTCGATTGAGCCGGGGCGGGCGCACGATCGTGCAGCAGTGGCTGACTGCGGGGTGGGTGCATGAACGATGAGTCGGGTCAGAGCCGGAGCGCGGCGTCGCGCGGCGAGTTCGTCGCGCTGGCGCGCGAACGCTTGACCGCGCTCGATCCCGCATCCGGGCGCGACGTCACGCTGGTCGACGTCGATTTCACGCCGTGGCCGCTCGACGAGCCTGCGGTGGTCGACGCGCTGACGCGCTGGATCCAGTTGCCGGGCCGGCGCCTGCGCCTGGTGGGGATGCGGTTCGATCTCCTCGAGCGCCATCAGCCGCGCTTCGCGGCCTGGCGCAAGCCGTTTGCCCATGCGCTGGAATGCCTCCGCCCAACCGAGGTCGACCCGTCGGACATGCCGTCGCTGCTGTGGCTTGAGGGTGGCTGCCTCGAATTGCTCGACCGCGAGCACTGGCAGGGGCGCTGGAGCACTGCGCGGCGCGCGCGCGTACAGCAGCGCGAGCGCATTGATGCTTTGTTGCAACGCTGCGAACCGGCCTGGCCGGTGACCGTGCTCGGGCTCTGAGTGTTAGGGTCTCCCCGAATATAATTGCCGGCTGGACACCGTACCACTTGCCGATGCGGCACCGGACCGCGGCGGCAGGCGCGCAAGACAAACAAGTGCCGGTGAGATCCACCAGAGAACCGGTTTACCTTTCGAGGACAAGCATGAACAAGTCGCTCCTGTTGGCTCTGTTTGCCGCCGCCGCATTGGCTGCGTGCAGCAAGACCGAAGCTCCCGCTCCCGCGGCTGCGCCCGCCGCTGCGGCAGCGCCCGTTGCCG
>JAJVIL010000028.1 GCA_022072045.1 Burkholderiaceae bacterium | reverse complement strand
ACGACGACCGCGCGGCCCTCGAGCGGTTGGCCGTTCATCGCGTGGATCGCGGCCTGCGCCTCGGCGGAGCTGGACATCTCGACGAAGCCGAAGCCCTTGGAGCGCCCCGTCTCGCGGTCCATCATCACTTTGGCGGAAGTGACGGTACCGAATTGTGCGAATGCAGCCTGCAACGATTCATCGCGCACGGAATACGCGAGGTTGCCGACGTACAGCTTGTTTCCCATGCGGGGAAGCTCCTTCTCAGTGCAGACAATCCAAGTGGAGCTTCAACCCAGCGTGAACCGATCAAGCAAAGGCGCCGCCTCCAGACAAGGGCCGTGGGTACAGGTACCCGGTCGGATTATCAACACAACTCCGTTAACCCGCCAATCATCGCGCGTTCGGGCAAACCCGAAATCGCCTTGACCGGCGTATTGCGCGGAAAAGGCGCGCTCCGGTGTGGCGCCGGCGCCGCACCGGGTCTTCCTCATCCCAGCCGCGCGTCGGTACCCTGCCGCGCGACCCGCGGGGCGGCCAACGAGTGATTGCGGCCCTGTACGCGCGAGTTGCGGCCGTGTCGTGCCACAACTACCGCGATCGGCGGGCGCGAGGCGGGTCTAGCCTGTGAGGTGCGATCGGCCCCGTGGAACCAGCCATGTCAGTTGAATCCCAGTTGCGAACGCTCGACCTCGAGATCCCCAGCCAGCCCGAACCGCTGTTGCGGCTGTCGTTGCTGATGGCCGACGAAGAGGTCAATCTGGCGGCACTGTCGCAGCTCATCGAATCCGACATGGCTCTGGCTGCCGCGGTGCTGAAGACGGTGAACTCGCCGCTGTACGGCCTGTCTGGTCGCGTGCAGTCCGTACAGCAATCGATCAGCTACCTCGGCCTGCGCGAGGTTGCCGGTATCGCGCTGGAGTTCGGCCTGCGCGCGGTGTTTCCGCCGGCCCCCGAACTCGACGCGCTCTGGGCCCGCGCGGCCGAGCGTGGCCCGATCATGGGGCGCTTGGCGCAAGCGATGCAGCTCGACGCGTGGGCCGCTCACTCGGCCGGGCTCTTCGAGGAGTGCGGCAAGGCCGTGCTGCTGCGCCACGCCCCCGACCACTACCGCGCGATGTTGAGGGCGGCGGGCACCGACACGGCGCTGTGCCAACTCGAGGCGACCGGCTTCGGCGTCGGCCACGATGCGCTGGGTGCGGCGTTGTGCGAATCGTGGGGCCTGAGCGAAGCGGTCGTGGTTTGCGTTCGTCACCACGTGCAGGCGCAGGCCGAGCAACGCTTGCCGCCGGAGCTGCCGAGGCGCGAAACACTCGCGCTGTCGGTGCTTGCGCGGACGATGATGACCGACGCCGACGCGCTCGACGAACGCGTGGCGCGCATCGCGCCGCAATGCAGCCTCAGCACGTCGGGTTTGCTGCGCGCGGTTCGCCGCGTTGGCGAGCAGTTGGAGCTGGCGCGGACGCACGGCCGCTGAGGGCCTTGCCCGAGGCTGGGGCCGGAGTCGAGGCCATCGGTGCGGTCGACCGCCGCGCGGAAGCGTCGCTACCAGGGGACGCCAGCAGCGCCTGGCGCGGGAAAAAAGAGGGGAGCGGGACCGTTGGCGCGGGGTCGCTCTCAATTCACCCGCGTCGGCCCGCTCCCCGTTGGGCGTCAACCCTGTCCCAAACCCTTGACGACGCCTTCCCGGCCCGAATCGGAGCCGCGATGAAACTGAAAAGACAACTGCACGCCGCCGCGAGGCGCCCGCAGCACCTGGGATGCCTGCACCGCCCGCGGCACCGGCGCACGCGCCGGCACCAACGGCGCCGCAACCAGCTTCAGCACGCTCGGCACATGGGGGTTCACTTGCGCGCTCCTGGCTCGACGCTCAGCGAAACGCCGGGGCGACCCGCAGCGTCGGGCTCGGCTGCAGGGGCGTGATAAAGGCCTCGCTGGCGTCATCGGCAACGGCCACCATGTCCGGCGCCAGCGCTGCCGATGCGCGCTGCGCCCATTCGGTCAACGCGCTGCCGGTGGGCCAGCGCATGCCGCCAGGCTGCGCCAGCCGCAGCATCGAGGACGCCCCGCCGTGCACGCTGTGAGCCGCGGCGCGCATGCGACGCGGTCGAGCGAGGGGGGCGAATCCGCTGGGCATCACAGTCTCCTGGTTCGTCGGGCGGTCAGGGGCACCGCACGCAGGAGCCAGCGCATCAACCGTGCCAAGTCTTCGAATGAGTGGTCGGCCACCCGCCGTGTGAAGGCGATCACGCGGCGCTTCGCGCTGCGCGCCCAGGAGCGGCGCGAGTGACCAGACTTTTGTTACAGGTGCGACCGGGTTGGTCATTGCCTCGGAGGCGCCACCGCGCGCCGGCGTCGCGACCAGCCCGCGCTGCGCCGCTCAGCCGGCCGCGCCCCGGTAGCCGCGCGCAATCGCGCCCAGCAACCGGCGCGTGTACTCCTGCATCGGGGCGGCCAGGATCTGCTGTGCGCTCGCCTGCTCGATCACCTCGCCGTCCTTCATCACCAGCACTTCGTCGGCGAGGAAGCGCACCACCGCGAGGTCGTGGCTGATGAACACGTAGGCGAGGCCGAGGTCGTCTTGCAGGTCCTTCAGCAGGTTGAGCACCTGCGCCTGCACCGAGACGTCGAGCGCGCTCACTGCCTCGTCGAGTACCAGCACCTCGGGCTCGAGACTCAGGCAGCGCGCGATCGCGATGCGCTGTCGCTGGCCACCCGAGAACTCGTGCGGGTACTTGCCGATCGCCGAATCGTCGAGCCCCACCCGCTGCAACAGCGTGCGGGCGCGGCGCTCGCGCTCGCCGTGGCCGGCGCCGATGCCGTGGATGGCCATCGGCTCGGTGAGGGTCTGGCCGATCGTGAACCGTGGATTCAGTGACGCATACGGGTTCTGGAACACGATCTGGATGCGCCGGCGCATCGCCTGCCGCTCGCGGTCGTTCATCGCCAGCAGGTCGCGACCGTCGAACACCACCGCGCCGGCTGTCGGCTCGTGCAGACGCAGCAGCGTCAGGCCCATCGTCGTCTTGCCCGAGCCCGACTCGCCGACCACGCCGAGCGTGTGGCCTCGGCGCAGTTCGAAGCTGACGTCGCGCACTGCCTTGAACTCGCGCCTGCCGAACAGCCCTTCGCGCAGGAAGAAGCTCTTGGCCAGCGAGCGCACCTGCAGCACCACGGGCGCAGCCGGGTCCTTGGGCCTGGGCTGGCGCGCCGGCGTCCTGCCTTCGATGTGGTCGTCGATCACCGGCAGCCTGGCGCTGGTGTTGTCGAGGTTCGGCCGGCACGCGAGCAGCGCCTTGGTGTACGCGTCGGCCGGCGACTCGAAGATGCGCGCCACCGGGCCCTGCTCGCGCACGACGCCGTCGCGCATCACCACCACGTGGTCGGCGATCTCGCCGACCACGCCGAGGTCGTGGCTGATGAACAGCACGCTCATGCGGTGGCGCTCCTGCAGCCGCGCGATCAGCTCGAGGATCTGGCGCTGGATCGTCACGTCGAGCGCGGTGGTCGGCTCGTCGGCGATGAGCAGCTTGGGTTCGCAGGCGAGCGCCATCGCGATCATCACGCGCTGCTGCTGGCCGCCCGACAGCTCGTGCGGGTAGCTGGCGAGCCGGCGCTTCGGCTCGGGGATGCCGACCTCGCCGAGCAGCGACTCGGCGCGCTCGAGCGCGGCGCGGCGGCCCAAGCCCAGGTGACGTCGCAGTGGCTCGGCCATCTGCGCGCCGACGCTGAACACCGGATTCAGCGACGTCATCGGATCCTGGAACACGCAGGCGATGTCCTTGCCGCGCAACGCCTGCAGCTCGGATAGCGACGCCTGCAGCAGGTCGTGGCCTCGATACTCGATGAAGCCCGAGCGCTGCGCGTTGTCGGGCAGCAGGTTGAGGATCGACATCGCGGTGACGCTCTTGCCCGAGCCCGACTCGCCGACCAGCGCGACGGTGGTGTGCTCCGGGATGTCGAAGCTGACCCCCGAAACCGCCGGCACCAGCGTGACGGCGCCGCGCTCGCCCAGCCGGAAGGCGACTCTCAGGTCGCGGATGCTCAGCAGCACGGCGCGCGCTTTCGATTCAATTGGCACCGCGCAGCTTGGGGTCCAGCGCGTCGCGCCAGGCGTCGGCCATCAGCGAGAACGCGGTCACGAACAGGGCCATGAACAGCGTGGCCGCGGCGAGCTGCCACCAGTAGCCGAGGATCAGCTCGCTCTGCGCCTCGGCCAGCATCGTGCCCCAGCTCACCTGGTCCACCGGCACGCCCAAACCGAGGTACGACAGGATCACCTCGTACTTGATGAAGCCCACCACCAGCAGCGACAGCCGCACCAGGATCACGTGGCTGACGTTGGGCAGGATGTGGTGGAACATGCGCGACGCCGCGCTGGCGCCAATGGCCTCGGCGGCGCGCACGTATTCGCGGCCGCGGTGCTTGATGAACTCGGCGCGTACTTGCCGGTAGACCCCCGACCAGCCGGTGAGCCCGAGGATCAGCACCACGGTGCCGATGCCGCGGCCGAACACCGCTGCGAAGGCGAAGATCAGCAGGATGTCGGGCACCGCGGTGAAGACGTTGTAGACCCATTCGAGAAAGTCGCTGACGCGGCGGCCGAAGAAGCCCGCCGCGGCGCCGAGCAGCGTGCCGATCAGGGTGGCGAGCGCTGCGGCGAGGACGCCGACGAACACCGACACCTCGGTGCCCTTGATCGCCTTGGCCAGCACGTCGCGGCCAAGGCGGTCGCCGCCGAACGGCAGCGTCTGGCTGCGCGGCGTCTCGATGGTCTTGAGCTTGGCGGCACGCTCGGCCCACTCCTGGTAGCGCGGCGCCAGCGGATCGACATCGGACAGGTCGACGTTCGGGCCCTTGGGCACCTCGATCGTTCCCAGGTCCTCCGGCGGCCGCGGTCCGAGCCAGGTGGGCGGCGCGTTGGGTACACCGACTTCCTGCTGCCAGTGGCGCGCGACGACGCCCGAGGCCGACAGCGTGATCAGCACCAGGAACGCGGCCACGATCGCCAGCGACACCATGCCGATGCGGTCGCCGCGGTAGCGCCGCCACGCGGCGCGCCAAACGCCGTCGGGGTGCGGCGCCGGGGTCGCGCCGATCGGCAGGACCGCGTTCAACGCAGCACCACGCGTGGATCGACCACCTTGTACAGCACGTCGGTGGCCAGGTTGATCAGCATCGTCAGCATCGCCAGGTAGACGGTGGTGGCCTGGATCACCGGGTAGTCGCTGCGGTTGACCGCCAGCAGCACCTCGCGACCGAGGCCGGGAATCGAGAAGAACACCTCGATCAGGAACGAGCCGACGAAGATGCCCGGCAGGTTGTAGCCGATGTTGGTGATGATCGGGATCAGCGCGTTGCGCAGCACGTGCTTGAACAGCACCGTGCGTTCGGTCAGGCCCTTGGCGCGCGCGGTGCGCACGTAGTCGTGGCCGAGTTCGTCGAGCACGAAGGTGCGGTACAGCCGCGTCTGCGGCGAGATGCCCACCAGCACCGCCAGCAGCACCGGCAGCGGCACGTAGGTCAGCAGGTTGGTCAGCGTCGAGTCGCTCCAGCCCTGCACCGGGAACCAGCCGAGCTGGAAGCCGAACACGTACTGGCCGATGATGATGTAGACGAGAAACGAGATCGACAGCGCCACGGTGGTGATCACCGTGACCGTGCGATCCGACAGCGAGCCGCGGCGGTAGGCGATCCACATCGCGATCGGCAGCGCCACCAGCGTGTCGAGGATCAGGATCGGGATCATCACCGTCAGCGTCGCCGGCAGCCGGGTCGCAAACAGATGGGCCACCGACTCGTTGGTGGCCCAGCTGCGGCCCCAGTCGAAGGTGACGATCTCCCTGAGATAGATGGCGAGCTGCACCCACCACGGCCGGTCGAGCCCGAGCTGCGTGCGGATCGCGGCCACCTGCTCCTGCGTGGCGTTGAGCCCGCCGAGGATCACCGCCGGGTCGGCGCCGAAGAACTTGAACAGCAGGAACACCAGCAGCACCACGCCGAGCAGCGTGGGCACCATCTGCCACAGGCGTCTAACGAGATAGGCCCACATCGTGCATGCCGCGCGGCAGCCGCCGCTTGAAGCGATGCGCGAGTGTAGAGGGCCGTTGCACGCGCCCAGGCCCACGTTTGCCCGTGCGGCGCCTGCTGCTCGCGGCCGCTAGACTGCGGCCGCTGCCGAGCGCGGGGCATGTGGCCACTGCAGCGCTCGCCGTGCGCACACGCCAATGGTTCGAGTCGGGTTATGGGTGCTGGCCGCGAGTCTAGCGCTGTCGTGGCCGGCGGACGCGGCCGACGCGCCGGCCGCGCAGCCGAAGGTGCTGCGCTACGCGTTGCCGGCGGCGGAGACCGGGTTCGACCCCGCGCAGGTGACCGACCTGTACTCCAACACGGTGATCGCGCACATTTTCGAGGCGCCGCTGGAGTTCGAGTACCTGGCGCAACCGCTGCGCATGCGGCCCAACACGGCCTCGGCGATGCCGGAGGTGTCGGCCGACTTCCGACGCTTCGTGTTCACGATCAGGCCGGGCATCCACTTCGCCGACGACCCGGCCTTCGGCGGGCGGCCGCGCGAACTCACGGCGCAGGACTACGTGTACACGATCGAACGCCACTACGACCCGCGCTGGAAGAGCGGCAAGCTGTACCTGTTCGAATCGGCCCAGATCCTGGGCCTGAGCGAGCTGCGCCGCGAGGCGCTCGAGCGCAAGACCGCGTTCGACTACGACCGCGAGGTCGAAGGCCTGCGCGCGCTCGACCGCTACCGCTTCGAGGTTCGGGTGGCGCAGCCGAGCCCGCGCCTGCCCGAAGCGCTGTTCACCGACCCGGCGCTCACTGGCGCCGTGGCGCGCGAGGTGGTCGAGCGCTACGGCGAGCAGATCGGCGAGCACCCGGTGGGAACCGGGCCGTTCCGGCTCGCCGCCTGGCGGCGCAATTCGCGCATCGTGCTCGAGCGCAACCCAGACTTTCGCGAGTTGTTCTACGACGAGCACCCGCCGGCCGGCGATGCGCGCCGCGGCGCCATCGCCACAGCGCTCAAGGGGCGGCGCCTGCCGATGGTCGATCGCGTCGAGCTGGCGGTGATCGAGGAGCCGCAGCCGCGCTGGCTGTCGTTCCTCAACGACGAGCAGGATCTGGTCGAGCGCATCCCCGACGAGTTCTGCGACATCGCGATCCCCAACAACCGTCTGGCGCCGCACCTGGCGCGGCGCGGCATCGGGATGCTGCGCTACCAGCGCAACGACATCTCGGTGTCTTACTTCGCGATGGAGAATCCGGTTGTCGGCGGCTACACCCCGGACAAGGTGGCGCTGCGGCGGGCGATCGCGCTGGCGGTCGACATCGACCGCGAGATCCGCGTCGCACGCCACGGGCAGGCTGTTCGCGCGCAATCGCACATCCCGCCTCCGGTGCGCGGCTACGACCCGGCGTTCAAGTCGGAGATGAGCGAGTTCGACCGCGCCAAGGCGCGCGCGCTGCTCGACCTGTACCGCTACGTCGATCGCGACGGCGACGGCTGGCGCGAGCAGCCCGACGGCTCGCCGCTGCGCATCGAGTACGCCACGTCGCCCGACAAGGCGTTTCGCGATCTGTACGAGCTGTGGCAGATCAACATGGACGCGATCGGCATCCGCATGGTGCCGCTGGTGCGCCAGTGGCCCGAGCAGTTGAAGGCCTCGCGCGCCGGCAAGCTGATGATGTGGGGCGTGGGCTGGTCCGGCGGCCCCGACGGCGAGTACTTCCTCGCGCTCGGCTACGGGCCGAACAAGGGGCAGGCCAACCATGCGCGGTTCGACCTGCCGGCCTTCAACGCCGTCTACGAGCGGCAGCGCGTGCTGCCCGACGGGCCCGAGCGGGCCGCGCTGTTCGACCAGGCCAAGCGCCTGCTGGTGGCCTACATGCCGTACAAGGTGCACGTGCACCGCATCTGGACCGACCTCTGGCAGCCGTGGGTCGGGGGCTACCATCGCAACGTGTTCGTGCGCGAGTTCTGGAAGTACGTCGACGTCGACATGGACGAGCGCGCGCGCAGGAGCCGGCGATGACGACACCGCGCGACGCGCAGCGCCGGCGCCTGCTGCAGGCGGCGGCCGCCGCGGCGCTGCCCCTGCCGGCGCTGGCGACCCAGGAGCCGCCGCGCAAGGTGCTGCGGCTGCTGTTCGCCTCGGCCGAGACCAGCTTCGACCCGGCGCGCATCTCCGACCTGTATTCGCGCACGGTGACCACGCACATCTTCGAAGCACCCTACGTGTACGACCATCTGGCGCGGCCGATCCGCGTGCGCCCGCTCACCGCGGCCGGCATGCCCGAAGTGTCGAACGACTTCCGCACCTGGGTCGTGCGCATCCAGCCGGGAATCCATTTCGCCGCCGACCCGGCGTTCGGCGGCCGGCCGCGCGAGCTGGTGGCGCAGGACTACGTGTACGCCTTCCAGCGCGTGGTCGACCCGGCCAACATCAGCCCGATCCAGCCCGGCGTGATGGAACTCAAGATCAAGGGGCTGGCGGCGGCGCGCGACGCGGCGGTGAAGGGCAAGAAGCCGTTCGACTACGAAGCGCCGATCGAGGGCCTGCGTGCGGTCGATCGCTACACGCTGCGCATCGAGCTGCAGGAGCCGCGGCCGCGCTTCATCGACACGCTGTGCGCCTCCGACCTGCTCGGCGCGCAGGCGCGCGAGGTGGTCGAGCACTACAAGGAGACGATCGGCGAGCATCCGGTGGGCACCGGGCCGTTCAGGCTCAAGCGCTGGCGCCGCAGCTCGCGCATCATCCTGGAGCGCAACCCGGGCTACCGCGAGCTGCGGTACGACGCGCTGCCGGCGCCCGACGACGCCGAGGGTCAGGCGATCCTGGCCAAGCTGAAGGGCCACCGCCTGCCGTTGATCGACGAGGTCGACATCGCGGTGATCGAGGAGTTTCAGCCGCAATGGTTGAGCTTCCTCAACAAGCAAGTGGACGCCCTGGCCACCTCGGCGGGCCCCCTGCCGAGCCAGTTCGCCAACGAGGCGGCGCCGGGCGGCAGGCTGGCACCCAACCTGGCCAGGCAGGGGGTGCGCATGTACACGATCCTGGGCTCGGACAACGCGTTCACCTACTTCAACATGCTCGATCCGATGGTCGGCGGCAACGCGCCGGCCCAGGTGGCGCTGCGTCGGGCGATCAGCCTGGCGTACGACGTCTACGAGGAGATTCGGCTGATCCGTCGCGGCCGCGCGGTGCCGGCGCAGTCGCCGATCGCGCCGCACACCACCGGCTACGATCCCCACCTGAAGACCGAGATGAGCGACTACGACCCGGCGCGCGCGCGGGCGCTGCTCGACCTGTACGGCTTCGTCGATCGCGATGGCGACGGCTGGCGCGAGCGCCCCGACGGCTCGCCGCTGGAGCTGGTGATGGCCACCGAGCCCGAGCACATCTACCGCCAGTACAACGAGCTGTGGAAGAAGTCGATGACGGCGGTGGGCATTCGCATCCGCTTCAACACGCAGCAGTGGCCCGAGAATCTGAAGGCGGCCGACGCGGGCAAGCTGATGATGTGGATGCTCGGCGAATCCTCCGCCAGCCCCGACGGACAGGACGCACTGGCGCGCTTCTACGGCCCGCTGGCCGGCAACAACAATCTGGCGCGCTTCCAGCTCGGCGAGTTCGACCGCCTGTTCGAGCGCACCCAGGTGCTGCCCGACGGGCCCGAGCGTGCGGCCCTGTTCCGCGAGGCGCAGCGCATCGCGGTGGCGTACATGCCGTACAAGATCCACGTGCATCGCATCTACACCGATCTGGCGTACCCGTGGGTGATCGGCTTCCGGCGCCCGTTGTTCGGCGGCCAGTGGTGGCACATGGTCGACGTCGACCCGACGTTGCGCAGCGAGCACGTGTCGTGATGCCCGCGCGCCGCATGAGAAGCCTGCTCTTGCTCTGCTTCGCGCTGGTGGCGCTGGTCGCGCAGGCGGCCGACGAGCGCAAGGTGCTGCGCCTGGCATTCGCGCGCGCCGAGACCACCCTGGACCCGGCGCGCATCGTCGACCTCTACTCGCGCGTCGTCACCGCGCACATCTTCGAGGCACCGCTCACCTACGACCACCTGGCGCGGCCGTTCAAGCTCAGGCTGCAGACCGCCGAGGCGATGCCCGAGCATTCGGCCGACTACCGCGTCTGGACGATCAAGATTCGGCCCGGCATCTACTTCGCCGACGATCCTGCGTTCAGGGGCAAGCGGCGCGAGCTGGTCGCGGCCGACTACGTGTACCAGCTCAAGCGCATCGTCGACCCGAAGAACAAGAGCCCGGTGGTGGCCGGCGTCCTGGAGAACAAGTACGTCGGCCTGGCGGCGCTGCGCGACGACGCCATCAGGAACAACAAGCCGTTCGACTACGACCAGCCGATCCCGGGCCTGTCGGCGCCCGACCGCTACACGCTGCGCGTCGAGCTCGAGGAGCCGCGGCCGCGCTTTGCCGAAAGCGGGTTCACCGGCTCGGATATCCTCGGCGCGGTGGCGCGCGAGGTGGTCGAGTACTACGGCGACCAGATCGACGCGCATCCGGTGGGCACCGGGCCGTACCGGTTGAAGAGCTGGCGGCGCTCCTCCGAGATCGTGCTCGAACGCAACCCGGGCTATCGCGAGCGCACCTACGACGCCGAGCCGGCGCCCGACGACGCCGTCGGGCAGGCCATCGCCGCCAAGTTCAAGGGCCGCCGCCTGCCGATGATCGACGAGGTGCGCGTCGCGATCATCGAGCAGAGCCAGCCGATGTGGCTGTCATTCCTCAATGCCGAGGTCGACGCGCTGGCCACCAACGCCGGCCGCGTGCCGCCGGACTTCCTGGCGCTCGCGATGCCGGGCGGCAGGCTCGCGCCGTACCTCGCCAAGCGTGGCATCCAGGGCATTCGCAATCTGAACCCTGACTCGGGCCTGGCGTACTTCAACATGGAGGATCCGGTCGTCGGCGGCTACACGCCGGAGAAGGTCGCGCTGCGGCGCGCGATCGCGCTGGCCTACGACGTCGACGCCGAGATCCGCAACATCCGTCGCGGCGGCATCCATGCGCAGTCGCCGGTGGTGCCGCATACCATCGGCTACGACCCCGGATTCAAGAGCGAGATGGGCGACTACGACCCCGCGCGGGCAAGGGCGCTGCTCGACCTGTACGGCTACGTCGACCGCGACGGCGACGGCTGGCGCGAGCTGCCCGACGGCAAGGCGCTGACGATCGAGATGGCGAGCCAACCCGACGACCTGACGCGCAAGTTCGACGAGTTGTGGAAGAAGAACCTCAGCACGATCGGGGTGCGCATCGTGTTCAGGCCGGCGCAATGGCCCGAGAATCTGAAGGCCGCGCGCGCCGGCAAGCTGCAGTTCTGGCAGGTCGGCCGCTCGGCCGCCGGCTCCGACGGACAGGGCGCGCTGTCGGAGTTGCACAGCCAGCAGATCGGCAGCCAGAACCTGGCGCGCTTCAGGAATGCCGAGTTCGACCGCATCTACGAGCGCATGCGAGTGATTCCCGACGGGCCCGAACGCGACGCGCTGTTCCGGCAGGCCAAGGAGATCGCAGTGGCCTACATGCCGTACAAGCACACCGCGCACCGCATGGAGGCCGACATGCTGCACGGCTGGGTCGAGGGCTACCGCCGGCCGCTGTTCTGGCTCGAGTGGTGGCACATGGTCAACGTCGACAACGCGCGCCGCGCCGAACTGCTGAACTGAATCGCCATGTCGCACGAAGCGCAGATCACCCGCTACCAGCACTTCCTGCACGAGCAGCGGGGCCTGCAGTTCGCCGACTACGACGCGCTGTGGCGCTGGTCGGTCACCGACCTCGAGGCCTTCTGGTCGTCGATCTGGCAGTTCTTCGACATCCAGTCGCCGACGCCGCACGCGCGCGTGCTCGGCGACGAGCGCATGCCCGGCGCGCGCTGGTTCGAAGGCGCGCAGGTCAACTACGCGCGGCAGGTGCTGCGCCATGCCGACGCGCTGCACGCGGCGGGGCACCCGGCGATCGTGTTCGCCGACGAACCGATGCTGGCCGATGGCCGCGTCGAGTCGCTGTCGTGGCCCGAGCTTCGCCGCCAGGTCGCAGCGTGCGCGCTCGCGCTGCGGCGGCTCGGCGTGACGCGCGGCGACTGCGTCTGCGCCTATCTGCCCAACCGGCCCGAAACCGCGGTGGTCTTCCTCGCCTGCGCGAGCCTCGGTGCGATCTGGTCGTTGTGCTCGCCCGACATGGGGCCGGTGGCGGTGCTCGACCGCTTCCGGCAGATCGAGCCCAAGGTGCTCTTCGCCTGCGACGGCTACCGCTGGGGCGGCACCGCGCACGACCGGCGAGCGCTGGTGCGCGAGCTGGTCGAGCAGTTGCCGAGCGTGTCGCACCTGGTGCTGCAGCCGCTGCTGGCCGCCGGGCGCGACGTCGATCCCGGCGGTGCGCTGCCGGCGCGCTGCACGTTGCACGCGCTGCCGCGCTGGCTGCACGGCGATGCCCACGGCGACGAGGCCTTCGAGCCCGAGTGGCTGCCGTTCGACCACCCGCTGTGGGTGGTGTACTCGAGCGGCACGACCGGCCTGCCCAAGGCGATCGTGCACGGCCACGGCGGGGTGATGATCGAAGGGCTCAAGCTCAACACGCTGCACAACAACATCGGCCCCACGCTGGACAGCGGCGAGCGCTTTCACTGGTACTCGAGCACCGGCTGGATCATGTGGAACTGCCAGGTCGCTGGTCTGCTCGGCGGCACCACCATCTGCCTGTTCGATGGCAGCCCGTCCGGCCCGTCGAAGGCGCCCGACTGGAGCACGCTGTGGCGCTTCGCGGGCCTGACGCAGACCACCTTCTTCGGCGCGGGCGCCGCGTTCTACGCCTCGTGCCTCAAGGCCGGTGTGTCGCCGAAAGCCGTGGCCGACCTGTCGGCGCTGCGCGCGCTCGGCTCCACCGGCTCGCCGCTGGCCAACGAGTGCTACCGCTGGGCCTGGGACCACTGCCCCAAGGTCGACGGGCGCGACATCTGGCTGACGCCGATCAGCGGCGGCACCGATTTCGCGGGCGCCTTCATCGCCGGGCTGCCGACGCTGCCGATGGTCGAAGGCGAGATGCAGTGCCGCTGCCTCGGCGCCGCGGTCGAGGCCTGGAGCGAGCCCGATGCGAGTGGCCGCGGCCGCAGCCTGATCGACGAGGTGGGCGAGCTGGTGTGCACGCGGCCGATGCCGTCGATGCCGCTGTACTTGTGGGGCGATGCCGACGGCAGCCGCCTGCACGACAGCTACTTCGACATGTACCCCGGCGTCTGGCGCCACGGCGACTGGATCCGCATCGTGCCGCACCCCGAGAGTGGCGCCAGCGGCGCCGTCATCTACGGCCGCAGCGATGCCACCATCAACCGCCACGGCGTGCGCATGGGCACCGCCGAGCTGTACCGCGCGGTCGAGGCGCTGCCCGAGGTGCTCGACAGCCTGGTGGTCGACCTCGAATACCTCGGCCGCGAAAGCTGGATGCCGCTGTTCGTCGTGCTGCGCGAGGGCCACGCGCTGGATGACGCATTGACGGCGCGCATCAAGGCCGCGGTGCGCGCCGCGCTGTCGCCGCGCCACGTGCCGAACGACGTGTTCCAGGTCGCCGCGATCCCGCGCACGCTGTCGGGCAAGAAGATGGAGCTGCCGGTCAAGAAGCTGCTGATGGGCGCCGAGCCGGACCAGGTGCTCAAGCGCGACGCGATGGCCAACGCCGACAGTGTCGGCTGGTTCGTCGCGCTGGCGCGCTCGCGCGCCGCGGGCTCCTGACCTTGGCTTCGCCCTGCCGCGCAGGCGCCGCGCTGGCGCGGCGCAGCCGCAGGCGGGCGCGTCGCAGCCAGTCGAGCTGCGACTGGCACCAGGCGATGCCGTTTTCCACCGACAGTGTCCACAGCGCGCGCTCGCGCACCGAGCGCGCCAGCGACAGGATCTGCGGCGATGCCAGGCGCCGGCGGTACTCGTCCTGCGTGGTCAGCAGAGTGTCCTGGTAGGCAGCGAGCATCGCGTCGAGTTCGGCCGGCGCAACCGATGCCGAGAAGACCAGCCGAAGCTGCAACGGGTCGCGCAACTGCAGAGGCTCCAAGGGCTGGTGCAACCAGGCCTGCAGCGCAGCCTGCCCGTCGGGGGTCGGCGCATAGATCTTGCGGGCCGGCTTGCCGTCCTGCGGCTGCAGCGTCATGCGCACCTGACCGGCGGCCTCCAGTGCGTGCAGCTCGCGATAGATCTGGCTCTGCGTCGCGGTCCAGAACGAGCCGACCGAGCCCTCGAAGCGTTGCAGCAAGGTGTAGCCGGTGGCGGGCTCGAGGTCGAGAAATCCCAGGATGGCGTGGCGCAGCGACATCGGCCCGATGCTAACCGGGCGGCGGGGCCGTCGCATCCCTCTGGAAAGCATCTGGCATATATGCCACTTGTGCTATATTGGGCGAATCAAATCGTCTGAGAGGCTCGCATGGGGTTCGACAACCGGTTCGACAACCAGGTCTGGCTGGTCAGCGGCGCTTCCAGCGGCATCGGGCTGAAAACGGCGCAGGCGCTGCTGGCCGGCGGGGCACGGGTGGCGTTCGCGGCCCGCAGCGTCGAGCGGCTGCGTCCTCTGGTGGCGGCTTCGGCGGCCGGCGCGCGGCAGGCGGCCGCTGTGCCGCTCGACGTGACCAGCGACGCCAGCGTGCATGGGGCCGTGCGCGCGGTGCTCGATGCCTTCGGCCGCATCGACGGCTTGATCAACATGGCCGGCAACGGCGGTTTGGTGCGGCGCTGGGACGCCGCCGAGGCTTCTCACTTGCGGGAGATGTTCGCGGTGCACGTGTTCGGCGCCGAGCGCATGGTCCACGCCGTGCTGCCGACGATGCGACGCCAGGGGTCGGGCACGATCGTCAACATTGCCTCGGCGGTGGCCTGGGTCCCGATGCCGGGCGCTGCGGCCTACAGCGCCGCGAAGGCCGCCGTGGTCAGTTGGTCCGCTGCGCTGCGCGCGGAACTCCAGGGCAGCGGCATCGACGTGCGTGTGTTCGCGCCGCCGCATACGCGCACCGATGCCGGCGTGCGGTGGCCGTTGCCGCTGCCCAGGATCTTCGAGCCGGAGTGGGTTGCCGGGCAACTGGTGCGCTCGCTGCAGCAACGTGCGCCGCTGACGATTCCCGGCGGGAATCGGTCGCTGCTGTGGCTGCAACGCCTGTCGCCCGCGCTGGCATCGCGGGTGATGAACCGAATCGGCTTCACGGCGCTGGAGCGCGTCGGGGCGCGCCCAGCGGGTGAGGCATAGCTACGACGCGAAGCGCACGATCTGCGCCGCCGGCAGCGCGCCGCTTTGCCGCGCTACTTCGCGGCCGCGCTGCAGGCGCACCAGCGTCGGGATGCTGCGGATACCGAAGCGCGCCGCGGCTTGGGGGTTGTCGTCGCTGTTGACCTTGGCCAGCAGCGCCTGACCGCGCAACTGCGTCGCGGCCTGCTCGAACTGCGGCGCCATGGCGCGGCACGGCCCGCACCACGGCGCCCAGAAGTCCACCACCAGGGGTAGCTCGGTGCCCTGCGCCACGGCGTCGAAGTTGGCGTCGGTCAACTCGACCGGGTGGCCGTCGAGCAGCCCCTGGCCGCAGCGGCCGCACACCGGCTCGTCGCGCAGACGCGCGCTGGCGATGCGGTTCTTGGCGCCGCAATGGGCGCACACGACATGGGTGTGGCTGGTTTCCATTCATCGGACATTGGCGCGGCCGGCCTGGATTCAAGCGGGCCGGTCGACGCGCCACGGAATAATTGCCCTCCCGCCCGCGTACGCCCTCGACCAGTGGCAGCCGACGACGTGTTCCGCCAGCAGTTGCTCGGGGCGATCCCGCGCCTGCGGCGTTACGCGCGCTCGCTGGTGTTCGATGGACCGGCGGCCGACGACCTGGTGCAGACGACCCTGGAGCGTGCGTTGGCCCATTGGCACCAGTTCGATCAGCGGCGCGACTTGCTGGTGTGGGTGCTGTCGATCGCGCACAACGCGCACCTCGACCAGCGCCGCCGCGACGCGCGGCTGTCGGTGGTCGACCCCGAGCGCGCCAGCGCCGACCAGGACGCGCAAGGCGGCGATCCCGGCGTCGACGTGGGGCTGCGTCTGGATCTGGTGCACGCGCTGTCGCGACTGCCGCCCGAGCAGCGCGAGCCGCTGCTGCTGGTGTCGGTCGAGCAGCTCACCTATGCGGAGTGCGCCGAGGTGCTGCGCATCCCCGTCGGTACGGTGATGTCGCGCGTGTCGCGCGCTCGCACCGTGCTGCGGCAATTTCTCGACGGCAGCGACCGCGGCGGCACGCCGCGCGGTCTGAGGCGGGTGGTATGAGCGTCGCGCGGCCGCTGCGAAGGTGCTCGCATCCCCTCGGGGGGAATGCGCGCAGCGCGAAGGGGGCGCGATGAACGTCGATCAACGCCCCGACGACACCCTGCTGTCGGCCTGGCTCGACGGCGAGGTCGAAGGCAGCGAGTGCGCGCGCATCCAGACCTGGCTGCAGGCGCATCCCGAAGACGCGGCGCGCGTGCGGCTGTGGGCCGCCGATCGCGACGCGCTGCGCGCGCGCTTCGCCGCAACGCTCGACGAGCCCGTGCCCGAGCGGCTGACGCAGGCGGTGTGGCGTCGCGGCGGGCCGCGGTGGAGTCTCGCGCGGTTCGGCTGGGGCCAGGCCGCAGCGGCCGTGGTGCTGCTCGCGCTTGGCGTGACCATCGGCGCCTGGTGGCGCGCGCCAGCGGCCGAGAGGGTAGCCATCGGACCGCGCTGGGCGCAGCGCGCCGCGGTGGCGCACGCGGTGTATGCGCCCGAGGTGCGCCATCCGGTCGAGGTGAGCGTGCGCGAAGGCGACGCCGCGCAGCAGCGCGAGCAGGAGACTCATTTGTCGCGCTGGCTGACGCGCCGGCTGTCGGTGCCGGTGAAGCTGTTCGACCTGCGCGACCAGGGCTTCGAGCTGGTCGGCGGCCGCCTGCTGCCCGACGCCAACGGCCCGAGCGCGCAACTGATGTACCAGGACGCGATGGGCATGCGCGTCACCGTCTATCTGCGTCGCGCCGCGGAGCCCGATGCACCGGCGGCATTCCGCTTCGAGCGCCAGGGCGACTTGAGCCTGTTCTACTGGGTCGAGGGGCGCTGCGGCTATGCGCTGGTGGGCGCGCTGCCGCGCGAGCGGCTGCTGGCACTCGCGCAGGCCATCGCGCGGCAGGATCAGACGCCGCCGAGCGCCGCGTCGCGCTGACCGGCGGGGGCGGTCCCTAGAATCGGCCGATGCCCGTGTCGCCAACTTCGCTGCGCGTGCACTCGCGCGCGGCGGCCTTGCATCGGTTGGCCGTCGTCACGGTGCTCGGCTTCGCCTCGGGGCTGCCGCTGGCGCTTACCGGCCAGGCGTTGCAGGCGTGGCTGAGCGTCGAAGGCATCGACATCGCCACCATCGGCTTCCTGAGCCTGGTGGGACTGCCGTACACGTTCAAGTTCCTGTGGGCGCCGCTGATGGATCGCTTCGAGCTGCTGCCGCAGCTCGGCCGCCGCCGCGGCTGGCTGATCGTGACGCAGCTCGCGCTGGCCGCCACGCTGCTGCTGCTGGCCGCCACGCCGCCGAAACAGGCGCTGCAGGTGTTTGCACTGCTGGCGCTGGCGGTGGCGTTCGTGTCGGCGTCGCAGGACGTGGTGGTCGACGCCTACCGGACCGAACTGGTGCTGCCCGGCGAGCGCGGGCTGGCTTCGTCGCTGTACGTGCTGGGCTACCGGCTGGCGATGATTCTCTCGGGCGGAATCGCGCTGATCTGGACCGATGCGGCTCAAGGCGGCGGCTGGACCTGGAGCGAGGTCTACCGCACGATGTCCTGGCTGATGGTCGGCGCGGCGGTGCTCACGCTGCTGGCGCTGCCGCGCCTGCCGGCGGTGGGTGGCGTCAAACCGGTGGCGCGGCACGATGTGATCGGCTTCCTGGCGGTGCTGCTGGCGGTGACGGTCGGCTACGGCCTGACCCGGCAGTTCGGCGCGGCGATCGCGCGCGCGCTGCTGGCGCCGTTGCTGCGCACGAGCGCGGCCGACGCGGCGCTGCAGGCGCGCTGGGTCGACCTCGCGACGCTGCTGCTGGGTATCGCTTTCACGCTGCCGCTGGCGGCATGGGCAGCGCGCAAGGCGCACTTCGAAACGCTGCTGTCGGGCTTGTCGAACTACTTTGCGCAGCCAGGGGCCACCGGCTTCCTGGTGTTCATCGTGCTGTACAAGCTCGGCGACGCCTTTGCCGGCTCGCTGATGACGCCCTTCCTGCTGCAGGCCATGGCCTACGGATCGGCCGAGGTCGGCGTGGTCAACAAGGTGATCGGTCTGTGGCTGACCATCGGCGGCGCGCTGCTCGGCGGAGGCCTGATGCTCACCATCGGCCTGTGGCGCGCGCTGATGCTGTTCGGCGTGCTGCAGATGGCAAGCAACGTCGGCTTCTGGTGGCTGGCCAGTGTCGGCAAGGGTCAGCTGCCGGGGCTGACGATCCCGGCGTTCGACCTCGGGATCGTGCACCTCGCGCAGGCCACACCGGTCGACGGCGGGCTGCTGCTGGTGATCGCTGCCGAGAACATCTCCGGCGGCATGGGCACCGCGGCCTTCGTCGCGCTGTTGATGGCGCTGTGCAACCAGCGCTTCACGGCCACGCAGTTCGCGTTGCTGAGCGCGTTCGCTTCGGTCGGCCGCGTCTGGGTCGGGCCACTGGCCGGCGTGCTGGCCGAGACGATCGGTTGGCCGGCCTTCTTCATCGTCTCGATGGTGCTGGCGCTGCCGGCGCTGGCCATGCTGTGGTGGATGCGCGCGCCGGTGCGCGCGCTCGAAGCGGCCCCAGAGTAGTCCGCGCCCAGCGCGGTCGCAGGGCGCTGCCTAGAATGATCTGCCACCTGCGGTGAGCTGTCAGCGCCTATGGACCGCCCCTTCGTCATACCCGGTCACCTCGACGCCGGACCAGGCGCGCCGTGCGAGGGTGCGCTGCACGGCAGGCGCCGCGTCGCCGCCGCGCTGCTGGCCTCGTGGGCTTGGCCGGGAGTCGCTGTGGCAACGATTCCGGAATGCAAGCGCAGCTCGTTCACCAAGATGGTGTCGGCGCAGCAGGTCGAGCAGGCCGCGGGCCAGCAATACCAGCAGATGCTGCAGCAGGCGTCGGGCAAACGCGCGCTGGGGCCGAAGGATCATCCGCAGGTGCTGCGCCTGCGCTACATCGCGCAGCGCATCATCCCGTTCGCCGACGAGTGCAACCCGGCGGCCAAGAGCTGGCGCTGGGAGGTCAACCTGATCGGCTCGCAGGAGCTGAACGCCTTCTGCATGCCCGGCGGCAAGATCGCCTTCTACTACGGCATCCTGTCCAAGCTGCAGCTCGACGACGACGAGGTGGCGGCGATCATGGGCCACGAGATCTCGCACGCGCTGCTCGAGCACGCGCGCGAACGCATGGGCAAGACCACCGCCACGCGGCTGGGCATCGAGCTCGGCGCGGCGCTGCTCGGCCTGGGCAATGCCGGCCGCATGGCGGGCGACCTCGGTGGCCAGCTGCTGACGCTGCGCTTCAGCCGCGACGACGAGTCGGAGGCCGACCGGCTGGGCATGATCATGGCGGCCAAGGCCGGCTACGACCCGCGCGCCGGCGTCACACTGTGGAAGAAGATGATGGCCGCCAGCAAGGGCGCGCCGCCGCAGTTCCTGTCGACGCACCCGTCGAGCGAGACGCGCATCCACGACATCGAAGCGCTGTTGCCGCGCGTCGAGCCGATCTACGCGGCGGCGCCCAAGCCGACACAGCGGTTCGGGCCACCGGCATCGAAAGCCGGCAGCAGCACCAGCGGTTGACCGCGGCGGTTGGCCCCCGGCAGGGGGCACCCGGGTGGTGGCCCTCGCGATCCCGCCCGCTGGGCGATGGCCTGCGCGTCGCGCGGCCGCGACCATTCGGCGCACCGATCGCGAGGAGCGCTGCAATGCCGACCATCACCCGTCCCGTCAGGTCACTGGTGCGCACGCCGATCCGCGAGCTGGCACTGGTGCCGATGATCGAGGAGCGGGCACCAGCCGACGAGCCGTTCAGCCGTTGCGGCTGGTTCGATTCGAGCCTGGAGCTGGCGGCCGGGCTGCAGGTGATCGAGTTCATCGATCGCCTGCCTGAGGGCCTGCCGTTCGAGCCGGCTTGAGCGGCCGGCCTGTCGGCCGTGGATGCAGCTCGTCACGCGACCGGCGCGGCCGGTCGCAAATCGCTCGTGCGGCGCGGGCCGGCTGCCTACAGTGCCGGCCATCGACGACGCAACCGCACAAGGAGAGCCCGATGACACGCAACCTCGCCGTCCAGGCCGCATCGCTCGCGCTGTCGGCGCTGGTCACCGTGTGCACGCTGCTGGCGCTCGACGGCCTGGCCGGCATCGAGCGCGCCGCGCAGGCGCAGCAGGTCGCCGCTGCAGCGCCCAGCAGGGCCTGATCCGCCCCGGCGCCGGCGAGCGCCGCGACCTCTCGAGGGGGCATGCACCGGCGGTGCATGCCCCTTGCTCATGGGCGGCTTACGATGGGGCATCACAAGGCAACAGGCAAGGCGCATGAAGGCCATCTGGAACGGCGTGGTGATCGCCGAAAGCGACGACACGGTCGTGGTCGAGGGCAACCACTATTTCCCCGAGAGTGCGCTGAAAGCGCAGTACACGACCTTCAGCAACCACCGCAGCAGTTGCGCCTGGAAGGGCCAGGCGCAATACAAGAGCCTGCTGGTCAACGGCGAACTGAATCCCGACGCGGTGTGGTACTACCCAGAACCGAGCGAAGCGGCGCGGCAGATCAAGGGCCGGGTGGCTTTCTGGAAGGGCGTCCAGGTCGTCGAGTGAAGGGGCGGGCGGCGGGCTCCGCGCCGCGCTGCGCCCTCGCTCAGGCGGCCAGCCGCCCGTTTTGGTAGTCGTGCACCGCCTGCATCAGCTGCTCGCGGGTGTTCATCACGAACGGGCCGTACTGCGCGATCGGCTCGCGCAGCGGCGCGCCGGCGATCAGCAGGGCGCGGCTCGGTGCCTGCAGCGCCTGCAGCACCACACCGTTGCTGTCCGGGGTGTTGGCCAGGACCGCCATGCGCGACGCACCGATGCGATGCGCGCCGGTCTCCAGCGCGCCGCGGTAGACGTAGATGAACGCGTTGTGGGTCTCGGGCAGCGGTTGCTCGAAGCGCGCGCCGGGTTCGAGATGAACGTCGAGGTACAACGGCTCGGTGCGCTCGCGCTGCATCGCGCCGCGAATGCCGTGGCTCTCGCCGGCGATCACGCGCACGGTGGCGCCGGGCAGCCGCAACTCGGGGATTTCCGCGGCCGGGATGTCGCGGTACCACGCCGGCTGCATCTTGTCGGCGGCGGCCAGGTTGAGCCAGAGCTGGAAGCCTTCCATGCGGCCGGCTTCCTGTTCGGGCATCTCGCTGTGGATCACGCCGCGGCCGGCGGTCATCCACTGCACGCCGCCGTTGCTCAGCAGGCCTTCGTGACCCGCCGAGTCGCGATGACGCATTCTTCCGGCGATCATGTAGGTCACCGTCTCGAAGCCGCGGTGCGGATGGTCGGGGAAGCCGGCGATGTAGTCTTCGGGCGAGTCGGTGCCGAAGGCGTCGAGCATCAGAAAGGGGTCGAGCCGATGCTGCAGGTCGTGGGTCAGCACGCGGGTGAGCTTGACGCCCGCGCCGTCGCTCGTGGCCTGGCCGGCTACCACGCGTTCGACGCCGCGCGCTTTGATCGGGGTGGTGTTCATGGTGCGCCGATGGTGGCACGAACGCCACGGCTGCGGGGCGGGAGGGTCTCGAATGCAGCGTTCAACTCAGTTGCACCCGCGGCGCGATGACTCCGCGCGCGCGCTCGGCGCGCCGCATCGCCGCCGGCTGCGCGAAGTCTGGCGCTCGGCCGGCTGGCCGTGCCAGGATCTGATCGAGGTCGAGCTGCTGGCCGCCGGCCTGCTGCAGCGCGAGCGCGACGGCGGCGGCCGCGAGTCGCTGCGCGTGACCGACGCGGGCATCGCGATGCTCGCGGCCACGCTGCAGA
>JAJVIL010000026.1 GCA_022072045.1 Burkholderiaceae bacterium | reverse complement strand
CGCGGCCGCCACGTCGAGCGCGCCCTCGCCGCGCGCGATGCCGGCGTCGAGCAGCGCGGCCAGCGCGGGGATCACGGCCAGCGCCTGACCGCCGCGCGCCGCCTCCTCGATCATCAGCCGCAGATCCTTGCGCGCCATCGACATCTCGAACGACGGCGGCTGCCACACGCCGTCGGAGATGCGCTTGGCGCGCTGCACCAGCGTCTGGCCCGGGTTGAAGTGCTCGAACAGGCCAAAGGCTTCGCTCGCGTCGATGTCCACCGCGGCGGCGAGCTTGCCCACGTCGCCCAGCACGCCCAGCAGCCCGAGGATCGTGAGGTTGCCGAACAGCTTGAACGCCGCCGCGCGCCCGGGCTGCGGGCCGAGGTAGATCACCGAGCCGGTCATTGCTTTCAGCGCCGGCAGCAGCGCCTCGTGGCGCACGGGGTCGCCCGAGATCAGCATCCAGCCGGTACCTTCGACGCAGTTGCCGGGCCCCATGAACACCGGCGCGTGCACGTAGCGCACGCCGCGCGCGTCCCAGCGCGCCACGCGCTCGGCGGTGGGGCGCGGCGCGGTGGTGGTGTGGTCGACCAGCCAGGCATCGCGCGGCAGCGCGCCGGCCAGCGGCTCGAGCACGGCGTCGACCGACGCGTCGTCGCCGAGCGAGAGATGGATGCGATCGGCGCCGCGCACGGCATCGGCCACGGTCGCGCAGGCGGTGATGCCACCCGCGGCGTCGCTAGCGGCCAGCGCCCGCGCCTTGGCCGCGCTGCGGTTCCAGGCACGAACGGTGAGGCCGTTGGCCCGCGCCCGTCGGATGAAGCCGGCGCCCATCAGGCCGGTGCCGAGGAAGGCGATGGTGGTCATTGAATGGCTCCTTGTCGTGAGCGGTGTCGGGAGAAGTTAGGCGCGATCCGTCAGACGACCACGACCAGTTCGCTGTACAGGGCGAGTTTCTCGTCCGCGGTCACCAGCTTGAGCGGCTCGGCCAGCGCCTGCGCGATCAACAGGCGGTCAAACGGGTCGCCGTGGTGCGGCTCGAGCCGGGCTACGCCTGCGGCATGCCGAGACTTCACCGGCAGTTCGAGGAAGCCGCTCGGCTCGATCGCCGCCGCGAGCACGGCCGGATCGGCGTTGATCTTGCCGAGCCGGGCCTTGATGGCGACCTCCCAGATCGAGGCCGCAGACACGTAGACCTCGTCGGCACCCTCGATAAGGCGGCGCGCCGAGGCTTTCAGCAGCCGCGACCCGGCAAGGGCCCACAGAAAGACGTGCGTATCGAGCAGCAGCCGCATCAGCGACCCTCGAAGCGCGTGAGCACATCATCGGGCAGCGGTGCATCGAATTCCTTCGGGACAGTGAGCTTGCCCGCGAGCAGCCCGAACCGCACCTTGCGCCCGGGGTTGGCCAGCCGCGTGATGCGCGCCAGCGGCTTGCCGTTGCGACTGACCACCACATCCTGGCCGGAGGCGGCCTGGTCGACCAACTGGGACAGCCGCGTCTTGGCGTCGTAGATGTTTACGGTGCTCATGGTGAAACGAAGGCTGGTGCCAGGTTGACCAAGTCTAGTCTGACCGCGATGGCCCGACAAGCGGCCCCTGCTCGATGACCGCCACTGTCCATCGGCCGGCGCTGAGGCGATTGGGTAGCGCTGCGGCAGCGCTGGCGGTGCTCAGCCGGCGAAGGCCTTCCCCTCCCCCGCCATCCTCACCACCACCCCCGCCGGCTCGAACCGCGCGCCGTACTTCTTGGCCAGTTCGCGCCCGCGCTCCACGAAGCGCTTGGGCCCATACGCGTTGATGAACTGCAGCGCGCCGCCCTGGAACGGCGCAAAGCCCCAGCCGAAGATCGAGCCGATGTTGGCGTCGGCCACCGAGCGCACCACACCCTCTTCGTAGCAGCGCGCGGCCTCGTTGGCCTGGGCAAACAACAGGCGGTCGATCAGCTCCTGCTGGCTCGGCTGGTCGGGCTTCGGCGGGTACATCTTGGTGAGCTCGGGCCACAGTTGCTTGCCCTTGCTGTCGGCGCCCAGGCCCCAGTCGTAGAAGCCCTTCCCCGCCTTCTTGCCGATGCGGCCGATCTCCACCAGCGCGCGCGTCACGCTCTCGGCCGGGTGGTCGACGTAGGTCTTGCCTTCTGCGGCTAGGTCTTTCTTGGTCTGGTCGCGCACGTGCATGCTCAGACTCAGGCTCACTTCGTCTTGCAGCGCCAGCGGCGGCATCGGCATGCCGGCCTGCAGGCCCGCCTGCTCGATGCTGCGCGGGTGCACGCCCTCCTTTAGCATCGCGATGCCCTCGGTGATGTAAGTGGCGAACACGCGGCTGGTGTAGAAGCCGCGGCTGTCGTTCACCACGATCGGCGTCTTGCCGATCTGCAGCACGTAGTCGAAGCCCTTGGCCAGCGTGTCGTCACTGGTATCCCGGCCGACGATGATCTCGACCAGCGGCATCTTGTCCGCCGGGCTGAAGAAGTGCAGGCCGATGAAGTTCCTGGGCCGCACGCTGGCCTTGGCCAGCCCGGTGATCGGCAGCGTGCTGGTGTTGGAGGCGAACGTGGCGCTCGCTTCGAGCTGGGCCTCGGCCTTCTTGGTGACCTCGGCCTTCACCGCACGGTCTTCGAACACGGCTTCGATGACGAGGTCGCAGCCCTTCAGATCGTCGAAGCGGGTGGTGGCTCTGATCTTGCTCAGCAGTGCGTCGCGCTTCTCGGGTGTGGACCGGCCCTTCTGGATGGCGCCGTCGAGCAGGCCTTGCGAGTAGGCCTTGCCCTTGTCGGCCAGTTCTTGGGTGGTGTCGAGCAGCACCACGTCGATGCCGGCGCGCGCCGACACGTAGGCGATGCCGCCGCCCATCATGCCGGCGCCGAGGATGCCGAGCTTCTTCACCTTGGCTTGTGCCGGCCCCTTGGGCCGCGACGCGCCCTTCTTGATCGCGTTGAGCTGATACCACAGCGTGGCGATCATGTTCTTCGACGCCTGGCTCATCACGCAGGCGGCGAAGTAGCGGCTCTCGACCTCGCACGCGGAGTCGAAGTCGAGCAGGCCGCCTTCGAACATGCAGCTCATGATGTGTTCCACCGCCGGGTAGTTGCCGTAGCTCTTGGCCGCGGCGATCGACGGCGCGATGGCCCACATCTGCGCCACTGCCGGCGAGCGACTGTCGCCGCCTGGCCACTTGAACTTCGGGTTGTCCCACGGCTGCTGTGCTTTCGGGTTGGCCGCGATCCAGGCCTTGGCCTTGGCCATCAGGTCGGCGCGGTCGGCGGCGGTGTCGGCCAGCAGGCCCATCTGCCTGGCCTTGGCCGGCGCGATGTCGTTGCCCTCGGCGCAGATCTGCAGGCCCTGCTGGATGCCCAGCAGCCGCGGCAGCCGCTGCGTGCCGCCGCCGCCGGGCAGCAGGCCGAGCTTGACCTCGGGCTGGCCGATCTTGAGCTTGGGGTCGTCGATGGCGATGCGCGCGTGGCACGCCAGCGCGATCTCCAGCCCGCCGCCGAGCGCGTGGCCGTTGATGGCGGCCACCACCGGCTTGTCTTGCGTCTCCATCTGGCGCAGCACGCGCTTCATGGCCATGCTCATCTCGAACGGCTCTTGCGGCGTCGTCCACTTGCTCATGCGGTCGAGGTCGCCGCCGGCGCAGAAGTCGGCTTTGCCGCTGGTGAGCACCATGCCTTTCACGGCGGGGTCGGCCAGCTTGGCGGTGGCGGCCTGGATGCCGGCCATCAGCTCGTCGCCCACCACGTTCATCGGGCGGCCCGGCAGATCCATCGTCGCGATGAGGATGCCGTCGCTGCCGAGGGTCAAATTCACTGCAGTCATGTTTGCTCCGTAGTTCGATTCGGTGCTCGCCCCCAAGCGGCCGCCGCGGAACTGGCTTTGCCAGGCCGCTGGCGGCGCCCCCTCGAGGGGGAGGCGGCCGCCAGGCCGCATCGGGGGTGGGACATCACACTCTTTCGATGATGGTCGCGATGCCCATGCCGCCGCCGACACACAGGGTCGCGAGGCCGGTGTTCAGGTTGCGGCGTTCCAGCTCGTCGAGCAGGGTGCCGAGGATGATGCAACCCGTCGCGCCGAGCGGGTGGCCCATCGCGATCGCGCCGCCGTTGACGTTGACGCGGTCGAGTTCCACGCCGAGGTTGCGCGCGGTCTGCATCGGCACCACCGCGAACGCCTCGTTGATCTCGAACAAGTCGATGTCCTTGGCCGTCATGCCCGCCTTGGCCAGCGCCTTGCGGCACGCCGGCGTGGGGCCGGTGAGCATGATGGTCGGCTCGCTGCCGATCACCGCGGCGGCACGGATTCGTGCGCGGGCTTTCAGGCCCGCCTTCTTGCCGCCCTCGGCGCTGCCCACCAACATCAGCGCCGCGCCGTCGACGATGCCGCTGGAGTTGCCGGCGTGGTGCACGTGGTTGATCCTCTCCACGGTGGTGTACTTGCGCAGCGCGGTGGCGTCGAAGCCCATCGCACCGATGGTGACGAAGCTCGGTTCCAGCTTGGCCATCGCTTCGAGGCTCGCGTTGTCGCGGATGGTCTCGTCGCGGTCGAGCAGCGCGAGGCCGGCGATGTCGTTCACCGGGATCACGGCCTTGGCGAAGCGGCCTTCGGCGCGCGCCGCAGAGGCGCGCTGGTGCGAGTGCAGCGCGAAGGTGTCGACGTCGGTGCGGCTGAAGCCTTCCATCGTGGCGATGAGATCGGCGCCCACGCCCTGCGGCACGAAGCCGAGCTTCTGGTTGATGCGCGGGTCCATCGCCCAGGCGCCACCGTCGGAGCCCATCTTCCAGCGGCTCATGCTCTCGACGCCGCCGCCGACCACGAGATCCTCGAAGCCTGAGGCCACCTTGGCCGCCGCGAGGTTCACGCTCTCGAGGCCCGATGCGCAGAAGCGGCTTTGCGTGACGCCGGCGCAGGTCTGCGCCCAGTCGGCGTCGAGCACCGCGGTGCGCGCGATGTCGGCGCCCTGCTCGCCCACCGGCGTGACGCAGCCGAGCACCACGTCGTCGACCAGGCTGGTGTCGAGGTCGTTGCGGCGCTCCAGCTCCTTGAGCAGCGTGCGCAGCAGCCACACCGGCGTGGCCTGGTGCAGGCCGCCGTCCTTCTTGCCCTTGCCGCGCGGCGTGCGCAGGTGGTCGTAGATGTAGGCGTGGGTCATCGCTGAAACTCCTTCAGTAGTCGGCTGGGGTGCACTCCATTGGAATGACCCATGAACGGCGGGTGGATGCTGTAGCCCAGCAACTGTTGCACCCGTTCGGGGTACGTGGCAACGATGTGCGGCGGCACGGAGAGCAGCATGCTCTCCATCTGGCGGCCCCAGGCCACGCAGTACTGCGGCGTGATCGCCAGCCGCGAGGCGGCGCTGCGGTTGGCGCCGCCGCGGTGCCACAGCGTGCCGTACGCCAGCATCAGCGAGCCGCTGGGCATCACGGCCTTCTCGAGGCCGGGGTGGTCGACCACCGGCACGCGCTCACCGTTGACGAACGATTCGTCGAGGCCGGCGATCGGCTCGTCGCCCCAGCGGTGGCTGCCCGGGATGACCTCGGTGGCGCCGTTGCGCTCGGTGAACTCGTCGATCGCCCAGAACGCGCTCACGCCGTACGGCGGGCGCGGCCGCGGCACCTTGTAGAAGATGTCGTCGTAGTGCAGCGGCTGCGCGTTCTCGCCCGGGTGCGAGTTGATCGCCAGGCACGCGCTCAGCATGAAGTTGGGGCCGAGCACGCGTTCGCACACGTCGAGCACCAGCGGGTGCGCCGCCAGCTCGGCGAACACCGGGCTCTTGGCCAGCAGTGCATAGACGCGCTCGCTGTCGTAGCCCTCGAAGTCGTTGCGCCCCATGCGCTGGCGCCGCAGGTACGGCGCCAGCGCGTCGCGGATCGCCTGCACCTGGCGCGGCGGCAACAGGCGCGGCACGATGACGCAGCCGGCTTCGGCGAGCTGCGCGAGCAGCTCGGGCACGGGTGTGTCGGTCGGGCTGCGCTGCAGCATCACTTGATCAGGAACTTCAGCAGCGCGTTCATCCGCGCGCCGTACGGCGGGCCGAAGAACTTGAGCGCCGACACCGGGGCCTGGCGGAACACCGGGCGCAGCTTGGAGAAGGTTTCGAAGCCCTCGCGGCCGTGGTAGTGGCCCATGCCCGAGGCGCCCACGCCGCCGAACGGCAGCTCGTGCTGCGCGACGTGGAACAGCGCATCGTTGACCGAGACGCCGCCCGACATCACCTGCGTGAGCACGCGCTGCACGAAGGCTTCGTCGTTGCTGAACGGGTAGACGGCGAGCGGGCGGTCGCCGGCGTTGACGGCCGCGATCACCTCGTCGAGCGACCGATACGGCCGCACGGGGAGGATCGGGCCGAAGATCTCGCGCTGCATCAGCGCGCAATCGGCCGGCGCGTCGAGCACGAGGTGCGGCGCGATCTTGCGCGTGGCCGCATCGAACGCGGGCCCCGGCAGCAGCGGGATCACCTTGGCGCCGCGCGCACCGGCCTCTTCGAGCGCAGCAAGCAGTCGCGCGAACGACTTGCGGTCGATGATCGAGGTGTAGTCGGGCGACGCCAGCGACTTGTACATGCGCGGCACGATCGCCTCGGCCAGAGTCACGAACTCGTCGACCTTGCCGGCCGGCAGCCAGGCGTGGTCGACGGTGGTGCAGATCTGCCCCGCGTTCAAGCACTTGGCGAACAGGATGCGCTGCGCCGCGGTGGCCAGCGGGAAGTCGGGCGCCACGATCGCCGGCGACTTGCCGCCGAGTTCGAGCGTCACCGGGCAGAGGTTCTTCGCCGCCGCGGCCATCACCGCGCGGCCGGTGGTGCCCGAGCCGGTGAACAGCAGGTGGTCGAACGCGAGCTGCGAGAACGCGACGCCGACGCCACCGGTTTCGTCGAAGAACTGCAGCTTCTCGGGCGGAAAGTACGCCGGCGCCTTGTCGATCAGCAGCGCGGCCAGGTGGCGCGAGTTCTCGCTCAGCTTGACCATTGCGCGATTGCCGGCCGCGAAGATCGCGGTCAGCGGCACGAAGCTCAGGTTGACCGGAAAGTTCCACGGCACGATCACGCCCACCACGCCCAGCGGCTGCGGGATCACGCGGTTGCGCGCGAACGGGAACGTGATCCAGTCGGCGCCGCGGCGCTGCACGCGCATCCACGACTTGAGGTGCTTGAGCGCATGGCCGATGCCGTCGACCGCGGGCACCAGCTCGGCCAGCCGCGTCTCGTGGCGCGAGCGGTAACCGTAGTCGGCGCTGATCGCGTCGGCGATCGGCTGCTGCTGCTCGCGCAGGAAGGCGCGCAGGCGCTCGAGGTCCGCCCGCCGCTCGGCGTAGCTCGGCACCGGGTGCGCGCGGTAGGCGGCGCGCTGCAGCGCGAGCGCGGCATTCAGCCGTTCGATCAGCGGAAGGTCGGTGGCATCCATGGTTGACTCCTCACATCGAGCGCGACGCCAGCTCTTTCATGATCTCGTTGGTGCCGCCGTAGATGCGCTGCACCCGCGCGTTCACGTACAGCTCGGCGATCGGGTACTCCATCATGTAGCCGTAGCCGCCGAAAAGCTGCAGGCACTCGTCCATCACCCTGCCCTGCTGCTCGGTAATCCAGGCCTTGGCCAGCGCGGCGCGCGCGGCGTCGAGTTCGCCCTTCAGATGCGCGACCATGCAGGCGTCGACGAACGCGCGCGCGGCCAGCACGGTGGCCTGCACCTCGGCGAGCTTGAAGCGCGTGTTCTGGAACTCCCAGATCGCCTGCCCGAACGCCTTGCGCTGCTTGACGTAGGCGAGCGTGTCGTCGAGCGCGCGCTCCATCGCGGCCACACCACTCAGGCAGATCTGCAGCCGCTCCTGCGGCAACTGCTGCATGAGCTGAATGAAGCCCTGGCCTTCGCGGCCACCGATGAGGTTCTCCACCGGCACGCGCAGGTCGTCGAAGAACAGCTCGGAAGTGTCCTGCGCCTTCAGGCCCACCTTGTCGAGGCGACGGCCGCGGCGGAAGCCCGGCGTCGAGTTGCGCTCGCCCAGCGTGTCGGTCTCCACCACGATCAGCGAGGTGCCCTTGGCGCCGAGCGAGCGGTCGGTCTTGCAGACGACGATGATCAGGTTCGCGTTCTGGCCGTTGGTGATGAAGGTCTTGGAGCCGCTGATCACGTAGTGGTCGCCGTCGCGGACGGCGCTGGTGCGCACGGCCTGCAAATCCGAACCCGTTCCGGGTTCGGTCATCGCGATCGCGCCGACGTACTCGCCGCTCACCATCTTCGGCAGCCAGCGGCGCTTCTGTGCCTCGGTACCGCACTCGAAGAAGTACGGCGCGACGATTGCCGAATGCAGCCCGCCGCCGAAGCCCGACAGCACGGCGCGCGTCGCTTCCATGAAGATCACCGCGTCGTGGCCGAAATCGCCGCCCGCTCCGCCGAATTCGGCCGGCGTGCTGGCGCACAGCAGGCCGTGGGCGCCGGCCTCGCGCCAGGTTTCGAGCGGCATCTGGCCCTCTTCGCGCCACTTCGTTGCCTGGGGCACCCAGCGTTCGCGAAAGAAGCGCGCCGCCGACTCCTGCAGCATGCGGTGCTCGTCGGTCATCCACGCGGACGGGAAGTTCGGCAGCATCGGGTTGTTCCTAGCTCTTGGCCTGCAGCGAGCGGCGCACGGTTTCGTTGATCACGCGCAGCTCGGCGAGCGTGGCGTCGATGTGCGCGCGCTTGGCCTCGAGCGCGGCGATCGCCTGGTCGGTGCGCGTGAGCACCCAGCGGGCCTGCTGCACGCGGCCCTCGCCGTGCGCGCCGTACAGCTCGAGAAAGGTCTTGATCTCCGCCAGCGGCGCGCCGATCGCCTTGCTGCGCACGATCAGCGCCAGGCGCGTGCGGTCGCGCCGGGTGTAGATGCGCGTGTTGGCCACGCGGCGCGGCGCGAGCAGGCCCTTGTCTTCGTAGAAGCGCAGCGCGCGCGGCGTGACGCCGAACTCGGCGCACAACTCGCCGATGCCGTACAGCTCGCCGTCGGCGCCGCCGTCGCGGTGCGACGCCACCGCCGCCTTGGCGTCGTGCGCCGCGCGCCTGCCGCGAACCAGCGTTTCGGCCATGCCGTCTCAGAAGATGCTCTGCAGCTTGAGCGCGACGCCCATGTCGCCCTTGACCTGGATGCGCCCGGACATGAACGCGGTGGTGGGGTTCAGCTCGCCGCTGATCAGCTCGCCCAGCGTGTCGAGCGAGCAGGTGATCGTGCAGTCGGTGTCGCGGTGGGTGTTGTCGACCGTGTTGGCGCCGGCGGCGCCGTCGATCACCACGACGCCCGCGTCGCCGCAGTCGAACGTGAGCGTCGCGCCGAGGCTGGCCGCGCCGGCGGCCTTGCCGCGAAGCAGCGTGGTGGCGCTGGGCAGATCCATCGGCGGGTCTCCAGGTGACGTTGCGGCGATGCGCGGCATCTTACGCGCGCGGTTCCCCGATGGGAAGCCGGTTGACGTTAACGTCACCCTGCGGCCTAATCGCGCCCAACCCGCGCGCCATCGCCCCGGAGCCGCCGCCATGAAGTTCACCCCCGAGCACGAGCAGATCCGCGACACCGTCAAGCGCTTCGTGCTCAACGAGATCAATCCGCACGTGCCCGAGTGGGAGCGCGCGCAGCAGTACCCCGCGCACCAGGTGATGAAGCGGCTCGGCGAGCTGGGGCTGCTCGGCCTCAAGTACCCCGAGGCCTACGGCGGTGCCAACCTCGACTTCAGCTACTCGATGGTGATGGCCGAGGCGCTCGGGCATTGCGACTGCGGCGGCGTGCCGATGTCGATCGGCGTGCAGACCGACATGGCCACGCCAGCGCTGGCGCGCTTCGGCAGCGACGAACTGCGCCAGCAGTACCTGGCGCCGGCGATCGCCGGCCAGATGGTGAGCTGCATCGGCGTCAGCGAGGTCGGCGGCGGGTCGGACGTGGCGGCGATCAGGACCACCGCGCGCAAGGACGGCGGCGACTACGTCATTGACGGCAGCAAGATGTGGATCACCAACGGCCTGCAGGCCGACTGGTGCTGCCTGCTCGTCAACACCAGCGCCGAGGGCGGCCCGCACAAGAACAAGAGCCTGATCGTCGTGCCGATGGATTCCAAGGGCATCACGAAGCAGAAGATCCACAAGATCGGCATGTGGTCGAGCGACACCGCGCAGTTGTTCTTCGATGGCGTGCGTGTGCCGCAGCGCAACCTGGTCGGCCAGGAGGGCATGGGCTTCGTCTACCAGATGATGCAGTTCCAGGAGGAGCGCCTGTGGGCTGCGGCGTCGAACATCACCGGCCTGGACCTGACGATCGACCAGACCATCGAGTACACGCGGCAGCGCCAGGCGTTCGGCAAGAGCATCCTCGACAACCAGGTGGTGCACTTCCGACTGGCCGAGCTGCGCACCGAGGTCGAGGCGCTGCGCGCGCTGACCTACCGCGCCGTCGAGCTGTACACCTCGGGCAAGGACGTCACCAAGCTCGCCTCGATGGCCAAGCTCAAGTGCGGGCGCTTGAGCCGCGAGGTCAACGACGCCTGCCTGCAGTACTGGGGCGGCATGGGTTTCACGTGGGACAACCCGGTGTCGCAGGCGTACCGCGACAGCCGCCTGGGCTCGATCGGCGGCGGCGCCGACGAGGTGATGCTCGGCATCATCTGCAAGCTCGAAGGCACGCTGCCCAAGGGCATGCACTGACGGGCGGCGGGTTGCAGCGGCTGCTCCCGCACCATTGACGGCAGGCGCGCGCGGCGCCGCCGATCGACTGCGCTGCAAGGCCGGCGTCGCGAGCCCTATCATCGGCCATGAATCGCTCCTCCTCCAATCGCGCCCTGTGGCTGCTCGCCGCCGCGCTGGCGCTGATCGTCGTCGGCTGGATGTGGCCATTCGGCGCCACCAACGGCCGCAGCGATGCCGTGCCGCGCGCGGTCACGCCGCGCGGGCCGCTGGGCGCCGACGAGATCGCCAACATCGAGCTGTTCAAGCGCGTCTCGCCGTCGGTGGTGCACATCACCACGCTCGAGCTGCAGCGCGAGCTGTTCTCGCGCAACACGCAGGAGGTGCCCAGCGGCACCGGCAGCGGCTTCATCTGGGACGACGCCGGTCACGTCGTCACCAACTTCCATGTGATCCAGGGCGCCAACGCGGCGCGCGTGACGCTGGCCGACCAGAGCACCTATCCTGCCAAGCTCGTCGGCGCGTTCCCCGACGGTGACCTCGCGGTGCTGCGCATCGACGCGCCCAAGGACAAGCTGCCGCCGATTCCGATCGGCACCAGCCGCGACCTGCTGGTGGGCCAGCGGGTGTACGCGATCGGCAACCCGTTCGGCCTCGACCAGACGCTGACCACCGGCATCGTCAGCGCGCTCAACCGCGAGATCGAGTCGTTCAACAACCGCGTGATCCGCGGCGTGATCCAGACCGACGCCGCGATCAACCCCGGCAACTCCGGTGGCCCACTGCTCGACTCGGCCGGCCGGCTGATCGGTGTCAACTCGCAGATCGCCAGCCCGAGCGGCGCCAACGCGGGAATCGGCTTCGCGATTCCGGTCGACGACGTCAACCGCGTCGTGCCTCGGCTGATTCGCGACGGCCGCATCGTGCGCCCGGCGCTCGGCATCTCGGCACTGCCCGACACTGTGCGCGAGGCGCTCAAACTGCCCAAGGGCGTGGCCATCGTCGCCGTCAGCCCCGGTGGCCCGGCGGCGCGTGCCGGCATGCAACCGTTTCGCCGCGCCGACGACGGCAGCATCGTGCAAGGCGACGTCATCACCGCCGTCGACGGCGTGCCGGTGGCGAGCCTCGAAGACCTGCTGAGCCAGCTCGAGCGCCACCAGCCCGGCGACCGCGTGACGTTGACGCTGTCGCGCGCGGGCAAATTGCGCCAGCAGGAGCTGGCGCTGGCCGCGCCGCAGTAGCGCCCGGCCTCAGGGGCAGGCCGCCTCCATGCCACGGCATCGCCGCGGCCCGAACGCCTGGAGCGTGGCACAAGCCGGCGTCATGGACCGCCGCGGCCGGCCGTTCGCGCGCGCGGTGGCGGCCGCTCGAGCAGCGGCAGCAGCGGGCTGTTGAGCTGGCGCGCCAGGCGCAGCACCGTCATCTCCGGCTGCGCAGGCAGCCGGGTTCCCGGGCTGGCGCCGCGCGCCAGCAGGTACTCGGCCATCGCCTGGCGCTGCACCGGCGGCTCCAGCCAGTCGGACCCCAGCGTCTTGGCCAGCGGCACCCACGGCAACTGGTCTCCTTGCTGCGGCGGCACGCGGTTCACGAGCTGAGGGGCGCGCGTCAGCCACCAGTCGAGCGCGGCATAGTTGCCGCTGCGGAATGCCACCTCGAACCCTGGCCGCAGCTTGCCGTCGTAGGGGTCGAGCGCCGCGCTCGCGCGATGGCCCGCGGCCTCGAGCTGCGCCGCCAGCGGCGAGGCGAGCATGTCGGGATGCAGCGCCGACAGCGGGCTGAAGCCGATCTGTCCCGGCTGCATCTGCCCTTGCGCCACCCAGCGTTCGATCACGTTGTCGAAACCGGCGGCGCGCGCGCGCGGACAGCTCAGCATGCGCACCACGTCGTGGTGGATCGCGCGGGCGTCGGCCTGCGCCAGCCACAGCAGCGACTCGCGCACCTGCGGCGTCGCGGCGCCGAAGTCGGGGCACGGGTCGGCCTGCGCCAGCTCGACCAGCGGCGAGCGTGCGCAGGCTTCGGGCATCGCCCCCTTGTCGATCAGCTCGGGCAGCGCCGGCCACAGCCGCGAATCGCGCGCGGCCATCGCCAGCGGGCACAGCGGCAGCTTGTACGTCGCTGCCAGGTCCTCGGCCTTCATCAGTCCCGGCTGGTACGGCAGGCAGTGCGGCGCCAACGCGCGCTCGACGCTGTTCAGGTAGTAGCACGGCACGGGACCGCCCTCGACCCACTTGTCGTGGAAGTACTTGGCGATCGACCAGGTCGCGCTGGTATCGGTGGCGATGCCGAGGGCGCCGATCACCGCCGCGGTGGTGGTGCAGCCGGCCAGCGCGAGCAAGCCGGCCAGCCATGCACCGAGCCGCGCGCTGCGGGCAGCCAGGCGGCGAGAGAGCGTCATGCGCAGTGGCACTTCGTGGCCTGTGATCGGGGTCGGGAGCCTGCAGAGCGTGACACGGGTCACGCGGCGACCCCAGCGCGGCGCGTGAACGATTGCCGCGGCATCGCGGCGGTCTTTGGTAACGGGCGGTCAGCGACCCAGCCGCAGGCGACGCGGGTGCGGTCGCCGCCACGCGCCGAGCACACGCGCGGGTGCGACGAGCCGCGCAAAAGCACCGCCGATCCAGTGCCCCTGGCATCAGCGCGGCGCGTTGCCGCCCCGACAATGACGCTTCCTGGTGACGGGCAGGCAGCCCATTCGATGCGGACCCTCCCCTTGGCGACCGTGCTCGTTGTCGACGATGTCCCCGAGAACCTCACCGTGCTCGGCGAGCTGCTGGTGCGCGACTACACCGTGCGCGCGGCCAACTCCGGGCCTGCGGCGCTGCGCCTGGCGGCCGCGCAGCCGCAACCCGACCTGATCCTGCTCGACCTGATGATGCCGGGCATGGACGGCTACGAGGTTATGCAGCGTCTGCGCGCCGACGCGCAGACGCGCGACATTCCGGTGATCTGCGTCACTGCGCTCGACGCCACCGCCGAAGAGGAGCGCGGCCTGTCGATGGGCGCGGTCGACTACATCGCCAAGCCGCTGCGCCCGAGCGTGGTGCTGGCGCGTGTGCGCACGCAGATCGAGCTGAAGCGCGCCCGCGACAAGCTGTCGGATCACAACGCATACCTCGAGGCCGAGGTCGCACGCCGCATGCGCGAGAACCAGCTCGCACAGGACGCGAGCATCCACGCGCTGGCGCGCCTGGCCGAAACGCGCGACCCCGAGACCGGCAACCACCTGCTGCGCACGCAGCAATACATGCGCCGGCTGGGGCATCTGCTGGCCGGGCACCCGCGCTTTGCCGCCTCGCTGGACCTGCGCGCGATCGAATTGCTGGCGAAGTCGGCGCCGCTGCACGACATCGGCAAGGTCGGCATCCCCGATCACATCCTGCTGAAGCCCGGGCGGCTCGACGCCGCCGAGTGGGAGATCATGAAGACGCACGCGGCGCTCGGCGCCGAGGCGATCGAGCGCGCCGAAGCCGACGCCCATCGGCCGATCGAGTTCCTTGCGGTGGCCAAGCAGATCGCGCGCTACCACCACGAGCGCTGGGACGGCCACGGCTACCCCGACGGCCTCGCCGGCGAGGCGATTCCCTTGCCGGCGCGGCTGATGGCGCTGGCCGACGTGTTCGACGCGCTGATCTCGCGGCGCGTCTACAAGCCCGCGCTGCCGCACGCGCGGGCGCGCGACATCATCGCCGCCAGCCGCGGCACGCACCTCGACCCCGACGTGGTCGACGCCTTCCTGGCGGATTTCGACAGCTTCCGCGAGATCGCCGAACGGCATGGCGACAGCGCCGAAGAACTCGCAGCCAAGCATGCATCGCTGCGCATCTTCGTGCCCGGTGCCTCCGCCCCCGTCACGCGGGACTGACGCCGTGGACTCAGCAGTACCGACGTCCGAGGGCCTCGCGCGCGCTTCGCGGCGGCGCACTCTCCCCGTGGTGCTGGGTTACGCGCTGCTCGCCGCGCTCTGGATCTACGGCTCCGACCTCGCGCTCGAGTGGTTGGTGGCCGATCCGCAGCAGCGGACCACGGTGTCGATGGTCAAGGGCTGGACATTCGTTGCGATCACCTCGGCCCTGTTGTACTGGTTGCTGCGGAGCCTGCACACGGCGCGCGCGCGGCATGCCGAGCAAGACGCCAGGCTGCATACGCTCGCGCTGCTGAACTCTGCGGCCGATGGTTCGACCGATGACATCTTCGCGCGCGATCTGCAGGGCCGCTTCCTGATGCGCAACCGCGCGTCACTGCAGGCGCTGCCGTTCAAGGCTGGAGGCGGCAACTCGCTGGATGACCTGTCGCTATCCCCGGCCGAGAAAGCGCAATTGCGCGCCAACGACGAACGCGTGGTGCGCGAGGATCGTACGCTGACTTTCAGCGAGACCTATACCTCGACGGCGGGAACACGGACCTTCCAGGTCACCAAGGGGCCGTTGCACGACGGCGAGGGACGGGTGGTCGGCGTGTTCGGCATTTCGCGCGACGTCACCGACGCGCAGCACACGTCCGACGAGCTGATGCAGAGCCGCAGCCGGCTCGAGGAGCTGGTGCAGGCGCAAACGACCCAACTGCAACGGGCGGCGGCGCGGGCCGAGCAGTCGGAGTCGTTCCTGGGACTGCTGGCGGCCAACATCCCGGGCATGCTCGGCTACTGGGACCGCGAACTGCACTGCCGTTTCGCCAACGCCGAATACGCGCGCTGGTACGGCCTGACGCCGGTCTCGATGGTGGGCAAGCACGCGCTCGAAGTGCTCGGTCGCGAGCGCTACGGCCAATTGCTCGGGTTGGCCACCGACGTGCTGAGCGGCCGCGCGCACCGCATCGAACTCGATGCGCGCTCGCCCGGCGGCACCGTGCTGCCGGTGCTGGCGGACTACGTGCCCGACGCGCGCGACGGCACGGTGCACGGCTTCTTCATGTTCGCCACCGACATCAGTCAGGTCAAGCAGGCACAGGCACGGCTCAAGGAGCTGAACGCCGAGCTGACCGAGGCGCGCGACCATGCGGAGGCCGCCACGCGCGCCAAGAGCGCGTTCCTCGCCAACATGAGCCACGAGATCCGCACGCCGATGAACGCGGTGATCGGGCTGACTCACCTGCTGCGCCGCGACGATCCGCGGCCGTCGCAGGCCGACCGGCTCGACAAGATCTGCGACGCCGCACAGCACCTGTCGCAGGTGATCAACGACATCCTGGACCTGTCGAAGATCGAGTCCGGCAAGCTGACGCTGGAGCACACCAACTTCTCGCTGCGCGCCATGCTGCGCCGCGCCGAGGCGATGGTGGCCGAGCGCGCGCACGCCAAGGGGCTGACGATCGACGTCGCAGTCGGCGACCTGCCCGACCGCCTGCGCGGCGACCCGACGCGGCTGTCGCAGGCGCTGCTGAACCTGCTGAGCAACGCCGTCAAGTTCACCGACGCCGGCGGCATCGAGGTGCGGGTGAGCGCAGTGCCGAGCGACCACGCCACCACCCTGCGCGTGCGCTTCCTGGTGGCCGACACCGGCATCGGCATCGCGGCCGACCAGGTCGACAAGGTGTTCGGCGCCTTCGAGCAGGCCGACAGCACGACGACGCGGCGCTTCGGCGGCACCGGGCTCGGTCTGGCGATCACGCGTCACCTGGCGCGCTTGATGGGCGGCGATACCGGCGTGTCGAGCGTACCTGGGCACGGCAGCCGCTTCTGGTTCGACGCGCTGCTCGAACCGGTGCACGAGGCTTCCAGCGGCGACACCGTGTTCGGCAACGATCTCGAACCCGCACCCGAGGAGCAACGGCTGCGCTCGCTCGAGGCGCGGCTGCGCGAGCAGCACGCCGGGGCGCGCATCCTGCTGGTCGAGGACAACGCGGCCAACCTCGAGGTCGCGCTCGAATGGCTGCGCGCGGTGGCGCTGCAGGTCGACGTCGCGCTCACCGGCGAGGAAGCGGTGCAGGCCGCCAGCCGCCAGCGCTACCGCCTGATCCTGATGGACGTGCAGTTGCCCGGCATGGACGGTCTGCAGGCCACGCGCGAGATCCGCGCGCTGCCGATCCAGCGCGACACACCGGTGCTGTCGATGACCGCCAATGCGTTCGGCGACGACCGCCGCGCCTGCGAGCAGGCAGGCATGGTCGACCATATCGTCAAGCCGGTCGACCCGCAGCTTCTGTATGGCACGCTGCTGCGCTGGCTGTCGGCCGACACACCGGCGCCCCAGGCGAACACCGTCGCGCCGACACCGCACGAACCTGCCGCCGCAGCGGCTTCGGGTCTCGACGAATCGGCGCTGTCGCGCTACTTTGCCGGCCGCACCGAGGTCTACCAGCGCGTGCTGCGGCAGTTCGCGCTCAGCTACCGCGACGGCATTGCAGTGCTGAACGCGCCACTCACGCACGCCACGCTCGACGCCGTTCGGCGCCAGGCGCACTCGCTCAAAGGCGCCAGCGCGGCGATCGGCGCGCCGGCGCTGGCCGCGCATGCCGCGTCGTTCGAACGCGACGTGCTCGACGGCTTGGCTGGCGATCAGCTCGCTGCCGGCGCGCAGGCGCTGCTGCGCGAGCTGGCGCAGGTGGTGGCCGCGATCGATGCGAAGCTGGCAGATCCCTCGCAGACGACCGAGGCGCCCGCGGCCGACCCCGCCTGGCTCGATTCGCAGCTCGATCAGTTCGAGGCGCTGCTCGACGCGGCCGACTTCGCGGCACTGGCGCGCTTGCGCGACCTGCAAGAGGCGCTGCAGGCGGCGCTCGGCCCCGAGAGCCGCCGCCTGCGCGCGCTGCTGCAGCGCTTCGAGTTCGCGCAGTCGCTGCAATTGCTGCGCCGACTGCGCGCCGCGCAGCGCGAGGGCGCCCGCGCCGGAATCTGACACCCCGTCCGGGTGGAATCGGCCGCGCCCGTTATGCTGTGCCGATGACGCCCCTACCGCGCCGCACTGCCGCCGAGCAGGCCAGGCTCGACGCCGAGCTGACCAAGCTGGCCGAGGTCCACATCCGCTTCAACCAGGTGCTCGGGCTCAAGCTGGTCGCCGCCAAGCCGCCCGCGCTGCGCTTCGACATGCGGCCCGAACTGATCGGGCACCACCTGCACGGCCGGCTGCACGGCGGCGTGATCTCGGCCACGCTCGACGCCATGGGCGGCGTGGCGCTGATGTGGGCGCTGGGCGAGAAGCATGCCGAGGAGTCGACTGCGCAGGTGATGCACCGCTACTCGCGCCTGGGCACGATCGATCTGCGCGTCGACTACCTGAGGCCGGGCCTGGGCAAGCACTTCACCGCCAGCGCCGAGGTGGTGCGCCTGGGTGGGCGCGTCGGCTCGACCCAGATGCGCCTGATCAACGACGAAGGCACACTAATCGCCACCGCGGCGGCGGCCTACGTGGTGAGCTGAGCCTCAGTTGCCGAACGGCGAGTAGCGGCCTTCGCGCCAGGTGCCGCCAGGGGCGAAGCTGACGCGGCGGCGCTCGACGAGCCGCTCGAACCACGGCGTGTCGGGGCTCTGGCCGAAATGCCAACCGCCCCCCTCGATGCGGCCCTCGACGATCTCGTAGCCCATCAGCGCGAGCACGCGCTCGCCGAGGAAGATCGGCCGCGCGTTGCCGTACCAGTCGACGCAACTGGCCTTGCAGGCGTCGTCGCGCACGCCGCCCTCACTGGCGCTCAAGGCACCGAGCGAGGTGAAGCTCAGACCGCGGTTGCGCAGGAAGAGCACCGACGCCGCGCCCTGCGCTCGCGAATGGACGCCGCGGCGAGCGCCCGCGGCGAGCACCGGCAGGCCGAGCACGCCGTCGTCGTCGGATTGCGCGCGGTAGAAGAAGCCGTGCGTTCGCGTCTCGCCTTGCGCGACGCCGCGCTGCAGGTGGCGGCCGGCCAACCGGGCCGCAGCGCGGTTCAAGCGCACCGCGCTGAAGTGCAAATCGCCATCGAGCGAGCCCACGAGCAGCGCATCGCGCCCGAGCGCCTCGATGCGCTCGACCGCGTGGCCGGGCGACAGCGCCACCGCATCGACGTCGGCAGCGAAGCGCAGCGCGTAGGCCGCTGCGCCGTCGAAACCGCGCGCCGCGCCGCCGCCGTAGAGCAGCCAGTCGCCGACGAAGCGGTTCTGCACCGCGTGGCCGCGCACCGCCGGCACGCGGCGATAGTGCTCACGGCCCGCCGCACCGCGGCCGTCGCCGAACTCGGCCAGCGGCACGCGCAGCAGCGCCATCGAGCCGGCGGTCGACTCGCTGCTCCACATGCCCTCGCCGCGGCCGGATTCGCGCAGCAGCACGTTCAGGTGGTTGCCGTCTTCGAGGAACGAAAGCTGGTCGATCGGCACGCCGGCAGTCTTCAGCGCGCTCGGTGCGGCGCCGTCCAGCGGCAGCCGGAACACCGCCGACAGCGGCTGCGTCGGCTCGGCGCGGTGCGCGCCCGCGCGGCGCCAGGCACTGGTCCACACGTAGACCGAGCCCTGCGACACGTAGAACACCCGGCCCGCGGGCCCGAGCACCGCGGTGGACTCGGTGCGCAGATCGTCGCCTTCGAGTTCGCAGGTGGTCACCGTGTGCAGCGCCAGCGGCTGGCCGGGCTCGAACTCGTCGTCGGTGCGGTAAATGCGTGTGGCCGGCACGATGCGCTTGAAGCCCGCCGCGTCGACCTCGCCGCGCCAGCGCCGCCACGCCGGAAACTGCAGCCACGGCTGCGCGCCCCACGGTGACAGCAGGGTCGGCGTGTAGAAGACGAGCCGGCGGCCGATCAGCCGGCTGGCGTAGTTGCGCGAGCTGTAGTAGTCGAACGACCTCAGGTGGTGCGTCGCGCGGTACGCGAGGCTACCGTCGCCGCGCAGTTCGAACAGGCCGATTTCGGTGCCGCCGCGCGCATACGAGTAGCCGATCACGACGACGTCGCGGCCCGACACCAGCAGTTCGTCGTACCAGGCGCCCTGCGGGTCGGAGCCCGGCGCGTAGGCGTCGAGCGCGGCCACCGGCTGCAGCGCGTCGCCGCCGACACGCACCGTGAACAGCCGGCCACGGCGCAGCACGATCAGGAAGTCGCCGGCGCGCTTGACGATGCCGCCCTCGTCGACGCCGGCGGTCTGCACGTTGGTGATCGACTGAGCCGCAGCCGAATCGGCCGCGGGAGCCGCCGCCTTCGCGGCTTCTTCCTTCATCGCCAGGCCGCCCTGACCGAGGGCGCTCGGGCGTCGCGGCGGGACGCTTTGGGCCCGCGAGCGCGCTTGCCAGCGCTCGAGCGCCTCGCGCAACTGGCTCTCGTCGAGATAGGCCGCCAGGTGGCTGGCCGGCGCGCCTCGCGCCGCCGGCACGAGGCCACTGGCCGCCAGCGCCAGGGTACTGGTCAACAGGGTTCGACGATCGATCGGCATCACGGTCTCCGCTGCGGTTGGCTCGCCGCCTGGGTCGCCCTTCGCAGGCTCGGATCGGCGGCTGAGGCGTTGAACGAACCATTCATGCCGACGGGGTTAAGGCCGGTGTCGGAAATTGGATGAACCGTATTGCGAGCAATTCGCGTTTAGATTAGAGTTGCCGGCAACGCATCGCCTTCGAGTCACCCGAAATGATCGTCTGCCTGTGCCACCGGATCTCCGACCGCGACATCCAACGCACCGTGGCCAGCGGCGTGCGCAACTTCGAGCAATTGCAGGACGAGACCTGCGTCGCATCGTCGTGCGGTTGCTGCCACGACTGCGCGCGCGAAGTCTTCGAGGCGGCGATCGCCGCGCCCGACTCGCGCCGCGCTCCGCCGGTGCGCCTGGTCGCTGCCGTCGCACCATGACGCCTTGCCGCGCCGGCATCGCGCGGCCGCGTTGACCCGCCAGCGCTGAGGTCGGCCCCCCGCGCGGCCTGCGGCAGCAGTCGCTGCGGTAGCATGGCGGCCCTTCGCGGCCGGCGCGCCGCCATCGTGGAGTTGTCAGCCGTGCTGGTCGTCTGCCTCGATCTCGAAGGCGTGCTGGTGCCCGAGATCTGGATCGCGTTCGCCGAGCGCACCGGCATCGCGGCGTTCCGGCGCACCACGCGCGACGAACCCGACTACGACAAGCTGATGCGCCAGCGCATCGCGCTGCTGCGCGAACACGGCTTGTTGCTGCCCGACATCCAGCGCGTGATCGGCGGCATGCAGCCGCTGCCCGGGGCGCACGAGTTCCTCGACGACCTGCGCGCGCGCTACCAGGTGCTGATCCTGTCGGACACCTTCTACGAGTTCGCCGACCCGCTGCTGCGCCAGCTCGGCCGGCCGACGCTGTTCTGCCACCGGCTGATCGCCGACGCCGAAGGCCACGTCGTCGACTACCAGCTGCGTCAGAGCGACCAGAAGCGCCGGGCCGTGCTCGCGCTGAAGGAGCTGAATTTCAAGGTGCTCGCCGCCGGTGATTCGTACAACGACACCGCGATGCTCGGTGCCGCCGACGCCGGGTTCTTCATCCATCCGCCCGATTCGATCGCCGCGCAGTTCCCGCAGTTCGCGGTGACGAAGTCGTTCGCCGAGCTGAAGGCCGCGCTCGATGCCGCGGCGCTGCGCCTGCAGCCCTGACGCCGATGGCCGCCGACACGCTCGAACTGCTGGCGCCGGCACGCGACGCCGACATCGGCATCGAGGCGGTCAACCACGGCGCCGACGCGGTGTACATCGGCGGCCCGGCATACGGCGCGCGCGACAAGGCGCCCAACGCGCTGCCCGACCTCGCGCGCCTGGTGCGCCACGCGCACCGTTTCCACGCGCGCGTCTACGTCACGCTGAACACCATCCTGCGCGACGACGAGCTGGAGGCCGCGCGCCGCCAGGCGTGGGCGCTGTACGACCTCGGCATCGACGCGCTGATCGTGCAGGACATGGGCCTGCTGCAGATCGACCTGCCACCGATCCAGCTGCACGCCAGCACGCAGTGCGATACCCGCACGCCCGAGAAGGCGCGCTTCCTGCAGGACGTGGGCTTCTCCAAGATCATCCTGGCGCGCGAACTGACGCTGCAGCAGATCCGCGACGTGCGCGCGCAGGTGGATCGCGCGAACCTCGAGTTCTTCATCCACGGCGCGCTGTGCGTCGCCTACTCGGGCCAGTGCTTCATCAGCCATGCACACACCGGCCGCAGCGCCAACCGCGGCAGCTGCTCGCAGGAGTGCCGGCTGCCGTACACGGTGACCGACTCGCAGGGCCGCGTGATCGCGCACGAGAAGCACGTGCTGTCGATCAAGGACAACGACCAGAGCGCCAACCTCGCGGCGCTGGTCGACGCCGGCGTGCGCAGCTTCAAGATCGAGGGCCGCTACAAGGACCTCGGCTATGTCAAGAACGTCACCGCGCACTACCGGCGGCTGCTCGACGCGCTGCTCGAAGGGCGCGGCGACCTGCGGCGCGCATCGTCGGGGCGAACGACCTTCGCGTTCACGCCCGACCCGCAGCGCAACTTCAACCGCGGCGCGACCGACTATTTCGTCAACGGCCGCAGCGACGACCTCGGCGCGTTCGACAGCCCCAAGCACGCCGGGCTGCCGATCGGCCACGTGGCGCGCGTGAGCGCGTCGGGCGTCGAGATCGAACTCGATGACGACGACCTCGCGCTGGCCAACGGCGACGGCCTGACGCACCTCGACCTGCAGCACAACCTGGTCGGCTGGCAGGTCAACACCGCGCAGCGCATCGCCGGCCGCCTGTGGCGCGCGGTGCCCAACGAAGCTGTCGACTCGCTGAAGGGCCTGCGCGCCGGCACGCCGGTCCACCGCAACCGCGACATGGCATGGGACCGGCTGCTCGCACACAAGAGTGCCGAGCGGCGCATCGGCGTGACGCTGCGACTGCGCGAAATCGGCGACGGCTTCGCGCTCGACGTGCGCGACGACGACGGCGTGTGCGCCGGCAGCACCGCGGTGCACGCCCGGCAGCCGGCGCGCGACGCCGCGCAGGTGCAGGCCGCGATCCGCGCGCAGCTCGACCGCCTC
>JAJVIL010000052.1 GCA_022072045.1 Burkholderiaceae bacterium | reverse complement strand
GGCGGCCTTCAGCGCGGGCTTGATGACGCCGGCGATCACCAGCAGCGCCACCAGCACCAGCGCAGCCGGCACCGCGGCGGCGCGCACCAGGTCGAGCAGCCACGGCTGCTGCCACAGCGGCAGCGCGTCGCCCGCCTTGGGTACCGGCTCGGCGCGGAACGGCACGTTGATCAGCTTGACCGAATCGCCGCGCTGCTTGTTGAAGCCGATGCTCTCCTGCACCAGCGCGGTCAGCTTCTCGATCTCGTCGCTCGACAGCGGCGTGCTCGTGGTCTTGCCCCTGGCGTCGGTGAGCACGCGGTGGTTCACCACCACCGCGGCGTTGAGCCGCTTCACGGTGCCGGTGGCGTTGCGCGTGACGCGCACCGTCTTGTCGACCTCGTAGTTCACGACCTGGTCGCGGCGTGCCGAACCGGCAGCAGCGGCGCCGCCGGCGGCGTGCAGCGGTGCCGAGGCCCCCGCGATCGGCGCGGTGGCCGGCACCGGCGGCTGGTTGCTGAGCGCGCCCGGGATTCCCGAGGGCGTGCCGCCCGGGGCGTTGCTCGACTCCGACGATTGCTGGCTGCGCACCGCGGCGGCCGCATCGCGGCCCTGGTTGGGCTTGAACGACTCGTCGGTCGCCTCGCTCTGCGAGAAGTCGACGTCGGCGGTGACGGTGGCGCGCACGTTGTCGCGGCCGACGATCGGCTCGATGATCTCGAGCACGCGCTTGACGTAGCTCGATTCGATTTGCTGCACGTACTGCAGTTGCTGCGCGTCGAGCCCGCTGGCTGGGTCGCCCGAGGCACCCGACAGCAGCGTGCCGCTCGAATCGAGCACGCTGACCGCCTTGGGCGACAGCTCGGGCACCGAAGACGACACCAGATGCACGATGCCCGCGACCTGCGCGCGCTCGAGCGTTCGGCCCGGGTGCAGTTGCACCAGCACCGACGCGCTGGGCTTCTGCTGCTCGCGGAAGAAGCCGTTCTGTTGCGGCAGCGCGAGGTGCACGCGCGCGCTCTGCACCGCCGACAGCGCGCTGATCGAGCGCACCAGTTCGCCCTCGAGCGCGCGCTGCCAGGTCAGGCGCTCCTGGAACTGCGTCTGTCCGAAGCGGGCGTTGTCGAGCAGCTCGAAGCCGACGGTCGATCCGCGCGGCAGACCGGCCTGCGCCAGCCTCAGGCGCACGTCGTGCACCCGGTCGGCGGGCACCAGGATCGCGTTGCCGCCGTCGGCATGGCGGTACGGCACGTTCATCTGCGACAACTGCGCGACGACGGCGCCGCCGTCTTTGTCGGACAGATTGGCGTAGAGCACGCGGTAGTCGCCGGCCTTGCTCCACATGGCCAGTGCCGCGATCACCGCAGCCAGCGCGGCGACGCCGAGCGTCAGCGTCGCCATCGCCTTGACGGGGATCGCCGTCAGCCGCGTCATCACGCCGCCGGCGCGGTGCGGGGCGTTGGGCAGTGCGGGGGCGAGTGCGTTGTCCATTGCATTCAGGGGTCGGGCGCGAGCGGCCGCGCAGCCGGTCTCTCGTGTCGCAAGTTGGGCGGATTGTTCGGTGCGCTGGGGGCGAGCTATGGGGTGAACAGCCCCGAATTCGGGTTTCAGTTCGCGCCATGGCGGCCGAGCGGCCCGCGTACAGTGACATCGTCACGCTGCGCCAACAGCATCCTGGCCGCGTGCGCGCCGCCATGAGAGTCGATCTGAAACCGTTTGATTTCGCGCAGGCCGTCGCCCGCGCCGGATTGCGCCCCGACGGCACGCCGCTGGCGAAGCCGGCGGCAGCGCCCACCGCGGGAGCGAGCTTTCAGAGCGCGATGACGCAGGCGCTCGGCGCGGTCAGCCAGCAGCAGCAACACGCCGCAGCGTTGCAACGCGAGTTGCAACTCGACAACCCGGCGGTCAGCCTGGAGCAGACGATGGTGGCGATGCAGAAGGCCCAGATCGGCTTTCAGGGCGTGCTCGCGGTGCGCAACCGGCTGGTGCAGGCTTACAGCGAGATCATGAACATGCAGGTGTGAGCGCGGAAGAATTGCTTCGCAATTCTTCCGCGAGTCTGATCGGTGTGAGAAGACCCGGCGAAGCCGGCTCCTTCTCACAAGAGGGACTCCGCTGCGCGTTGCTACGCGGAGTCCAGCCATCGCGGGCGGCTGTGCCGCCCGCTGACTAGCTGCAGCGCGGGAAGTCGCGCGAACCGCCTTGCGGCGCGCAGACGATCGCGCGGCCCAGTGGCGTGACTTGCACGCGCAACTGCTGGCCTTGCGCCAGCTCGAACTCGGCGGCGAAACCGGCCGGGGCGAGGGTGTCGCGGCCGTCGAAGTGGGTGTCGACGCCCCGCGTCAACACGACGCCCGGGTAGTCGTCCGAGCGCGCGACGTGCAGCGTGCCCTGCGGCGGCTGGTGGCAGTCGGCGTCGACCACCGTGCCGACCGACCAGCACCAGTTAGCGCCCGCGCGCACCGACACATGAACGAGGCCGGCGCCCGGGCGCACGCTCTCGAGCCTGGCGTTGCCGAGGTCGAGCGCGAGGTCTTGCGCGGCCGCGCGCAGGCGCGCGCGCGCCATGGCTTCGCCGAACGAGGGCAGCGCGATGCTCATCAGCGCGGCGACGATCGCCACCGCGATCACGCATTCGATCAGCGTGATGCCTCGCGCCCTGCTGCGCGCGGCGAGAACGCGCGAGCGCATCAGGGGTTCCAGCAACGAGCCGAAGGCTCGTAGGCGATCACGCCGTGCGTGACGCGCAGCGTGAGCTGCGAGCAGCTCGGGTCTTTGGCCTGTTCGCCGTCGAGCAGCGCGGTGGCGCGGGCCTCGAAATTGTCGGGGCCGTCGGAGAACATCGCGATGCGGTACAACCCACGCTCGCTGAGCACGGGCACGCCCTGGCCGAGCTGATCGATGCGCAGCGCGTACTGGCCGTGCTGCGCGAGGTAGCGTTCCTGCGCCTGCTGCACGCGCTGCAGCGCGGTCACCGCGTCGGCGCGACCGGTGCGCTCGAGGTAGCTCTGGTACGAAGGCAACGCCAGCGCCATCGTGACGCTGCCCATCACGCAGGCGGCGCAGACATCGATCAGGGTCGATCCGCGCTGTCGGGTGGCTGGCGTCGCTGGCTTCATGTCAGTCGCAGGGTCGGCGCCGCGCCGAGGTTTCAGTCGAGAGAGAGCAGGCGCCTGCGCTTCTGTGTCTGGTCAATGTAGCGTTGCAGTGCGCGCTGGGCCGGCGGCTGCACGTGCATGAATTCACAGCCCAATCTGGACCCCCGTGACGGGTTTTGGATCGCCGTGACATGGTGCAACTGCAGGTCGGTATCGAAGCGCGTGTCGGGGTCGAGCTCGATGCGAACGCCGCGAATCTCCGACCCCGCGGCCAAGGGCGGCACATCGGCGGGCAGCATCAGCGCACAGCCGCCGATCGACACGTCGAGCACGCGCAGCGCGAGTTGCATGTCGGGCAGCGACGGGTGGCGCAGCATTGCCGTCGGCGTGCCGCGGCCCAGCGTGCGCACGCGGAAGCTGCGCCGCCGCTGGAAGCGGTACATCTCGCGCGGCAGGTCGGCCTGCAGCGAGCAGGTGTCGCTGCCGTGAACCAGCATCAGGTGGTCGACGTCGAACTGCAGCTTCACCGCGTCGAGGTAGGCGACGCAGGTCGCCTCCTCCAGCTCGATCAGGCGCTGCAGTTGCGGGCTGCGCGCGTCGGCGCTGAAGTTGATGCGCTGCTGCGCGGTGTCGAGAGTCCAGATCACCGTCGTCAGCCCGATCGCGTCGGGGCCCGACAGCATCACCGGGGTGGCATCGGTCACCAGTTGCTTGAGCAACGCCGCGATCTCGCGCGGCTGGCTGAGCCGGAACTCGGCGTAGGGGTCGATGCCGCCGCTGGCGGCCAGCGCGGCCGGTTGGGTGTCGAGGAACATGCTGCGTCCTCCTCGGGTGCGTCAGTGCAACGTGCGCGGCCGTCCCGACAGCATGCCGTCGATCTGCTCGAGCCACGGCTCCGCCAGGTGGCGGATCTCGGCGTCGCGCAGCAGGATGCGCTGCATGATGCGGGTGCGGGCCTGCGCGTCGGCGGGTTGCAGCGTCTCGCCGCGCGCCGCCTGCTTGAGCTGGCTGATCAAGAGGCCGCAGGCGCCCTCGAGCTTGACCACCATGTCCCAGTCGCCTGCGCGCGCGGCGTTGAGCATGTCGGCGCTGGCGCGCTCGATCGCCTCGTAGTAGTTGAGCAAGGGGGTGTTCATGCGTGGCCCTCGTCGGTAAAGTGGGTCACTGCGGCGTGGACGAGCCGACCGCGCCCGCTTCGCGCGGGGCGATGGCGCGCCAGGCATCGTGGATCGGTTGCACCAGCGACACGCATTCGGCGACGAGCGCGTCGTCGCTGTGCAGATTGGCCTGCGTCAGGCGCAGGCTGACGTAGCCGTACAGATCCTGCAGCGTGCGCGCAAGCTCGCCGCCGCCCTGCATGTTGAGGCCGCCGCGCAGACCCTCCTCGATGATGCGCACGGCGCGGCCGATCGCGCGCCCCTTCTCCTGCACGTCGCGTGCGCGGATCGCGCCGCGGGCGCGCGCGCACGACGCGAGGAACTCTTCGAACAGCAGATCGATCAGCCGGTGCGGGCTCGCACCCGACACGCCGGTGTCGACCTGCACCTCCTGGTAGAGGCCGGCGATCGAGCGGGTGGCAGATTGGGGGCTGGCGAACATCGGCGCAGTCGCTTTCGGGGTTCGTGCGGGATGCCTTCGTTATCGGCGGCCTCGCAAATGGACTTGAGCGATCCGCGGGGTAGAAATGCAGCGACCGGCTGCCGCTCATGGGGCGTCGTCGACTACCCCGGTGTCTTGCCTGGCTCGGAGTCGGAGCGCAATGGCCGCCGCCGCGCGCAGCGCAGGGCGATATGTCGTCGCGAGGCTCAGCTCTTGGCGCTGTTGAGCGTCAGCAGCGTCATCTGCTGCGTGACGTAGTTCGACAGGCTCTGCATCTGGCCCATCTGGGCATCGAGCGCGGTGTATTGCTTCAGCAGGCGGGCCTCGACCTGATCGACCCGGGTCTGCAGCTCGGCCTGGCGCTTCTCGTTGCGGCTGATGCTGTCGCGGATGCCTTCGCTGCGCGTGGCCAGCGAGCCGTCGACGCCGGCGGCCTGGTCGGCGAACTGGCGAAACACGGTCGCGAAGCCGTTGTTCGCCGGTGTCACGGTGTCGCTGTTGGCGAACAGCTTCTTCAGCTCGCCGAGATTGGCCAGTGCATTGTCGAGCTTCGTGCTGTTCAAGCTGATCGTGCCGTCGCGCTGCACATCGAAGCCGATGTCGGCCAGCCGGGTGAACACGGTCGACGCCGCCGAAGTGCCCGACAGCGTAGTGCGCAGGTTGCTGCGCAGCGACACCGCCGCGCTGTCGCCTTGCAGCGTGCCGGCGGTCTTGCTGGCGGCGTCGTAGCGGGTCTGCGTGGCCAGCTCGGTGTTGAGGTCGTTGTACGCCTTGACGAAGGCCTCGATCTTCTTGCGGATCGCGTCCTTGTCGGAGGCGGTGGTGACCTGCACGGGGTCGGTCGTCACGCGCTTGAACTGCAGGGTCATGCCGTCGACCACGTTGGCCAGCGTGTTGGTGGCCGAGGTGACCGGCGCGCCGTTGATCAGGGCCGAGGCGTTGGCTGCGGCCAGTGCGCGGCCCATCGTGACGACGCCGACCGACGGGTCGTAGGCCAGCGCCGACAGGCCGCTGGTGTCGACATTGTTGCCGTCGGTGTCGGTGACGGTGACCTTGAAGCCGTTGACGGCGCCGGTGGTGCTCGACGTGAAGACCAGGCGCGCGCCCGAGGCATCGGTGAGCACGGTGGCGGTGATGCCGGCGTTGGCCGCGTTGACCATGTCGCGCACCGCGGCCAGCGATTGCGCCGGTGGGCCGACGGTGATGTCGATGGCCGTGGTCTCGGGCTTCGCGGTGAAGGCAGCGCCCTCCCAGGTGCCCAGCTCGATGTGCAGCGTGCCTTCGCCGACCAGCTCGCTGGCCGACGCGTAGGTGGCCGAGATGTTGGTCTGCGCCTGCGCGAGTTGCGACACCTGCACGCTGTAGCTGCCCGGGCGATTGTTGGCGTCGGTGGTCACGCCGACCGCCGCGGTGTCGCTCGACGTGCCGATGGTCTGGTTCCAGGTGCTCGGGCTGGTGAGCGCCGAGGCGGCATCGCGCAGCGCCGACAGATCGGACTGCACCTTGCCGAACGCCGACAGCTTGGTCTGCAGCGCCGTGGCTTGCGTCTGCAGCTTGACGATGGGCTGGCGCTCGATCGCGACCAGCTGGGTCACGATGCTGTTGACGTCCAGTCCGCTGCCGACGCCTGGCGATGAGAGGGTGGCCATGGCAATACCTGCTTTCGCCTACGGTCTATCGGCGGGGTTGGCGCGGACTTGAGTGAACAAGTTCACGCCCCGGCGTGCGAACGGCGGGGCGCGATGCGCCGCCGGCGACGGCGGCGGCGTGGTCGTCACCCTCAGCTGCGCAGCAGTGTCAGTACCTGGTTGGGCAGCTGGTTCGCCTGCGCCACCATCGCGGTGCCGGCCTGCTGCAGGATCTGCGCGCGCGCCAGGTTGGAGGTTTCGGCGGCGTAGTCGGCGTCCATGATGCGGCCGCGGGCGGCGCTCTGGTTCTCGCCGGTGATCTGCAGGTTGGTGATCGCGAAGGCGAAGCGGCTCATCGCGGCGCCGTAGGTGGCGCGGTTGGTCGAGATGGCGTCGAGGGCGGTGTCGATCGCGTCGAGTGCGGTCGAGGCATTGCCGGCGGTGGTGATATCGCCGCCGACGGTGGTGACCGTGGCGGTGGTGATGGTCAGCGTGTCGCCGTTGTTGGGGCCGATCTGGAAGGTCTTGCTGCCGGCGCCCGCGCCGACGATCGCCGTGCCGTTGAATTTGGTCTGCGCGGCGATGCGCGTGATCTCGGCCGAGAGCTGCTGGTACTCGGTGTCGAGATTGGCGCGGTCGCCGGTGCCGTTGGAGCCGTTCTGGGCCTGCACCGCCAGCTCGCGCATGCGCTGCAGCACGTCGGTCATCGTGGCCAGCGCGCCTTCGGCGGTCTGCGCCAGCGAGATGCCGTCGTTGGCGTTGCGGATCGCGACGTTGATGCCGCGGATCTGCGCGTTCATGCGGTCGGCGATCGCCAGGCCGGCGGCGTCGTCCTTCGACGAGTTGACGCGCAGGCCCGAGGACAGGCGCTGCAGCGACACGGCCAGCGACTCCTTCGAAGTCGACAGGTTGCGCTGCGCGTTCAGCGACGAGACGTTGGTGTTGATCGTCTGCGGCATACGGACTCCTGGGCATTGGGCTCCCCGCTCGCGCGGGCTCGCCGGGGTTCAGGCAAGGTGCCTGCTTGCAGGAGTTTTCGGCCGCAGGCGCGCCGAGGATCGAGCGATGTGACGGCGTTTCACCGTCCAGTTCGATGCGGCGCCGCGCAAAGAAGAATGGCCGCCCGGGGGCGGCCATTCGAGACACGCCGTGCGGGCGTGTGTCTCGGCGCGTCAGCGCAGCAGCGCGAGCACCTGGCTGGGCAGCTGGTTGGCCTGCGCCACCATCGCCGCGCCGGCCTGCTGCAGGATCTGGGCGCGCGACAGGTTGGCCGTTTCGGCAGCGAAGTCGGCGTCCATGATGCGGCCGCGGGCGGCCGCCTGGTTCTCGCCCGTGATCTGCAGGTTGCTGATCGCGAACTGGAAGCGGCTCATCGCGGCACCGTAGGTGGCACGGCTGGTCGTGATGGTATCGAGCGCCGTGTCGAGCGCGGCCACGGCCGTCGAAGCGTTGGCGGCGGTCGTCAGGTCGCCGGCCACCGTGGTCACCGTGGAGGTGGTGATGGTCAGCGTGTCGCCGTTGTTGGCGCCCACCTGGAACACCTGCGCACCGGCACCGGCGCCGACGATCGCCGTGCCGTTGAACTTGGTCTGCGCGGCGATGCGGGTGACTTCGGCCGACAGTTGCTGATACTCCGTGTTCAGGTTGGCGCGGTCGCCGGTGCCGTTGGAGCCGTTCTGGGCCTGGATCGCCAGTTCGCGCATGCGCTGGAACACGTCGGACATCGTGGCCAGCGCGCCTTCGGCGGTCTGCGCCAGCGAGATGCCGTCGTTGGCGTTGCGGATCGCGACGTTGATGCCGCGGATCTGCGCGTTCATGCGGTCGGCGATCGCCAGGCCGGCGGCGTCGTCCTTCGACGAGTTGACGCGCAGGCCCGAGGACAGGCGCTGCAGCGAGACGGCCAGCGACTCCTTCGAAGTCGACAGGTTGCGCTGCGCATTGAGCGACGCGACGTTGGTGTTGATGGTCATCGACATGATCGAAAGGCTCCTTCAAGTTGAAACGAATCCGGCTCTTCAGCCGCCGGGTTTGCCCGACGCCGGAGTCGCTGTGGGCCTGTTGCAGCCCTTCAGGTCGTCCAACCGGACCACGTCCCCCTTGCGGGAGGCGTTGGCTGCCTTATCGGAGGCGGGCAAAGCGAACTTGAGGGGGTTTCCGGTCCAGTTCTGGCGATCGGAACGTGAACGATTGCGCTCGGCGCGGCGAACTGGGCGCGATTCGCGGCGCTTTTCTCGGCTTGTCCGGTCGCGGGCATGGCACCACCATCGCGTGATGAACAGCCTCGCCCTGGTGACGATCGCGCGCAACGAGGCGCGCTGCATCGAGCGCTGTCTGTTCAGCGTGCGCGCGCACGTCGATGCGATGTGGGTGCTCGATACGGGTTCCGACGACGCCACGCCCGAGATGGCGCGGCGCGCCGGTGCACGGGTCGAGACGTTCCGGTGGTGCGACGACTTCTCGGCCGCGCGCAACGCCGCGCTCGACCTTGCCGATGCCGACTGGGCGCTGGTGCTCGATGCCGACGAGTGGCTGGTGGATGGCGCCACGGCGCTGCACGCGCTGCGCCACGAGCCACCTGCCCATGTGGGCGTGCTGCGCGTCGACAACCTCTACGGTGCCGATGCGGCGCGGGCCGCGCGCTCGGCGAGCTGGCTGTCGCGCGTGCTGCCGCGCGGTGCACGCTACCAAGGGCGCATCCACGAGCAGCCGCAGGCGCACTGGCCGCGCCGGCGCCTGCCCGTGACCGTGCTGCACGACGGCTACCTCGACGACGCGATGCGCGCCAAGCAGGGCCGCAACGAGGCGCTGCTGCGACGCGCGCTGGCTGAGCGGCCGGACGACATCTACTATCACTATCAGTTGGGCAAGGATCTCGAGCTGCGCGGCGCCTTCGGCGACGCGCTGCCGTGCTACCAGCGCGCCTGGGCGGGGGCGTCGCGCGCCGACCCGTGGCGCCACGATCTGGCGCTGCGGCTTCTGTTCACGCTGAAGAAGCTCGCTCAGCATGCGCGCGCGGTGCAGCTCGCCGACGCCGAGCAGGCGTCGTTCGGCGACTCGCCGGATTTCTGGTTCACGCTCGGCGACCTGCTGCTCGACTGGGCCGCGCGCGAGCCGGCGCGTGGCTCCGCGCTGGTGCCGATGATCGAGGCGGCCTGGCAGCGCGCGGTGGCGATCGGCGAGCGGCCCGACCTGCCCGACAGCGTGGCCGGACGCGGCAGCTTCCTGGCCGCGCACAACCTGGCGGTGTTGTACGACGGCCTGGGTCGACACGAGCGGGCGGCGATCTGGCGCGAGCGCGAGCGGGCGATGCGCGCCGCGGCAGCCGCGGCGGACTGACGAACAGCGGGGCGCGCTCGCTCCAGTTTCGGGGACTGCGCGGCCGCAAGAGGGCTTAGGCTGATCGGCACCCCTAGCTGCTCACGGCCATGTCGTCGCTCGCCCTGCCTGAACCCGCGGTAGCCCGTAGCGCCAAAGGGCGTCGCGCGCACCGCCACTTCCTCGACGGCCGTGCCCACGCGTCGAAAGAGCAGTGGCCGCGGGCGGTGCAGTCGTACGAACGGGCGGCCGATCTGCTGCACGACAGCGCCTACGCGCTGGCGGCGGCGCACGCCGCGATCAAGGCAGCGCAGCCACGCAACGCCGTGACGCGGTTGCGCAAGCTGCGGCAGGCGAATCCCGAGCTGACGCTGGGCTACACGCTGGAATCGCATGCCTGGCTGGAACTCGGTCGCGTCGACGAGGCGGTCGCGGTGCTGCAGTCGCTGCCGGCGCCAGCCGCGCGCGACCACACCTACCACGTGTCGCTCGCGGTCGGCCTGCAGCGCCTGGGCCGGCACGAGAGCGCGGTGCACTCGTTCATGGCCGCGCTGGCGCTGAAGATCGACGATGCGCTGTCGCACTTCCGCATGGGCATGTCGTTCAAGGATCTCGGCCTCAAGGCCGAGGCCGCCGAATGTGTGCGCACGGCGCTGGTGCTGGGCCTCGGCAGCAGCGAACTCTCGGCGCGGGCGCTGCTGGCGTTCCTGGAACGCGAGGCCTGCCGCTGGGACGAGGCCGATCGCGAACTGGCCACGCTGCGCGCCGCAGTACGTGCGGCACCGGCCGAGGCAGCGGTCGAGACCGGCGCCTTCGTGCATGCCGTGCTGGTCGGCGATGCCGCCGAGCAGTGCAAGGTCGCGCGGCTCTACGCGCGGCATCTGGCGGGGCAGTGTGTGGCGCTGCCACGCAAGCCCGCACGCGCTCACGACGGCCGCCTGCGCGTCGGCTACCTGTCGGCCGATTTCCACCAGCACGCCACCAGCCAGCTTGCCGTGCAGATGTTCGAGGCGCACGACCGCGCGCGCTTCGAGGTCACGCTGTTCTCCGCCGGACCGGACGACCGCACGCCGCTGCGCGAGCGCGTGCGCAACAGCGCCGAGCACTTCGTCGACCTGCACGGGCAGGGCATGGCGCAGATGGCGGCCGCGATCCGCGAGCGGGAGATCGACATCCTGGTCGATGCAAAAGGCGCTACCGCCGGTAGCGTGATGCAGGTGATGGCGTACCGGCCTGCGCCGCTGCAGGTGAACTGGCTCGGCTTTCCCGGCACCAGCGGCGCCGACTACATCGACTACCTGATCGGCGATCCGGTGCTCACGCCGCTGGAGCATGCCGCGCACTTCAGCGAATGCATCGCCCAGATGCCGCTGTGCTACCAGCCCAACGACAGCGAGCGCGCGCTGCCGCAGCCGGCATCGCGCGCCACGTGGGGTCTGCCCGACGAAGCGCTCGTGCTGTGCGGATTCCACCAGTCCTACAAGATTTCGCGCGAGGTGTTCGCCACCTGGTGTCGGCTCCTGCACGCGCTGCCCGCTGCGGTGCTGTGGCTGCTGCGCTGGAACGCCAACGTGCAAAGCGCGCTCACGGCCGCTGCGGCGGCACACGGCATCGATACGTCGCGCCTGGTGTTCGCGCCGGTGTTGCCTGCGGATCAGCATCTTTCGCGCCTGGCCGCGGCCGACGTGTTCCTGGACACCTGGCCGTGCAACGCGCACACCACGGCGAGCGAGGCGCTGTGGGCGGGCGTGCCGCCGGTCACGGTGGTCGGCCAGACCTTCGCGCAGCGGGTCGCGGCCAGTCTGCTGCGCGCCAGTGATCTGCCGGAGCTGGTGTGTCCCGACGTGACGCACTACGAGCAGACGGTGCGACGCCTGGCCGGCGACCCACGACACCGTGGCGAACTGCGCAGCCGCTTGTGCGCGCAGCGCACGCTTGCCCTGTTCGACGGGCGGCGTTTCGCGCGCGACGTCGAGGCGCTGTACGAGCGCATGTGGGCGCGCGCGGTCGCCGGGCAGCCGCCTGCGCCTCTGCCCGCGCAGCCGTGAAGCCGCGCGAATTGGCGCCCCATTGACGTGCATCTCGGCGGCTCATCCGCGATTGCACGCGCCTAACCTTGTGTCGCGGGACCGCCGCCGCCAATCCGTCGAATCATGCCGATGAGTCAGCTCCCATCCATCCATCTGTGCATCGTGCAGCCACTGGGCTATGTGCACTCGCTCGGCCTGCTCGATCCGGCGCGCTACTTCCGTTGGCAGTTCCGCCGCTTCGGCGCCACGGTGACGATGGCCAAGAACCGGCTGCGCCACGACGCCGTCAACTTCGTCTTCGGTGCGCATCTGGGTTTCGATGCCGCGTTGTGCCAGCGCCATGCCTGCGTGTTCGTCAACCTCGAGCAACTCGGTGCGGGCGGCGCGCAGGTGTCGCAGACGTACCTGAACCTGCTGCGCGCGTCGGCGGTGGTGGACTACGACGCCGGCAACGTGCCGGCCTACGCGAGCGACCCCGATACGGTGCCGTTGGTATCGATGGGGTTCGCGCCCTACCTTGCGCCTTCGCAGCTGCCACCATTGGCCGAGCGACCGATCGACCTGCTGTTCATCGGCAGCATGAACGATCGCCGTCGAGCGCTGATTCAGCGAATCGAATCCGCCGGCGTGCAGGTGTCGTTGTTCGACTCGCCGCTGTACGGACCCGAGCGCGACCAGTTCATCGGCCAGGCCAAGGCCGTGCTCAACATGCCCTTCTACGAGTCGAGCCGTTTCGAGCAGGTGCGAGTGGCGCACTGCCTTTCGCTCGGGACGCCGGTGATCTCCGAACGCGGGCCCGCGAGCCGGCCGCAGGCGGTGTTCGAGCCCTGCGTGGCGTGGCTCGACTCGGGGACTCTCGAAGCCTTCTTTCGCGACGAGTTCAAGGGCGCGGCGTATCACGAACGTGCGCAGCACGCGATCGAGGAGTTCCGCAGGGTCGACCCGGTGGAGGCGTACGGCGACTTGCTGGCCTTCGCGGCCGGCTTCGGCCGCGCGCACCACGAGCGACGCCCGGCGACGCCGTGGCGGCCCACACGCATCCACATCGGCTCGGGCAAGGACTACAAGCCGGGTTGGCTCAACATCGACGTGCAGGCGCGCGCGGAGCCAGATCTGGTGCTCGATCTGGCGAAGCCGCAGAGCTGGCCGCTGCGAGCCGATGTACCGACCGCAGGTGCGCTGGAACTTGCGGCGAACCAGGTCGACCTGATCGTCGCCAACAACGTGCTCGAGCACGTCAGCGACCTGCCGCGGGTGATGACACATGCCCTGGAGCTGCTGCGCGAGGGCGGCAAGCTTCAGATCGAGGTGCCGTACGAACACGCGCCCACCGCCTGGCAGGACCCGACGCACGTGCGCGCGATGAACGAGAACTCGTGGATCTACTACACCGACTGGTTCTGGTACCTCGGCTGGTTCGAGCATCGCTTCCAGATCGAGCAGTCGGGCTACCTCGACCTCGAGTTGCGCGATGCGCCGCGCGAGCGCGCTGCGTTCATGAAGGTCACGCTCGTCAAGGTGGCGACCACGCTGCGCGAGCGCATGACGGCGCGCACGATGAGCGCGGGCCTCGAACTGCCCGACGATGCGCCTGGAGCCGATTGGCTGTATCGCGTGCAGCGGACGACCCCTGCATCCGTAGCGGTGCAGGCCGCGGCCTGATGCGGCATGACCGTGGACCCGCCTCGCTTCGACAAGCTCGATTTCGAGGCCTTTCGCGTGCTCGCCGGCGAACTGCACCTGAGCCGGCACGAGAAGGTCGGGTTCCCGGACAGCTACCGAGAGGGCAAGGAGGAGGCGATCTTCCGCGACGTGCTGGCCAAGATGAGCAGCCTGCAGCGCCGCGATGGCCGGGTCATGGAAGTGGGGCCGGGGTGCAGCCGCCTGCCGTTGATGCTGGCCGCGCATAGCGCTCAAACGGGAAGCGGCTTGGTCTGGGTCGACAGCGCCGAGATGCTTGCCTTGCTACCCGACGAGCCACATGTCTGCAAGGTTCCTGGTAGATTCCCCCAGGCATTGCAGGCGCAACTGCACGAGTGGGCCGGGACGTTCGACGCGATCGTCGCCTACAGCGTGGTGCAGTACGTGTTCGCCGAAGGCAACGTGTTTCAGTTCCTCGATGCCGGCCTCGGGTTGCTGGCACACGGCGGCGAGTTGCTGATCGGCGACGTGCCGAATCAGACCATGCGCAAGCGGTTCTTCGCGAGCCCGGACGGCGCCGATACGCACCAACGCTACACCGGCAGCGACGAGCTGCCCGAGGTACGGTTCAACCGCCTGGAGCCTGGGCATATGGACGACTGCGTCGTGTTCGCCTTGCTCGCGCGCGCGCGGGCACAGGGCTTTCATGCGTGGGTGCTGCCGCAGCCACCTGATCTGCCGATGGGCAACCGCCGCGAGGACATCCTGATCCGCAGACCGTGAGGCGCCAATGGAGAAGTCGAACAAGCTCGTGATCGGCGGCGATTCGGCCTTTGCCGAGATCGCGCGCGAGTACTTCGACGCCGATTCGTCGTACGAAGTCGTGGGATTCACGGTCGAGCAAGCGTTCCTCGGACGCCATGAGTTGAATGGCCTGCCTGTGGTGCCGTTCGAGACGCTGGAGCGGCACTTTGCGCCGTCCAACCACGCCTTCTTCGCCGCGGTGACCTACACCCAGCTCAATCGGCTGCGCGCCAGGCTGGCTGCACAGGCCAAGGCGCGCGGCTACGCACTGGCCTCCTACATCAGCCCGCGCGCCTTCGTCTGGCGCAACGTGCAGATCGGTGAGCATTGTTTCGTGTTCGAAGACAACACAGTGCAGCCGTTCGTGCGGATCGGCGAGAACGTGGTGCTGTGGAGCGGCAACCACATCGGTCACCACAGCACCATCGAAGACCATTGCTTCGTGTCGTCGCACGTCGTGGTGTCTGGCTTCTGCAGCATTGGCAGATCGAGCTTCCTGGGCGTCAACGCGACGCTGGCCAACAACGTCAGGCTCGGGCGCGACAATTGGGTCGGGCCCAATACCGTCGTGATGAAGGACACCGCCGACGGTGCTCTGTTCAAGACCGAGCAGCCCGAGCCCGCTCGGGTCAGTGCCCCGCGGCTCTTCAAGGTTGTCGCGTGAGGTGGACCAAGCGCGGGCTCGTCTGGGGCCCGGACGGATCGCTGGATTGGGCGCGCACGCACGCCACCTGCCCGACACCCTTGCAGCGCCGCGACGGTAGCCTGCGCCTGTACGTGCAATGCCGCGACGGCGGCAACGTGGGCCGTATCGGCTGGGTCGATGTCGATCCAGTCGACCCCGTGCGCGTGCTTCGCAGCGCGCGTACGCCGGTGCTCGACGCAGGCGCGCCAGGCTGCTTCGACGACAACGGCGTGTTTCCCACGTCGGTGGTGCGGGTCGACGACGGTCGGCTCCTTCTGTACTACGTCGGCTTCGAGCTGTGTCACCGCATTCGCTACCGACTCCTGACCGGACTGGCAATCAGCGACGACGACGGCGACAGCTTCCGACGCTTGCGCAGCACACCGATCCTCGAGCGTTCGAGCGAGGAGCTGCACATCCGCGGCGGAGCCTTCGTGCGCCGGGAGGATGGGCACTTTCGCATGTGGTACGTCGCCGGGAGTCGTTGGGAAGTGCTGGCGGGCAAGCAGATGCCGGTGTACGACCTGCGTCACCTGGAGTCCGCCGACGGCATCTCGTGGGCGGGACAGGGCCGCGTCGTGATGCCGATCGATGCTGCGCGCGAGCACGGCTTCGGACGACCGTTCGTGACCCGCGACGGCAACGGTTACCGTCTGCACTACTCGATCCGCCGCCGACAACCGCCGCGCTACCGCCTTGGCTTCGCGCACTCCCCGGACGGACTGACCTGGCGGCGCGAAGACGACCGCATCGGCCTGGACGTCAGCCCGGGCCAGTGGGACGGCGACAGCATCTGCTACGGCGCGGAGGTGCGCAGTGCGGGGCGCACGTTCCTCTTCTACAACGGCGATGACTTCGGGGCACGCGGCTTCGGTGTGGCCGAGCTGATGGCGGCATGATGCGAGTGCGCTTGTTCGCGCTGGACGATTCCGATCGCTGGGACGGGCTGTGCGCGCGTTCGTACGGCGCCACCTTCCTGCACACCCGCCGCTTCCTGTCGTACCACGGCGATCGTTTCGTCGATCGCTCGCTGGTGTTCGAGGGCGACGGCGGTCACTGGCTCGGAGCCATGCCGCTGGCGCAGGATTGCGGCGACGCCGCGCATTGGATTTCGCACCCAGGCATCACCTACGGCGGCATCCTGCACGAGGGTGCACTGCGTGGCGGCGCGATGCTCGAGGCGCTGAAGCTGGCGTGTGCGTTGATGCGTGATCACGGCGCACGTCGCTTCACCTTCAAGCCAGTGCCGACGATCCACCACCAGGCGCCGGCGCAGGACGATCGGTACGCACTGCATCGCCTCGGCGCGCAGCTCGTGCGCTGTGACCTCGCCAGCTGCATCGACCTGGCCGGGCGCTTGGCGGTCAGCGAACGGCGCCGACGCGGGTTGAAGAAGGCCGAGAGCGCCGGCCTGCTGTGGGCCGCGGGGTCGGAGTGGCTCGAGGGGCTGTGGCCAGTGCTGCAGTCCAACCTCGCACGGGCTCATGGCGCGCGACCGGTGCACCGGCTCGACGAGGTACAACTGCTGGCGTCGCGCTTTCCGCAGCAGATCCAGTGCCGCGTTGCGCTGTGCGAGAAGCGGGTCGTCGCGGGCGTTGTTCTCTTCGTGACAGCGCGGGTCAGCCACGCACAATACATCGCATCGAGCGAGGAGGGCCAGGCGCTGGGCGCACTGGACTTCGTGTTTCATCACGCCATCGCCGAAGCCCAGGCCATGCAACAGCGCCATTTCAGTTTCGGCATCAGCACCGAGAACGGCGGCCAGACGCTCAACGACGGACTGCACCGGTTCAAGAGCGAATTCGGCGCCGGTGGTGTGGTGCACGACACCTACGAGGTCACCCTTTGAACGCGCGCGCCCCGGCACACGCGTTGATTACCGAGAGCGCTGCCGCAGCGCCATCAATCGAGCGCTGTCGCATGCTCGACCTGCCGAAGGTCCACGACCCGCGCGGCAACCTCACGTTTATCGAGAGCAACCGGCACGTGCCGTTTCCGATCCAGCGCGTGTACTACCTGTACGACGTACCCGGTGGCTCCGACCGCGGCGGCCACGCGCACAAGGGTTTGCAGCAGTTCATCATCGCCATGTCCGGCAGCTTCGACGTCGTGCTCGACGACGGGCGCGACAAGAAGCGGGTGCACCTGAGCCGCTCATACAACGGTTTGTACTTGTGCCCGATGATCTGGCGCGAGCTGGACAACTTCTCTTCGGGCTCGGTATGCATGGTGCTGGCGTCAGCGCCGTTCGACGAGAGCGACTACATCCGCGACTATGCGCAGTTCATGCGCGCGCGCTGGTGCCCATGATTCCGTTCCTCGACCTGCAGCGCATCAATGCAACCTTCGAACCCGACCTCGGTCGGGCTGCAGCGCGTGTGCTTGCGTCGGGCCGCTATGTGCTCGGCCCGGAAGTCGCAGCGTTCGAAGCCGAGTTCGCTGCCTATTGCGGTGTGCGGCATGCCGTCGGCGTGGCCAGCGGGCTCGATGCGCTGGTGCTCATCCTGCGGGCGTACGACATCGGCACCGGCGATGAGGTGATCGTGCCGTCGCACACCTTCATCGCGACGTGGCTGGCAGTGGGCCAGGTGGGCGCCCGCCCGGTGCCGGTGGAGCCCGAACCGGACGGGTTTCTGATCGACCCGGCTCGGGTCGAGGCAGCAATCACGCCGCGCACGCGCGCGGTTATCGCGGTGCACCTGTACGGACATCCGGCGTCGATGGCGGCACTGCGCGAGATCACCCGACGCCACCGCCTGCACTTGATCGAGGACGCCGCGCAGGCGCACGGCGCGCGCGAGGACGGACGCCGCGTCGGTAGCCTGGGTGACGCCGCGGCATTCAGTTTCTATCCGGGCAAGAACCTCGGTGCGCTGGGCGACGCAGGGGCGATCACCTGCGACGACGACGCTCTTGCTCAGCACCTGCGCCAACTGCGCAACTACGGCGCACTGCAGAAGTACCATCACGACGTAGCCGGCGTCAACTCGCGGCTCGACGAACTGCAGGCCGCGATCCTGCGCGTCAAGCTGCCGCGGCTCGATGCCGACAACGCACACCGACGTACGCAGGCCGAGGCGTACGAAGCGGTGCTGCGCGGCTCGCCGCTGGCGCCATCGCCGGTGCGCCCCGGCTGTGAGCCGGTGTGGCATCTGATGGTCGTGCAGCACGGGGCGCGCGATGCGCTGGCCGCCGCGCTTGCGGCCGAGGGCATCGAGTGCGGCGTCCACTATCCGGTGCCATGTCACCGGCAGGGCGCCTACGCGGGGGGCTCGTGGCCCGCGCTTGCAGGTGCCGAGCGTCTGGCGGCGCGCGTGCTGAGCTTGCCGCTGGGTCCGCACCTCTCGGTGGCCGATGTGCGGATGGTGGCGCGTTGCGCGCTGCGCGCGTGCGAGAAGCTTGGTGCCGTGACGGCGAGCGTGGCGACGACTTGAATCGGAAGGCCCTGCCGGGTCGAGCCGATATCGCTCAAGCGGAGGTCGCTCAAGCGGCCGCGAGTGTGGCGTTCGGCTCGTCGCAGGAGTCTGTGTGGGATTGCAGCAGTTGATGCCACCATCGGGCGAACGCCGAGCGCAGATCAGCTGGGCGCGCTGCATGAGCTTGCATCAGCGCGAAGAAGTCGGCGAAGGCCGGATCGCTGGCGTAGCGCTGCGAGATGTTGCGGAACGTGATCGCAAGCGCCGATTGCAGCTGCGCCTCGTCGATCCGCCCGACGCCGTGTGCACCGAGTGCCAGCGCGACCCAGGCCAGGTAGCCACACTTGAGTCCGTGCGACTGCGTCTGCGCGGTGCTCTGCTGCGGGTGGCTGCGGAAGCCGCTCAGATGGTCACGCAGGAAGGCGATCGATGCTTGCTCGGATACATCGAGAAGCACGCCGATGTCGGCCAGCCCATAGTACGAGAGGTCGCCGATGCGAGCGGCGAGCAGGCGGTGGACCGCCGCTTGGGCCAGGACAGTGTTGCTGAACTCGCCGAGCCAGTTCTGGCAATGCGGAAGCGTGGACGCGAGCAGCGCGTCGCCGCCGATCGCCAGCACTCGGTGCGAATGCTGCTCCACTGCCTCGGGTAGCGGCAGCGCGGCAACCGGCCGGCCGTCGATCCCGGTCAACCAGCGCTGGCTCACGGAGGCGCCCAGTGGCAGGCTGGCGTGGGCCATCGCGTGCAGGCGGTAGAAATCAGGATAGATCACGTCGTCGTCCATGTGCAGGTGAACGAGCGGCGTCTGCCTTCCCCAGTGTCGCAGCAGGTGCTGGATGTTCTTGAATGCGCCGAGCCGCGGACCTTGCACCACCGTCAGGTCGAGGCGGTCGATCAATGCATCGAAGGCACCGCGCCGAATCTGGTCTGTGATCGCGCCACCCGGGCTGTCGTCCGAAAGCACGATGCGGAAATCGGTGAAGCACTGCGTGCGTAGCCCGAGGAAGACCTCGCCCAGGTACTCGCCCTTGTAGGCAGGGATCAGCGTGGTCAGCGTGGTCATGTGGCGGGACTCCGTGAGCGTGCGAGGGATGCTTCGTCGATGACCCCGCACAGCGTGTGAATCGGCCCGAAGTCGGAGTACTTGGCGCACAGCGAAGCCGCAGATCGATGAAACGCTGCCGGCAGGGTGTGATCGGTGTGCGAGTTGTGGAACAGCGGCAGCCGCACGATTCGCGGAAAGAACCGGTGCGTGCAGATTGCTTGGAGGCAAAGGTCGGTGGCCCACAAGTGCCAGCCGAGCGTGGAGTCGATGCGCAGTGGCGACTCGCGCGGCAGCACCAGCGCCAGTTCGTCGATCGAGGTGGCCGTGTCGCTGCCCGGGTTGTCGAAGCGGTGCGTGCGGTCGATCACGAAGCCCGCGTGTTCATAGCCGTTCGTGCTGGCATTGACGGCGATGCCCGCGAACCCGATCAGCGTGCGCGGGCGCTGAGGCGCCTGGATGCCGGCGAGCAGCGCGGCCAGGCGCTTGCCGAATCCGCGGGCAAAGTACACGTCCTGGTGGCACAGCAGCACCCAGTCCTCGTGCAGGTGCGGCAGGGCGTGCTGCAGCGCATCGGCCGCGCTGCCGGCGCGTCGCACCGAGATCACGCGCGCGCCGATCTCCTGCAGGCCGGGCGAGCACTCCACGTTGACGCGCAGCTGGGCGTCGCGCGTGGTGGGCACCACGACGGCGATGCTGGCCTGATCGGGGCGCACGGGTGCCTCGCCGGGCTGCGCCGTGTCGTCGAACGGGGCGCTGGCGTGCACGATGGCGCGCTGCATGCGCCACTGGCGCTGCGCGGTGGCGGCCGGCACGCCGACGGCCGCTGCCAACGCGAGAGCACTTTGCGCCACGGCGTCGTGACGCGGCTCGTCCCACACGGCGTCGGCGAGGGTGGGCATCCACCCGGCGTCCATCAGCAACTTGGTTGCCGAGGCGAGGCTGCGATGGCGCAGCGGCCGGCCGGCCAGCGGGCCGTCGGCGCTGTCGGTCAAGTCGGCCTCGACGAATCGCTGCAGCATGGCCAGCGAAGCGTCGTGTGCGAGGTTGAGCGCCAGCGCGGTGCGCGCATGGGCGCGCGAGCGCAGCGCCTTCAGCACCGCAGCCGGATCGTCGAAGGGATCGAGTCCCTGGCCGAGGACGATCAGATCGAACACGCCGCTGCAATCGCGCAGGCTGCCCTCGTCATCGAAGGATTGCCATTCGGAGGCCGGATGTTCGATCTGGTACGCCTGGCGCAGTCCGGCATCGCGGTGCCACGCCAGCACGCGCGCCGCCGCCGGCAGGCTCGAGCGCAGCTTGGCTTGCGCGGTCCGCTCGGCATGCGCGCTGTGGTGGTGCGGCATCGAGGTACCGCCGCCGATCACGACGAGCGCGCCCGGGCGCGCCGCATCGATGCTCGAAGGGCTCGTCATGCCGTCGATGATCGGGCCGCGCACGGTGTTCGATCGCCCGAGGAAGCCGGTGCGGGCGGCCCAGTTCGGCGCCCCATCCTGGCGTGAGGATCGCACGCCGCGCTGTCGGTGCGGTTCCTACATCGGTCTCGGAACTTTCGGGACTCAAGGTCCCGAATCACGCCGATGTTGCGTGCCAATTCCGCCCCCTACAGTGGCAGCCATCGAAGAAGGCTCGAGGGCCAGGAGCAAATCGAATGACCGCCGACCAAGTACTCGCCGAGATCCGCGAAGCCAACCTGTCCTACCTGATGCTGGCGCAGACCCTGATCCGCGCCGACCGCGAGCAGGCGCTGTTCCGGTTGGGCCTCGGCGAGGACAGCGCGGCGCTGATCGACGCACTGACGCCGGCTCAGATGATGAAGATCGCCTCGTGCAACACGCTGCTGTGCCGCGTGCGCTGCGACGACGAGATGGTGTGGGGCCTGCTCACCAACCACGGCAAGCCCGCGGCCAACGACGGCGTGTCGCGCCTGCATGCGTCGATCCTGATGGCCGGGCGCCACCAGGAAGCCGCCTGACCACCACGACAACGCCGACGCCGGAGGGCCCCATGCGAGTCAAGAGCATCCTCACCGAAGCCCGGCAGATCGAACGCGCCGTGCAGCTGATCCAGCTCGGCGCGCGGCTGCAGGTGCTGGAGTCCGAGACCGACTTGAGTTACGAGCGCCTGCTGCGCCTGTACAAGGAGGTCGCCGGCAAGAGCCCGAGCAAGGGTCAGCTGCCGTTCTCGACCGACTGGTTCATGACCTGGCAGCCCAACATCCACGCCAGCCTGTTCCTCAACATCCACGAGTACCTCAACAAGGCCGCCGAGCTCGACGAGATCGACGTCGTCATCAAGGCCTACAAGCTCTACCTCGAACAGATCAGTGCCCAGGGCCTGGATCCGCAGCTCTCGGTCACCCGCGCCTGGCGGCTGGTGAAGTTCGTCGACAACGGCATGCTCACGATGACCGCATGCTCCAAGTGCGGCGGCCACTTCGTGACCCACCCGCACGAGATCGCGCGCCACTACGTGTGCGGCCTGTGCAACCCGCCGGCACGCGCCGGCAAGGGGCGGCAGGCCGGTTCCCTGCGCGCATCGTTGGAAATTCACTGACTCCCGCGGCCGACCCGGTTCAGAATCGGGGCGGATCCGCCGAGATCACATCACGGTTGGTTCCAGTTTCTCTGCTTGTCTCCTCCTAGCGGCACCTCCTTGGTGCCCTTGCGGCGCGGCGCTTCGGCGACGCGCCGTTTCTTCTTGAGGCGACCGGCGTCGCCGCGACGGCGACCGCGGCGGCCCCGAAGTCCGCCGGCAAGCCGCTCAAGAGCCTGCGCCATGCGCCGATAAGGCTGTAGCGGTGCACGCCCGGCCAGGGCGCGGCCGCGCGGAAAGCGATCATGTTCGTCATCATCGGCTGGGTTGTCGCGCTGGGCTGCGTGTTCGGCGTGTTCATCGCGCACGGCGGCAATATCGGCGTCGTGCTGCAGGCGTTGCCGTTCGAGATGGTGACCATCATGGGCGCGGCGATCGGCGCCTTCGTCGCCAACAACCAGATGAAGGTGCTGAAGGCCTCGGTGGCTGGCCTGGTCAGTTGCTTCAAGGGCAGCAAGTACACCAAGGCGCGCTACATGGAGCTGATGGCGCTGCTGTACGACATCCTGCAGAAGGCCCGCAAGGAAGGCCTGATGGCGATCGAGAAGGACGTCGAGGACCCGCACAACTCGCCGCTGTTCCAGAAGTACCCCACGGTGGGCGGCGACCACCACGTCAGCGAGTTCATCACCGACTACCTGCGCATGATGGTGTCGGGCAACTTGAACGCGCACGA
>JAJVIL010000056.1 GCA_022072045.1 Burkholderiaceae bacterium | reverse complement strand
CGCACCACCGCGCCGGCCAGCCACGGCAGCTCGCGCGGCCGGCCGGCGTCGAGGTCGTTGGCCATCGAGGCCTTGGCCTGTGCGGGCAGGCCGTCGATCAGGCTCATCTGCTTGGCGACGAAGTCGTCGGCCAGCGCCGCGCCCTCGGCGCGCGCCAGCGCCGCGGTCTCGTCCATCACCTGCTGCAGCAGGCGGCGCAGCTCGGGGTCGGCGCGCGTCACGGCGATCGGCAGCCGGGTCAGCGCGGTCAGGCTCGACATGCCGACCAGGAACACGAACTTCTCCCACATGGCGCGGCGGATGTCGTCGACCAGCTCGACCTGCACCTTGGCGCGTGCGCACGCCGCGGCGAACGCCTCGAGCGCCGGCCGCTGCGCCGGCTGCAGTGGCCCGAAGCGCAGCGCCGCGAAGCCGCCGGCGTGCTCGATCACGCCGGGCTCGGCGATCTTGGCCGGGATGTGCGCCGTGCCGAGCGCCACCGGCGCCACGCCGAGCGCGGCGGTCAGCACGTCGACGATCTCGACGCCGTTCTGCAGCGGCAGCACCACGGTGCCGGGCTTCAGCAGCGGCGCGAGGCGCGCGGCGGCGGCCTCGGCGTCGGGCATCTTGACCGCGAACACCACGAGGTCGGCCTTGGGCAGCGCGGCCGGATCGTCGCTGATCGACGGCGCGGCGACCTGCACGTCGCCGAGCGGGCTCTTCACGCGCAGGCCGTGCTCGCGCATCGCCTGCGCGTGGCGGCCGCGCGCGACGAACGAGACGTCGATGCCGGCGGCGAGCAGCCTGGCGCCGAAGTAGCCGCCGATGCCGCCGGCGCCGTAGAACACGATGTGCATCACTTGCTCCTGATCGATGGACCCGACCGCGTGGCGGCCGCGGACTCCCGCGGCTGCTGCGCGGTCAATACCTGTAGCTGTCGGCCTTGTACGGCCCCTGCTTGGGCACGCCGATGTACGCCGCCTGCTCGTCGGTGAGTTCGGTCAGCATCGCGCCGAGCTTGCTCAACTGCAGCCGTGCCACCTTCTCGTCGAGGTGCTTGGGCAGCACGTAGACCTTGCCCTGCTCATAGAAGTCGCGGTGCGTGAAGAGCTCGATCTGCGCGATCGTCTGGTTGGCGAAGCTCGACGACATCACGTAGCTCGGGTGGCCGGTGGCGCAGCCCAGGTTCACCAGGCGGCCCTTGGCCAGCAGGATGATGCGCTTGCCGTCGGGGAAGATCACGTGGTCGACCTGCGGCTTGATCTCCTCCCACCGGCACTGCTCGAGCCCGGCGACGTCGATCTCGTTGTCGAAGTGGCCGATGTTGCAGACGATCGCCTGCTCCTTCATCTTGGCCATGTGCGCGAAGGTGATCACGTCCTTGTTGCCGGTGCAGGTGACGAAGATGTCGGCCTTGTCGGCGGCGTAGTCCATCGTCACCACGCGGTAGCCTTCCATCGCCGCCTGCAGCGCGTTGATGGGGTCGATCTCGGTCACCCACACCTGCGCGGAGAGCGCGCGCAGCGCCTGCGCGCTGCCCTTGCCGACGTCGCCGTAGCCGCACACCAGCGCGATCTTGCCGGCCACCATCACATCGGTGGCGCGCTTGATGCCGTCGACCAGGCTCTCGCGGCAGCCGTACAGGTTGTCGAACTTGCTCTTGGTGACCGAGTCGTTGACGTTGATCGCGCGAAACAGCAACGTGCCCTTGGCGCTCATCTCCTTGAGGCGGTGCACGCCGGTGGTGGTCTCCTCGGTGACGCCGATGATCTGCGCCGCCTTGCGCGAGTACCACGCCGGGTCGGCGGCCAGCTTGGCCTTGATCGCGGCGAACAGCTCGCGCTCTTCTTCGCTCTTCGGCGAGGCGATCGCCGACGCATCCTTCTCGGCGCGCTTGCCCAGGTGCATCAGCAGCGTGGCGTCGCCGCCGTCGTCGAGGATCATGTTCGGGCCTTCGCCTTCCGAGCCCTTGGCGCCGAACTCGAAGATGCGGTGCGTGTAGTCCCAGTAATCCTTCAACGACTCGCCCTTGTAGGCGAACACCGGCGTGCCGCTTTTCACCAGCGCGGCGGCGGCGTGGTCCTGCGTGCTGAAGATGTTGCACGACGCCCAGCGCACCTGCGCGCCCAGCGCCTGCAGCGTCTCGACCAGCACCGCGGTCTGGATCGTCATGTGCAGGCTGCCGGCGATGCGCGCGCCTTGCAGCGGCTGGCTCTTCGCGTACTCGGTGCGGATCGCCATCAGCGCCGGCATCTCGCTCTCGGCGATGGCGATTTCCTTGCGGCCCCAGTCGGCGAGCGACAGGTCGGCCACGGCGTATTGGTCGGTGTGCAGGGGTTTGAGGACAGCGTTCATCTCGGCTCCATCGATGGATGAAACCCGCAGGGCGCGTGTCGGGGACAAGACCCACCCGGCACGAACTGTCTGCGGGTGAGCGCCGTTGCAACGTGTAGGGTTCCGAGCCTGGGACCTGGCGGGCCTTGCAACGCTCCTCGGAACCGGCGCGAATCTTAGCAGGCCGGCGCGCATGTGACACTCCCTGGATGGGCACCGCCACCCCCCTTCCGCCCCCTCTCGAGCGCGTCGACCCCGCGCGCTGGCGCGCGGTGCGCGGCGTGCTCACCGACATCGACGACACCCTCACCCGCGACGGCGCCGTCGAGCCGGTGGCGCGCGCCGCGCTGCAGCGCCTGCACGCCGCCGGCGTGCCGGTGGTGGCGATCACCGGCCGGCCGATGGGCTGGAGCGAGCCGTTCGTGCGCGACGGCACGCTGCCGGCGATCGTCGCCGAGAACGGCGCGGTGGCGCTGTTTCGCGAGGGCGAGGCGCTGCGCGTGGAGTTCGCGCAGGACGAAGCCACCCGCCGCGCGAACTTCGCGCGGCTGCAGCAGGTGGCAGCGCGCATCGTGCGCGAGGTGGCGGGGGCGACGGTCTCGCCCGACAGCGTCGGCCGCGCCACCGACATCGCGATCGACCACAGCGAGTTCGTCCACCTCGACGAGGCCGGCATCGCGCGCGTGGTGGCGATCATGCGCGCCGAGGGGCTGAACGCCACCGTCAGCTCGATCCACATCAACGGCTGGCTGGGCGAGCACACCAAGTTCACCGGCGCGCGCTGGATCGTGCGCCGGCTGTTCGGCGCCGACCTCGACGCCGAGATCGGCCGCTGGGTCTACGTCGGCGATTCGACCAACGACCAGGAGATGTTCGCGCGCTTCCCGTTGAGCGTGGGCGTGGCCAACCTGCTGCGCTTTCGCGCGCAGCTCACGGTGTGGCCGGCGGTCCTCGCGCGCGGCGAGCGCGGTGCTGGTTTTGCGGAGGTGGCCGACGCCTTGCTCGCCGCTCGCAGCAGCGGCTGAAGCGGCTGAAGCGGCCTCGACCGCGCCCGATCGGCCCCGCCTGTGCGGCTCACGCCGCCGCGGCGTGCCCGGCAGTGGCCAGCGGCGCCAGCCCGAGGAAGGCATGCATCCGATGCAGTTCGTCGTCCATCGCCGCGGCGAACGCCGGCTCGCCGATGCGCGGGCCGACAAACCCGACCTCGACCCGCATCGCGCCGGCTTCCACCCCCACGTTGGCCCAACCCACCACCTGCTCGCGCCACAGCAGGGGTAGCGCGTAGTGACCCAGCCTGCGCTTGGCTGCGGGCGTGTAGGCTTCGAAGCGATACGGCCAACCCCAGAAGCGCTCGAAGCGCCGCCGGTCCCACACCAGCGGGTCGAACGGTGCGAGCAGCCAGGCGCGCTGCGCGGGCTCGGGCGCCGACGCCGGATCTTCGCCGGCGGGCCAATACCAGTCGATGCCGTCGACGTGTGCGTGCGCCAGTCGCTTCTTCGCGTGTGCCAGCGCACGCGTGCGATCGGCCGCCCACTGCGGCGCGGCGAACCGCAGGCGGTTGACCAGGTCGTGCAAGGTGGCCGCCGGCAGCGGCGCGTACTTGGCGACGATCAGGTCGACCAGCGCGTCCATGCGCGCGCGCACATCGCTGCGGTCGGCGAGCTCTGGCCACGGCTCGCGCGCCGCGTACACGCGCGTGCCGGCGTCGCGACGCGCCACGCGCAGCAGGCCGCGGTAGTGCATGCCGTCGAGCAGCTCGGTGCTGGCGTTGCTCGAGCCGCCGAACCAGTTGGTGACCTTGCCGTGGTTGAAGTGCGCATCGACCTCGCGCGGGTGCACAGCACCGCGCTCGCGCACGAACGCGAGCACCGCATCGGCCTTGGCCTGGCGCGCCGGGCTCCAGCGCACGCGCACTCGGCGCGGGTGCATCAGCGCATGGTGCCGCGCGCCGAGGAAACCGTAATTGACGAAGAAGTCCTCCTCGATGCCCAGCTCGGGGTAGCGGCGTTCGAGATCGCCGGCTACATAGCCTGCTACGCGGTGGCGCAGCGTCAGGTCCTGCGCGCGCGCCGGTGCGCGCAGCGGGTCGGCCTGCACGAAGCCCAGTCGCTCCAGCGCCAGCGGCAGCGCGACGGGGGCGAGCAGCGTGCGCGCGATCGCGTGGCGGCGCAGCTGGGGCAGCGTGGTCGGCATGCGCGGATCATGCCAAGGCCGGCCGCGGTGTGGCCCGCGCGGCCGTCGGTCTCGGATCAGGGAAGGGTGGGCTCCACCGGCGCGGCGCGCTGCTGCAAGCGGGCCCACTGGCCATCGACCTCCTGCTGAAGCTGTGCGATCTGGGCCGGATCGAGGTGCGAATAGCGCTTCTGCTCCTGCAGGTAGCCATCGATGCGCTCGTCGGCGTCGCGCCGGCCGGCGTTGATGCGGTAGCGCACCCCGTCCTCGATCTCGAACAGCGGGAAGACTCCGGCCTCGACCGCCTTGCGCGCGGTGCGCACCGCGGCGTTGTCGGCCACGCCCCAGCCCGGGATGCAGGGAATCAGGATGATCAGGACCTTGGTGCCGCGGATCGCCTTGGCCTTGTCGAACTTGGCGCGCAGATCGTTGAGGTGCGACGGGCTCGCGGTGGCGATGTAGGGGATGCGATGCGCGGCGAGGATCTCGATCATGTTCTTCTTGCGCGTCGTCTTGCCGCCGGGCGTGCTGCCGGTCACGGCCCCGAGCGGCGTCGACGAGCTCTTCTGCCCGCCGGTGTTCATGTAGCCCTCGTTGTCGAAGCAGACGTAGAGGATGTCCTCGTTGCGCTCGGCCGCCGACGACAGCGCCTGCAGCCCGATGTCGTAGGTGCCGCCGTCGCCGACGAAGCAGAACACCGTCGTGTCGGGCTTGCCGCGGGCGATCAGCGCGCGCTTGATGCCGCTGGCCGATGCGGCCGCCGATTCGAGCGTGGTGTGCAGCATCGGCACCTTGACCGACGAGATCGGGTGCCCGCCGCAGATCATCGCCGAGCACGACGGCGCGACGACGCCGATCGCGTCGTTGCCGATGGCGTTGAGGATCACCCGCATCGACAGCGGCTCGCTGCACCCGGCGCAGGCGACGTGCCCGGAGTCGAACAGGCCGTTGTCGTCGTAGTCGATATACGTCATGGCTCACTCCATCCAGACGGGGCCGAGTTCGGGCGCGCGGTCGCGAAGCTCGGCGACGAGCGCGCGGATGCGCGCTGGCGACACATTGACCCCGCCGACGCCGGCGAGCACGCCGTGCACGCGCGGCGACCGGTCGGCGCCGTAGAGCACGCTCTTGAGCTCCTGGTGCAGCACGCCGCCGGTGCCGGGCGAGTAGTTGCGGTCGAGCACGATCGCGCACGGCACGCTCGCGAGCGCCTCGCGCAGCACGGCCGCCGGCAGCGGGCGGAACAGCCGCACCTTGAGCATGCCGGCGGCGACGCCCTCGTCGCGCAGCGCGTCGACCGCGTCGCGCACCGTGCCGGCCATCGACCCCATCGTGACCAGGGCCACGCTCGCGCCGTCCATGCGGTAGTGCTCGACGAGGTCGTAGCCGCGCCCGGTGAGCTCGCCCCAGAGTCGACCGGCCTCGCGCATCAGCGCGGGCACCCGGGCCATCGCGGCGTCGAGGTCGATTCGCGTGCGGCGCCAGTTCTCCTGGTTGGCCGGCGCGCACAGCGACATCGACAACGTGTTGTCGAGCGAGAACTCCGATTCGAACGGCGGCAGGAAGGCGTCGACCGTCTCCTGCGACGGAATGTTCACCGGCTCCATCGCGTGCGAGACGTAGAACGCGTCGTGGCTGAGCATTGCCGGGACGCGCGCCGCCTCGGCGACGCGAAACAACTGCAGCACGCTGTCGAGCGACTCCTGCGGGCTCTCGCTGTAGAGCTGGATCCAGCCGGTGTCGCGCTGCGCCAGGCTGTCGGTCTGGTCGGGCCAGAAGCCCCACGGCGCCGCGGGCGTGCGGTTGACGTTGCACATCACGATCGCGGTGCGCGCGCCCGAGGCGTAGTGCAGCAGCTCGTGCATCAGCAGCAGCCCCTGCGACGAGGTGGCGGTGAAGACGCGCGCGCCGGTGGCCGACGCCGCGATGCAGGCTGCCATCGCCGAGTGCTCGGACTCCGGGGTCAGCAGCTCGGTCTCGAGCAGCCCCTCGCTGTGCAGCTCGGTGATGCGCTCGAGGATCGGCGTCTGCGGCGTGATCGGGTAGACCGGAATCACGTCGGGGCGCGCCAGCAGCACCGCGTTGGAAACCGCGTGATTGCCGCTCAGCAGAACGACGCTGGGGTTGGTGGTCATGGCGGCTTCCTCTACAACATGGCTTCGGCGCGCATCGTCACCGAGCCGGTCGGGCACTCCTCGACGCACAGCCCGCAGCCCTTGCAGTAGTCGTACTTCACCGCGTAGCCGACGTCGGTCTTCTCGATCGCGATGTCGGGGCAGTAGTAGTAGCAGTTGTCGCAATGGGTGCAGGTGCCGCAACTGAAGCAGCGCTGCGTCTCGTCGTGCGCCTGCTGCGCCGTCAGCGCCCGCTGCACTTCGCCGAAGCCCTGCAGGCGCTGCTCCGGCGCCGCGGTTGCCGCCTCGTTGCGCTCGGCGCCGGGGTAGTAGTGGGTGTTGATCTCGCCGAACGGCACCGTCGCGCCGACCTCGAAGCCGTCGCCCGCCGGCTCGCCCGCAACGTAGCGTGCGATTTCGATCGCCGCCTGCTTGCCCATGCCCACCGCCTGGGTGACGAAGCGGTCCATGCTCGCGACATCGCCGCCGGCGAAGATGCCCTCGGCGCTGGTGCGCCAGGTGCGATCGGTGCCGAGCACGCGGCCGTGCGCGCCGACGAGCGCGCGCCAGCGCTCGACGTCGGCGTCCTGCCCGATCGAGGGGACGACGGCGTCGGCCTCGAGCGTGAACGCGCTGCCCGCGACCGGCGTGACGCTGAATTCGCCGCGTTTCGCGCCGGGCGCGAAGTCGACCCGCACGCACTCCAGAGCCAGGCCCGCCGGCCCGGCCTGCGTCGAGCGCAGCATCGCGCCGCAGACGAAACGCACGCCCTCCTCGACGGCCTCGTCGACCTCGACGCGCTGCGCCGGCAGCTTCGCCTCGGGCTCGAGCGCGAGCACCGTCACCTGCTTGCCGAGCCGGCGCGCCGTTCGCGCCACGTCCATCGCCGCGCTGCCGCCGCCGACCACGACCACCCGCTCGCCGCAGGCGACCGGGGCGCCGGAGTTCGCGGCGGCGAGGAACTCGGCGCTGTCGATCAGCCAGGCCTTGCCGTAGTCGAGCCCGGGAAGACGCTTGGCGAGCGACGCGCCGGTGGCGAGGTACACCGCGTCGTGGCGCTCGCGCAGCGCCTGCAGCGCCTCTGCGCCCCCGACCGCGTGGCCGAGGTGCAGGTCGATGCCGAGGTCGACGATGCGGCCGATCTCGCCGTCGAGCACCGCCTTGTCGAGCCGGTAGTCGGGGATGCCGTAGCGCATCAGGCCGCCCAGCTTGGGCATCGATTCGAACAGCGAGACCTGGATGCCGCGGCGGCGAAGCTGGTAGGCCGCCGACAGGCCCGCCGGCCCGCCGCCGACGATCGCCACGCGCTCGCCGCGCTCCTCGGCCGGCGGCGCGAAGCGCCAGCCTGCGGCCAGCGCGGCGTCGCCCGCCACGCGCTCGAGCGCGCAGATGCTGACCGCCTGGTCGTGGAACTGGCGGTTGCAGGCGCTCTCGCACGGGTGGTGGCAGATGCGCCCGGCGATCGCCGGAAAGGGGTTGTTGTCGACCAGCACGTCCCAGGCGCGGCGCAGGTTGTCGTTGCGCATCTCGCCGATCCACTCGGCGATCCGGCCGTTGACCGGGCAGGCGGCGAGGCACGGCGCAGGCGTGGCGTGGTAGTGCGGAGCGGCGGTGCGCCAGGTTCCGGTCTTGCGCACGCGCGAGGACCGCGTCGTCCACAGCGTCGGCGAAACCGTCGGCAAGGCTTGGTTCATGGCAGCGCTCCGTCTAGTTGGCGTGGCGCGCGGCGTCGCAGGCGTAGCGGCACGCCGCGAGGTTCTGATCCTTCTTGCCCGGCGCCGTCTGCACGATCACTTCGCACAGCGTCTCCAGGCGCGGCTCGTCGAGGATCCCGGCGAGCGCGCCGAGCAGCGACGAGTTGACGAACTTGCCGACGCCGAACCGGGTCGCGATCTCGAGGCCGTCGACCGCGAAGATGCGGTAGTCGCCGAGGTGCTCGAACGCCTGCCTCGGCCGGGCGGTGTTGACGACGATCCGCGTGTCGCGGTCGGCGACCTTCAACAGCTCGGCATCGAGCAGCGAGCTGTCGAAGCACAGCACCGCGCTGGCGCGCTCGATGTTGCAGCGCACCCGCACCGGCTTGTCGTCGACGCGGATCGACGACGCGACCGGGCCGCCGCGCCTCGCGCCGCCATAGGTGGCGAAGCTCTGCACGTGCCTGCCTTCGGCAAAGAAGGCCTGCGCGAGCTGGTTGCCCGCCGTCTGGGCGCCCTGGCCGCCGCGGCCCACGATCACGATCTCTTGCCTCATCGGCTCCCCCTGTCGCGCGTGCATTCACTGGGTCGTCCTCCCGCACGGGCGTGCGCCGAGGCGCGCGGGCCAGGCGCGTGGCCTGCCCCGCGATGCCGCTGGCGCGGGTCGGCTCGACCTGCGCTCGTCCGCGGCAGCGCCACCGGATCGTACAAACGCGCCGCGCGAGTGGGCTTGATCCATGTCATGGCATCGGGGGCGCGGGGTGCGGCGGCGCTCGAGGCTGGCCGCGATGGATTTCAGCGCCCCGCTATGCTTGGCGCATGGCCGCCGAGCCGCCGACCCTCGATGAACGCAGGCTGCGCGAGCGCCTGCACCGCTTCGACGTGCGCGCGATCGAGCCCGCTGGCCGGCAGCGCGCCGCGGTGGCGGTGACGGTCACCGAGGCCGGCTTCGGCGCCGATCTCGAGGATTCGCCGGTGCTCGCGCGGTGGAGCACGGCCAGCGCGCTGCTGCTGACGCGCCGCGCGATCGAGCTGCGCGCGCATGCCGGCCAGTGGGCGATGCCCGGTGGCCGCATCGATGGCAGCGAGACGCCCGAGGCCGCCGCGCTGCGCGAGCTGCACGAAGAGGTGGGGCTGGTGCTCGATGAGCGCGCCGTGCTCGGCCGGCTCGACGACTACGCCACGCGCTCGGGCTACGTGATCACGCCGGTGGTGGTGTGGGCCGGCGCGGCGCGCGACGTGGCGCCCAACGCCGGTGAGGTGGCGAGCATCCACCGCATCCCGGTGCGCGAGCTGCTGCGTGCCGAGGCACCGCTGCTCGAGCTCTTGCCCGGCGCCGAGCATCCGGTGCTGCGCATGCCCATCGGCCCGAGCTGGATCGCGGCGCCGACGGCGGCGTTTCTGTACCAGTTTCGCGAGTGGTGCGTGTTCGGGCGCGACACGCGGGTGGCGCACTTCGACCAGCCGGAGTTCGCGTGGAAGTAGCGCGCCCCGTCGCGGCCCATCCAGCGCTCGCCGGCCTCAGCGTGCTCGAGCGCGGCTGGATGTCGTCGAACAACATCGTGATCCACGCCGCGCCCGGCGAGCCCGGTGCGGTGCTCGTGGACACCGGCCACGTGATGCACGCGCAGCAGACGGTGGCGCTGCTGCGCCACGCGCTGCAGGGCCGGCCGCTGGCGCGCATCGTCAACACCCACCTGCACTCCGACCATTGCGGCGGCAACGCCGCCGTGCAGCGCGCGTTCGGCGCGCCGATCACGGTGCCGCCGGGCAACGCCGCGGCGGTGGCGGCGTGGGACACGATGCGCCTGTCACACGGCAGCACCGGCCAGCGCAGCGAGCGCTTCGTGCACGCCGCGACGCTGGCGCCAGGCGAGCACTTCGTCGCCGGCGGCCGGCGCTGGGACGCCATCGCCGCGCCGGGGCACGACCCGTTCTCGCTGATCCTGTTCGACGCGCGCGAGGGCGTGCTGCTGTCGGCCGATGCGCTGTGGGAGCAGGGCTTCGGCGTCGTGTTCCCCGAGATCGACGGCGTGCCGGGGTTCGACGACGTGGCCGCCACGCTCGATGCGATCGAGCGGCTGCCGGTGCGGGTGGTGATCCCGGGGCACGGCGCGCCGTTCGCCGATGTGGCCGGCGCGCTGATGCGCGCGCGCGAGCGGCTGGCGGGCTTCGTGCAGAACCCCGCGCGCCACACTCGGCACGCGGTGAAGGTGCTGATCAAGTACCACCTGATGGAGGAGCGCCGCGTCACGCGCGACGCGCTGCTGCGCTGGCTCGCCGCGACGCCCCACGTGGTGTCGCTGTGGCAGCGCTTCGGCGCGGCCGACAGCGACTCGCCGGCGCGCTGGGGCGAACGCTTCGTCGACGACCTGATCGGGCAGGGGGCGTTGGCGCGCGATGGCGCTGACGTGGTCGATCGGTAGGGAGCGCCACGACGTCTTCAGCTTCAGCTCCACCTGCCCGGCGGCGTTGACCTGCACCCGTTCGTCGGAAAGCGCCGGCCGCGTGATGTAGCGGCACAGCTGCTCCAGCCGCCTGCGATCGTGGGCTTCGACACGCACTGCGGCATGCAGGCTGAAACCGTCGATGTCGGCGCACAGCGGCTGGCGCGCTCGGTCCTCGCGCGGCATCGCTCCTCGCAGCGTCAGCACCTTCTGGCCGGCGCGAGGCCCGAAGGCGATTCGGTAGGTGATGGGGCTCTAGCCAGGCACCTTACCGCGGCAGCCTGGGCTGCGCGCGCCACCACGCGAGCAACGCCTCGAAGTCGCCGCCAAAGATCCGGCGCTTCAACGCTTCGTATGCGATCGAGCAGACGGCCGCCTCGCCGATGTCGAGCAGGCGCCGGTCTGCTTCTGCCGAGCAGTGCAGATACAGCGTCTTGAGCTCGGCCTCGGGCATGGCCTCGAAGCGCGCAGCGATGGTGTCGCGATCGCGCAGTACCGAGAACGTATCCCAAGGCGCGGTGGCGGCGCGAATCGCCGGCGGCGCGATCAGCGCGGCCGCCAGCCAGAGGAGATGGTAGGGCCTCATCTTCGATGCTCCTGATGCCCGAGGGGGCTGGATGCGCCACGGTATGGCGTTCGGAGTACTCTAGGCAGCGTCGATCCAAGCGAAACGAAAGCTCGTCGAAGCTTTGCCGAAGCTTTGTCGAGGGTTTGCCGAAGCCATCCCGCGCAGGAGGCGACCATGGATCCGAGCAGCCAATCGTCCGAGGCCGGCGTCATCAGCTTCGGGCCGTTCGTCCTCGATTGCCCGCGTGCGCTGTTGACGCGCGACGGTGTCGCGGTGCCGCTGCGTCCGAAGACCTTCGCGCTGCTGTGCACGCTGACCGCCGACGCCGGTCGCGTTGTCGGCAAGCAGAAGCTGCTCGCCGCGGCGTGGCCCGGGCTGGTGGTCACCGACGACTCGCTGTCGCAATGCGTCAACGAGCTGCGCGCCGCGCTCGGCGACCGCGACCACAACCTGATCAAGACAGTGTCGCGGCGCGGCTATCGCTTCGACGCGCCGCTGCAAGCCTCTGCGGCCGACGGGAGAGTGCCGGCTGCGCCGGCCGCCCCTGCGCCAGCGTGGCCACCACCGCGCCGCGCGCGCTGGCTCGGCGCCACCGTCGCGGCTGGGCTGGCGATCGCCGCGCTGGCCGCTTTTATCCAGCTGCGCGACGCGCAGGCGCCGGCCGCGAGCGCCGCGCGGCGCTCGATCGCGGTGCTGCCGTTGGCCGACTTCAGCGATGAGCGCCGCGCGTACTTCGCCGACAGCGTGACCGAGGAACTGGTCACCGAGCTGGCCGGGCTGCCCGGCATTCTGGTGGTGGGCAGCAAATCGGCCGCGGTGTCGGCCGGACCGCAGGGCGACCTGCGCAAACTCGGCCGCGACTTGAACGTGCGCTATGCGCTGACCGGCAACTTGCGCCGCAACGGCGGCGCCGTGCAGATCAACGCACAGTTTGCGGCGACCGACAGCGGCGAAGTGCTGTGGAGCGAGCGATTCCACTACCCCAGCGGCGCCGAGTGGGCGTGGCAGCGCGACATCGCGCGGCGCATTGCGCAGACGCTGCAGCTGAAGCTCGCCGATGCCCAGGCGGTGGCACGCGGCCACAGGCAGGCCGAGGCGATCGACGCCGTCATGCAGGGCCAGCACATCATGCGCACCTCCACTGCGCCGGCCGACGTGCTGCGCGCACGCGGTCACTTCGAGGCGGCGCTGGCGCTCGACGCCGACTCGGTCGGTGCGCTGTGCGGTCTGGCGCAGACCTACGTGGCACAGCTGCGCGGCCTGTGGAGCGACGACCGCGAGGGGCATCTGCAGCGGGCCGAGCGCGCTGTCGACAAAGCGCTCGCGCTCGATTCCGGCAGCCCGATGGCGCTCTACACGCGCGGTCATGTGCTGGCAATGCGCGGGCGGCTGGAGGAGGCGCTGCGCAGCTACGAAAAGGTCGTCGCACTGCGCCCTGGAGACTCCTGGGCGCACACGCGCATCGGCCTGACCAAGCTCGACCTCGGACGGCCGAGCGAGGTTGCGGCTCATGTCGCCGAGGCGAAGCGCCTCAACCCGTTCGAGCCGACGCTGAGCGCGTTCGGCCACCTCATCGCCGGCAGCGCGGAGTTCCACCTCCAGCGCGACGACGACGCCTATGAGCACATGCGGCAGTCGGCGGCGCTGAACGGCAACAACCCCGCGCCGTGGCTCTACATGGCCGCGCTGGACGGTTTGCGCGACCGGCCCGAAGCGGCGACGCGCAACCTCGAGCAGGCGCGTCGTCTGCGGCCGAACCTGACCGTGGGCGCGCTGAAGCAGGCCAGCCGGCTGGCCGACGCGGGCCCGAACCGCGCCGGGCGCGAGCGCTTCTATGTGGGTTTGATCAAGGCGGGAATGGCCGAGTAGGGATCGTGGCGATCAGGATGGCGCCGAAGCAGGCGCGCGTTTCGCGTCGCGAAGCGTCGAGCCCCTCTGCGGCGCTCTGCTGGAGCCGCGAATCAAGCAACCCGCACGGCCTTGCCGTAGCGCTTGAGCGTTCGGTCGGCGCTCAGCAGCACGAGGCCCTCTTCCATCGCCTGCGCGACCAGCAAGCGGTCGAACGGATCGCGGTGGATCCATGGCAGCGCGGCAACGCGGTACAGGTGCTCGGCGCGGATGCCGAGCTCCGAGAACCCCTGGTCGAGCAGACCCTCGCGCAACTCACGGGCGTCGACGAGAAAGTCGGGCCTGCCCAGCGAGGTCTTGACCGCCACCTCCCAGAGCGAGACGAGGCTGAACGCCGCCGGCGTCGCGCGGTCGGCGAGCAGCCTGGACGTTCGCGCTGGAAGCCGCAGCGGCTCGAAGGCGAGCCACAGGACGAGCTGGGTGTCCAGCAGGTACACGACCAGCTTCAGCGCGGCGTGAACATCCGTTGGATGTCGGCCTCGAAGGACTTCTTCAGGTCGGCCCCGACCTTGCCGCGGCCAGCCATGAACCCGAGCTGGCGCTTCGCGCCCAGCGCCTCGACCGGCACCACGCGAACCATCGGCTTGCCGGCCTTGGCGATGATGAATTCGCGGCCCTTGGATGCCTGGTCGACGAGCCTCGACAGATGCGTCTTGGCTTCGTGGATGTTGACGGTCGTTGCCATGGCAGTGGACTAAGTCGCTTGAACCAAGTCGACTCTATCACAGTCATCCGAGCCACGCTCGCGCTGCGCCGCCGTGAGCACACCATCGTGCCTCGGATAGTTGCCCAGACTTGCGCCCAAAAAGTCCTTGAGGATCGGATCGTCGGTGTCGGTGCGCTCGTCCAGCCTTGATTGGCTGCTCCGATCTCAGGGTCAACCCTGGTTCGATGCCGCCGCGTCCACTCGGCGCGCAGTGTCGCCCCGGCCGTGCTGCGGCGCTGCGGCCCGCGAAAGTTGTGCTGATGACGGCCGGCGCGCCCCAGGCACACCTGCAGCACCGGCGTCACCAGCTCGGGCTGCGCGGCCAGCAGCACCCGCAGCGGGCTCGCTGCAGCGATGTCCCTCCGGCATCGATTCCGGATTGACGCGCGTTGCGTCCGCCCGCGAAACTTGCATGCGCCCGATGCGCGGCCCAATCAAGGTCGGCAGTCGCGGCGCGGAGGAGCCGTCGTGTCGAAGATCGATCAGCGCGTGTTCGATGTCCCGGTGGCAAGCGAGGGCGTGCTCGAGATCGGCTCGGTGCCCGCGCGCGCATGACCGTGCATCGACTCGACGCCGGGCCTGACACGGTGCGTGTCGGCGTCATCGATCGCGCCTTTCCGCCGCTGCTGACGATAGACCCGGGCGACGAGGTCCGCCTCTCGACGCTCGGGCTCTGGGGCGGCGAGGTGCCGTTCGGGGCGTCGTTCGACGAGGTCATGCAGATCCGCCAGCGCTACGCCGGGCACGGGCCGCACAGCCTGACCGGCCCGATCGCGGTGCGCGGCGCCCGCGCCGGGCAGGTGCTGCGGGTCGACATCCTGCGGCTCGACGTCGGCCCGACCGCGATGAACCTGATGGCCGCCGGGGCGCAAAGCCGCGGCCTGCTCGCCGCCGATTTCCCGCACGGCAGCGTGCGCCACTTCCAGCTCGACCGCGAAACGATGACCACCGAATTCGGCGCCGGCGTGCGCGTGCCGCTGCGGCCCTTCCTCGGCATCATGGGCGTCGCGCCACGCGACGAAGGGCCGCGCACGTCGGTCGTTCCGGGCCCGTTCGGCGGCAACATCGACTGCGCCGACCTCGTCGCCGGCACGACGCTGTATCTGCCGATCTGGGTCGACGGCGCGCTCTTCTACGCCGGCGACGCACATGCCGCGCAGGGTCACGGCGAGGTCAACGGCACGGCGCTCGAGACCTCGATGGATCTGGCCCACCTGCGGCTGTCGATCGAGCCCGGCGCGCCGCTTTCGGCGCCGCGCGCCGAGACGCCGACGCACTGGATCACGATGGATTTCGATCGCGAACTGCACACCGCCGCGCGGCTGGCGCTTCGCGCGATGGTCGAACATCTCGCCGCCGTCGCAAGCCTTTCGCGCGAGGAGGCGTACCGGCTGTGCTCGGTCGCCGCCGATCTCGTCATCACGCAGATCGTCAACGGGCACGCGGGGGTGCACGTGCGCGTACCGAAGGCACTGCTGGAGCGGCACGATCGCCGACCCTGAGCGCGGCGCCCTTCGCTGCCTGGCGAGCCGCGGCGCTGGCTGCCCGTCAGAGCACGAAGATCTTGCCCGGGTTGAGGATGTCGTCGGGGTCGAGTGCACGCTTGATGCGGCGCATCAGTTCGAGCGCGTCGTCGCCGGCCTCCTGTTCGAGGAAGCGCATCTTGTGCAGGCCGACGCCGTGTTCGCCGGTGCACGTGCCGTCCATCGAAAGCGCCAGGTGCACGATCTCGTCGTTCAGGCGCTCGGCCTCGGCCCACTGGCCGGGATCGTCGGGGTCGATGACCAGCATCGAGTGGAAGTTGCCGTCGCCGACGTGGCCGACCATCATGCTCGGGATGCTCGACGAGTCGAGCAGGCGCCGGGCGCCGCCGATGGCTTCGCTCAGGCGCGAGATCGGCACGCAGGTGTCGGTGGTGATCGCGCGTCCGCCCGGACGCATCTGCAGGCCGGCGAAGTAGGAGTTGTGCCGCGCCGTCCACAGGCGGGTGCGGTCCTCGGGGCGGGCCGCCCACTCGAAGTCCTGGCCGCCGAACTCGCGGACGATCTCCTGCACCGTCTGGGCCTGTTCGTGCACCGAGGCTTCGCTGCCGTGGAACTCGAAGAACAGCGTCGACGCTTCGCGCAGGCTGGTGTGGCTGTAGGCGTTGATGGCGCGGATGGCACGATCGCAGACGTACTCGCAGCGCGCCACCGGCACGCCGGCCTGGATGATGCGGATCACTGCGTCGATCGCCTGCGCCAGGCTCGGAAAGCTCACCACGGCGGCCGACAGGGCCTCGGGCAGCGGATACAGGCGCACCGTCACCTCGGTGATCACCCCGAGCGTGCCTTCGGATCCGACGAACAGCCGCGTCAGGTCGTAGCCGGCCGAGGACTTCTTCACTCGACGCGCGGTGCGCACGATCTTGCCGTCGGCGGTCACCACCGTCAGCCCGAGCACGTTCTCCTTCATCGTGCCGTAGCGCACCGCGTTCGTGCCCGAGGCGCGCGTCGCCGCCATGCCGCCCAGGCTGGCATCGGCGCCCGGGTCGATCGGGAAGAACAGCCCGGTGGCCTTCAAGGCGTCGTTCAACTGCTTGCGGGTCACGCCCGCCTGGACGGTGGCCGTGAGGTCTTCGGCGTTGATCGCCAGCACCTGGTTCATGCGCGACACATCGATCGAGATCCCGCCTTGCACCGCCAGCAGGTGCCCTTCGAGCGAGGAGCCGGTGCCGTAGGGAATCACCGGCACCCTGTGCGCGCGGCACAGCGCGACGGCGTCGGCAACCTCCTCGCTGGTGAGCGCGTACAGCACCGCGTCGGGCGGCGCGGGGGGCAGCGGCGACTCGTCGCGGCCATGCTGCTCGCACACCGCCGTTGCGGTGCTGAACCGCTCGCCGAAGCGCGCCTGCAGCGATGCGGTCAGCGCCGCGGGCAGCGGCCTGCGAGATGGGGGGTGGGCCTGTGGGGGGTGCATGCCAGCTCCAGGTTCGGCGGGCGCTGCGCGCGGTCGGGTCATGGGCGCGCGCCCATCGCCAGCGGCGGGCGCTACGATCCGCGCCCCGCGCCGCGCACGCGCGGCATCAGAATCATGTCCCACGGGCTCGACATCTCGCCGCAGGGAACGTGCACGAGCGCGGGCTTGCCGAGCGCGAGCGCCTCGCGCAGCGCGCGCTCCAGCTCGGGCGGCGTCGTGGCGCGAAAGGCGGCCACGCCGAAGCTGTGCGCAAGCTGCACGAAGTCGGGGTTGCTCAGTTCGTTGGCGATGTAGCGGCCGCCCCACTGCTGCTCCTGCAGCAGCTTGACGTTGCCGAAACACCCGTTGTCGAACACCACCGCCACCGCCGCGATGCCGTGGTGCACGGCGGTCGCAAGCTCCATCGCGTGATACATGAAGCCGCCGTCGCCGCAAACCGCGACCACCGCCCTGTGCGGCTGCGCCGCTTTCGCGCCGAGCGCCGTCGCGTAAGCCCAGCCGAGATTGTCCTGCGAGCCGGCCGACAGATAGGTGCGCGCTCGCGTGACCGGGAACGCGAGCCGGCCGGCGAAGCCCATTTGCGTCACGTCCTCGACGAAGATGCCGTCGTCGGGCAGCGCGGCGCGTATCGCGCGCAGAAAATCCATCTGCGGCTGCAGCGTCGCGAGCCGATCGGCGAGCCACGCGCGGTGCGCGCGCAGCTCCGGCTCGCGCGACGCGCGTGCGGCGTGCCCGCCGGCCGCCGCCGGCAGCACCTGCAGCAACTCGCGCAGTGCGTCGGCGGCGTCGCCGACGACGGCCACCGCAGGCGGGCGCAGGCGTGCCGGCGCGTCGGGGTCGATGTCGATCCGGATGATCGCGAGATCGTCGTCAGTGCCCCACATCTCCTGCTGCAGCAGCATGCGCGAGCCGATGCCGAGCACCACGTCGGCGTCGGCCCACAGGCGCCGCCCTACGGGGAAGTTCATCGCCAGACGGTGTGCGGTGGGCACGACGTCGTGCCCGGCGCGAAACGAGAACACCGGCGCTTCAAGCCTCTCGGCCAGCGCGATGACCTCGGCGCTGGCATCCTTCGCGCCGCCGCCGACGACGATCAGCGGGCGCTTGGAGCCGGCCAACAACGCCGCCGCCTTCGCGACCGCTGCGCGGTCGATCGGCGGCCGCAGCGGCGCGCGGACCTCGGGTTCGCCGACCGGGCCGCTGCGGTTCCACATGTCCATCGCGCACTCGACCATCACCGGGCCGCGCCGCCCCGACAGCGCGATGGCGATGGCCTCGGCGATGGCGGCCGGGGCCTCGAACGGCGCGCGGATGCGCCGCGCATGCTTCACGATGTGCCGAGCCAGGCCGAGCTGATCGTGCAGCTCGTGCAGGTGGCCCAGACCGCGATCGATGCTGTCGTTCGGGATCTGGCCGATGAGGCCGACCACCGGAGCCGACATCGCGTGCGCGGTGAGCAGCGCTGTGCTCGCGTTCAGCAGCCCCGGCCCGGGCACGACCGAAAAGACCTGCGGCTCGCCGCTGGCGAGCGCGGCGCCCAGTGCCATGTAGGCCGCACCCTGCTCGGTGCGCGCGTGGATCACACGCAGGCGGTCACGCACGTGGTAGAAGGCGTCGAACAGCGGGTCGTTGTGCACGCCCGGCACGGCGTACACCTTGCCGATGCCGTGCGCGAGAAGGGATTCGACGGTCGCCTGGGCCGTGGTGTGCGTGGGCAAGAGATTTCCTTGGTTGCTCGGAGTTGTCGGGGAAGCGGGTGCGCGTGGCCTTCGCTGGCATCGTAGCGCGCCGACGATGGTGCACCCGATCGCGTCGATCGGCGCGGTGTGCTCAGCGCTGCGGCGTCCGCTGCACGAAGGTTCCTTTCGCGGTCGCGGCCGCGTCGAACACCGCGACGGTCGGCTACGCCTTGGCGGTGACGCCCTCGTCGGCGGCGAACGAATCGGCCGCCTGGCCGCGCAGCGAATCGACGAGCTTCTGCACCGCGAAGTTCGCTCCCTTGCCGGCCGTATTGCCGTAGATCAGGCGGGCCAACTGACCGCCGAGGTAGGGATGAAAGCCGATGTCGTAGAGCGAGCGGAAGTCACGCCGCTCGATCGCTTGCCGCTCGTCGGGCCGCAGGGCGTAGCGGTCGAGGATCTCGGCCTCGTGGGTCGCGAAGCGCGCCCGCAGCGCCGGATCCCACTTCAGGTCCTGCACCAGGTCGTGCGAGGCGAGGCTGGGGTCGAAGGCGGTCAGCAGCGTGGGCTCGGTGGTGACCGGGCCGGGGTCGCGCACCGCCAACGGCTGGCCGACCTGGCGCGTGAGGTCCCACAGCACCGCGCCGATGCCGCACTTGAAGTTGGTGTGCAGCGCATAGTCGGACTGCGTGCCGTAGCGCGGGCCGATCGCACCGGCGACGATCACCCACGCCATCACCTCGAGCGTGCCGCCCGAACCCGACTGCTCCATGCGCGCGACGGTCAGGTCGGCGAGCATCTTCGCGTGGTCGCCCGAAGCCATCAGCTCCATGAACCAGAGGTCGAAGTCCTTGTCGATGTACCAGTAGCGTGCGCCTCCCGGCTCGTGGCTCAGGCCGCCCGAGCCCAGCAGCGCGACGCGCAAGCCGGCCGGCATGTCGTTGGCGATCACGTCGGCGAGCGATTGGCCGATCGCATAGCACTGGTCGGTCTGCGGCAGCGGCGGCACGGTGCAGTTTTGCAGCACCGGAACGACGGTGATGTCGGTCTCGTCCAGGCGCAGGTGCAGGCTGGGGATCGAGACGTTGTCGTCGAAGCGCAGGTTCTCGCGCTGCGCATGCATGCGGTGGCCGCGCCGGTTGAAGCCGCGAAAGAGCGCTTCGGCCACGGCCGGGTTGCCCTTGACCTGATAGTTGCGGCAGCCGAGCCACTCGCGGTACCACTCGTAGGGCCCGCTGTGCACCGGCGCCATGCCGATCAGGAAGTCCGGGTAGGCGCGCGGGCGGCTGTTGGCGAGGTGGTCGTTGCCGAAGATGATCAGCACGTCCGGCCTGGCGGCGAGGAGCGCGGTGCGCAGGTCGGCGTACATGCGGTGGATGACGCTCTGGATGTCGGCGGGCGCCGCATCGAGCAGCCCGATCAGGCCCGGCGCGTGGGGAACGCCGGCCGCGAAGACGATTTCAGCCATGGCTTGACCTCGTGTGACGAAGGGGAGGGTGCGCGAACCCGGGGCCTACAGGTCGAGGACGAGGCGCTCGCCCTTGGCCCGCGAGACGCACACCATCATCGTGTGGCCGTTCTCCTGCTCCTGCGGCGTCAGGCAGTAGTCGCGGTGCTCGACCTCGCCTTCGCAGACGACGGTCTCGCAGGTGCGGCAGGTGCCCTCGCGGCACGAGGTGACGACCGGGATGCCGTTCTTCTCGAGGATGTCGAGGATCGTCTTGTCGGCCGGCACATCGAGTGAGCGAGCGCTGCGCCGCAGTTCGATGGTGAAGGCTTTCGCGCTCGCCTGACGCGCCTGCTGCTCGTCGGCCGGCGCGGCAAAGTACTCGAAGTGGACCGTGCGCGCGTCGCGATGGCTCGCCGCCGCCTTGACTGCCGCCATCATCGGCGCCGGCCCGCAGCAGTAGACCTGCTCGCCCGGCGGCGTTCCCGCCAGCCACGGGCCGGGGTCGAACACGCGGGCCTCTCGATCGTCGGCGTGCAGGTGGACGCTGCCGCCGCCGAGGCCCGCGAGCGTCTCGAGGAAGGCCGCGCGCTGCGCGCTGCGCACGGCGTAGGCGAGTCGCCACGGGCGATGGTTGGCCGCGCACCAGCGGATCATCGCGAGGATCGGCGTGATCCCGATCCCGCCGGCCAGGAACAGGTAGCTGCTGGCCGACGTGTCGAGCGCAAAGCCGTTGCGCGGTGGGTTGATGGTCAGCGTCATCCCGCGCCGCAGGGCCTGGTGCACGAACAGAGACCCGCCCCTGCCTTGCGCGGCCCTGGCCACGCCGACGACGTAGCGGTCGCGCTCGCGCCAGTCGTTGGCGAGCGAGTAGTGCCGGATCATGCCGTTGGGCAGGTCGATCGCGAGGTGGGCCCCCGGCTCGAAGGGCGGGAGCTCGCCGCCGCCGGGGGCGCGCAGCTCGACGTGAACGACGTCGCGCGCCTCGGCCTGGACGTCGGTGACCTCGACGCGAAGCTTCTGGCCGCTGACCGGCGGCGTGTTGCCCACCGGCGCAGCCGCGGCGTTGCCGACGCCGAAGGTCGCGGCCTCGGGGATGCCCGGGCTCTTGATGAACAGCAGCACGAGGCGGCTGTCGGGGCTGGCGGCCAGACCGTGCCGGACGCCTGCCGGGATGTAGATCATGCTCGTCGGCTCGACCGGCAACCGCTCCTCGCCGACCCAGATCTCGCCGTGGCCTTCGAGCACCACCCAGAGCTCGTCCTGCACCGGGTGATGGTGGGTTGCGGTCTGTTGGCCCGGCTCGTAGCAGACGATCTCGGAGACGAACGCGGGCACCTTCATGATCGGCTTGCGAACCCGCAGCTTGGGGTCGTATTCGATCATCGAATTGAGCACGAAGCTGAGCACGACAGTAGCCTCCTTGCGCGCTCGCGGGGCGTCCGGCCCCGCGAGGCCATCGCCGCTTGCCAGCGCGATGGCCTGCATGCACTGTAGTCAACCACGGCGGCGGGCGACAGGCGCCGCGCGTGGACGCGCTGTCCAGCAAACTGGACAATGCCGGCGCGGCCGCCGCGGGCCGACGGGCGCGCCGCCTCAGGGCTGCGGCTCGCCCAACGGGTTGGGCGGCACCGGGTGCGGCGCCTTGTAGAACTTGTGGATCAGATGCCAGGGGCTGGGCATCGCACCGACCCGCACCACGATCAAGGCCGGGGCGCCGCCATCGAGCGCGTCGCGCAGCGCGGTCTGCAGCCCCGGCGGCGAATCGACCGCCGTCGCCTTCAGGCCGAAAGCGCGGGCGAGCGCAACGAAATCCGGGTTGTGCAAGTCGCTGCCGATCTCGCGCTTGAAGAGCGTCGCCTGGATCCGCCGCACGTTGCCGAACGCGCCGTCTTCGAAGACGATGGTCGCGAGCCTGGGCCGGTAGCGGGCGACGGTGGCCAGCTCCTGCAGGTTCCAGCCGAAGCCACCGTCGCCGTTGATCGAGATCACCGCTCGCGCGGGGTCGGCGAGCGCGGCGCCGATCGCGGTGGCGAAGCCGTAGCCGAGTGTTCCCTGGTAGCCCGGCGTCAGGTAGGTGCGCGGCCCGGACACGGGGAAGGCGAGATTGGCGACGTACCCGATCTGCGTCAGCTCGTTGACGAACACGCCGTCGTCGGGCAGGCAGCGGCGCAGCACCTCGAGGTACTCGCGCTGCGGCTGCAGCGCATCGAGCTGAAGGTCGCACCAGCGGCGCACCTGCGCGACCGCGTCGGTGCGCGATGCGCTCGCGCGGTGCCCCGCGAGCCGCGACGCGAGCGCCTGCAGCGCGGCGGCGGCGTCGGCCTGCAATGCGAGCCCGCTCTGGCGCGGCGACCCCGCATCGGCCGCTTCGAGATTGACGTAGACGAATCGACTACCCGGGCCGGTGTGCACCGGCTGTCCGCTGCCATCGATGAAGCGACTGCCGACGACGAGCACCAGGTCGGCGTGCGGCAGCAGGCAGCGCCCGCCGAGCGCGCTCGCGGCAAG
>JAJVIL010000030.1 GCA_022072045.1 Burkholderiaceae bacterium | reverse complement strand
GCCAGGCCCATCGATCCGATGGCCCGCCGCGCGCGCGGGTCGGCATCCCCGAGTGGCGCGGCCACCCGAGCCGCGCACACGCGCAGTAGCGGGCGACGCGAGCGGCCTGCTATCGCAACTGCGTGCGCAGCACCGGCCAGACGTTGTCGACGATGATTGCCTGCGCCCGCGCGTTGGGGTGAATGCGGTCGTCCTGGAACAGGCTCGTCGAATCCGGCGAGTCGGCCACCCCGGCGAGCAGGAACGGCACCAGCGCCGCGCCCTCGTCCTTGGCCAGCGTGGCGAACATCGTCGCGAACTCCTGCGTGTAGCTGCGTCCGTAGTTGGGCGGCATGCGCATGCCCGCCAGCAGAGCCTTCGCGCCGCTGCGGCGCACCTCGCGCAGCATGATGCGCAGGTTGTCGCGTGTCATCGCCAGCGGCAGGCCGCGCAGCGCGTCGTTACCGCCCAATTCGATGATCACGTGGGTCGGCTTGACTTCCTGCAGCAGCGACGGCAGCCGCGTACGGCCGCCCGCGGTGGTGTCGCCGCTGACGCTGGCGTTGACCACGCTGGCGTCGGCGTTCTCGCGTTGCAGACGTGCCGCGAGCAGCGCCACCCAGCCGCTGCCACGCGCGATGCCGTACTCGGCCGACAGGCTGTCGCCGACCACCAGCACCTTGGCCGGCCGCCGCGCGGCCGATGCCCGGGTCGCAGCGAGCACCGCCAAAGCCACGCTACAGTGCGCGAGCCAGGCGCGCCGCGTCAGCGGCGCAACCTCGATGGGCCTCATGTCGGATCCGATCATTGCGGTAGAACGAGTCAACAAGCAGGTTCGCGATTCGAGCGGCACGCTGACGATTCTCCACGACATCTCGTTCGCGCTGCGGCCGCGCGAGTCGGCGGCGATCGTCGGCGCGTCGGGCTCGGGCAAGAGCACGCTGCTGGGCATCGTGGCCGGGCTCGACACGCCGACCTCGGGCACGGTGCGCCTGGCGGGCCAGGATCTGTTCGCGCTCGACGAGGACGCGCGCGCCGCGCTGCGCGCGCGCCAGCTCGGCTTCGTGTTCCAGAGCTTCCAGTTGCTGGCCAACCTGAGCGCGCTCGAGAACGTGATGCTGCCGCTCGAACTGCTGGGCGCCTCCGCAGCGCGCGCGCGCGCCACCGAGATGCTGCAGCGGGTCGGGCTCGGCGAGCGGCTGACCCACTACCCGCGCACGCTGTCGGGCGGCGAGCAGCAGCGCGTGGCACTGGCGCGCGCCTTCGTGGTGCGGCCGGCGGTGCTGCTGGCCGACGAGCCCACCGGAAGCCTGGACTTCGCCACCGGCGAGCGCGTGATGGCGCTGATGTTCGACCTCAACCGCGAGGCCGGCACCACGCTGCTGCTGGTGACGCACGAAGACGCGATCGCCGCGCGCTGCGATCGCCAACTGCACATCGAGGCCGGCCGCTTGACGGCCGGCTGAAGCCCGCTACTGCCCGTTGGGGAACTTGAAGTCGGTCTTGGCCGCCTTGCGCAGGTCTTCCTGGTATTTCTGCAGCTTCAACTGCGCGATGCGCTGCTCGAGCTGCGGCTTCACGGCGTCGAAGTCCGGGAACGTCGCCTCGCGCGTGTCCTCGAGCCGGATGATGTGATAGCCGAACTGCGTCTTCACGGGCGTCTCGGTCATCTCGCCCTTCTTCAGCGCGGTCATCGCCTTGCTGAACTCGGGCACGTAGGCGTCGGGCTTGGCGAAGTCGAGGTCGCCGCCCTTTTCGCCCGAGCCGGTGTCCTTGGAGTTCTTCTTCGCCAGTTCCTCGAACTTGGCGCCGCCCTTGATCTGCGCGATCAGCTTCTTGGCCTCGTCTTCCTTTTCGACCAGGATGTGCCGGGCGTGGTATTCGGTGCCCGAGGCCTGGGCCTTGACCTTGTCGTACTCGGCGCGCGCTTCGGCGTCGGTGACCGGGTTCTTCTTCTTGAACTGCTCGAACAGCTCGCGGATCAGCACGGTCTGGCGCACCAGCTCCATCTGCGAGCGGTAGTCGGCACTCTGCGCGACGCCGCGCTTCTCGGCCTCCTGCGCGAAGATCTCGCGCAGCACCACCTCCTCGCGCGCGCGCTGCTCCAGCTCGGGCGTGCGCGGCTGGCCACCGCGCACGGCCTGGTTGAGCAGCGTGTCGACGCGCGCCTTGGGCACCGGCTTGCCGTTGACGATGGCCACGTTCTGCGCCAGGGCGGCCAGGGGGCTGAGCGCGAGCACGGCGATGCAGGCCAGGCGCGCGATGCGGATCGGTTCGGTCATGGATCGATGCCTTTCGGACAGGCGGGAGTTTCGGGGTGGGCGCCGTCCACCGTCAGGGCCACTCGAATGCGGCGCTAGGGCCTCGCTCGTGTCACCAGTTGGCACCGGGCTCGTCGGGGGCGTGGGCCTGGATGGCCAGCGCGTGGATGCCCTGCGGGATCAGCGGCTGCAGCGCATCATACACGAGGCGATGTCGCGCCAGCATGCTGAGGCCGGCGAAACGCGCGCTGCTGATTCGTACCGAAAAGTGTCTGCCTTCGCGCGCGCCGGCATGCCCGGCGTGGTGGTGCGAGTCATCGTCGACCGCCAGCGCGCTTGGCGACAACGCGGCGCGCAAGGCGCGCTCGATGTCGGCCGCCGATACGCGGTGCGTCGGTGTGCTCATCAGCGCCGCGGCTCCGCCGGCGGCTCCTGCTCGAGGTAGCGGCTCAGGTACAGCCCCTGCGCCACTGTGAAAGCGAGCATCAGGCCGAGCGCGCCGAACAGCTTGAAGTTGACCCACGCCGCGGTCGAGAAGTTGTAGGCCACCCACAGGTTGAGCACGCCCATCATCGCGAAAAACGCCACCCAGGCCCAGTTCAGTCGCTGCCACACCGCAGCGGGCAGTTGGAGTTGCGCTCCCAGCAGCAGGCGCAGCAGGTTCTTGCCGAACGCCAACTGGCCGATCGCCAGCGCCAGGCCCATCGTCCAGTACAGCGCGCTGGGCTTCCACTTGATGAAGGTCTCGCTGTGGAACCAGACGGTGAGGCCGCCCAGCAGCACCACCAGAGCGAGACTGACCCACAGCATCAGGTCGACCTTCTTGCGGCGCGCCTTCAGCCACGTCACCTGCAGCAGCGTGGCGACGATCACCACCACGGTGGCCAGCAGCACCGGCGCCTCGGTCGGCCCGACGACGCCGCCGGCGACGATGCCGCCGAGGGTCTGGGTGGCGAACGCCGCGGCCCATGCGGGGTTGCCTTCGGCGTACTTGAAGGTGCCGAAGAACAGGATGATCGGCAGGAAGTCGAGCAGCAGTTTCATTGGCGCGCGAGTGTACGTCGGCGTGCGCGGCCGCCGGCGCCGTCAGGCCTTGGGATCGAAGCCGATCGACGCCGAGTTGATGCAGTAGCGCTCGCCGCTGGGCTGCGGGCCGTCGTCGAACACGTGGCCGAGGTGGCTGCCGCAGTTGGCGCAGCGCACCTCGATGCGGGTCATGCCCAGGCTGCGGTCGACCAGCCGCTCGATGCGGCCGGGCTCGGCCTCCTTCCACCAGCTGGGCCAGCCGCAGCCGGCGTCGAACTTCTCGGCGCTGTGGAACAGCACCTGGCCGCAACCGATGCAGCGGTAGCTGCCGTCGGCCCAATGGTCCCAGTACTTGCCGCTGAACGCGCGCTCGGTGTCGCCCTTGCGCGCGACCCGGTACTGCATCGGGTCGAGCTGGCTGCGCCACTCGGAGTCGGTCTTGTGCAGCGGGTAGCGCGGGTCGTCGATGGCGTGGCTCATGGAGTGCTCCGGTTCACGACGAGCACGACACCGCGATCTGCTGCGCCCACTGCGGCGGAAAGCCGGCGTCGGCCTCGTGCTCGGGTTGTTCGTCGAACGGCCGCTGCAGAACTTTCAGCAGCCGCTGCGTCTCGGTGAAGTCGCCCGCCTGCGCGCGCCGGATCGCCTGCTCGGCCAGGTGGTTGCGCAGCACGAACTTCGGATTCACCGCGTTCATGCGCAGCCGCCGCTCGGCATCGATGCTGTGCTCGTCGCGCAGCCGCTGCGCATAGCGCAGACCCCAGGCGTCGAACGCGGCACGGTCGATGAAGAGGTCGCGCAGGCCGTCGTTGGCGGCGCCCTCGGCGCTGGCGAACCCGGCCAGCCGGCGCATCGCGATCGGGTAGTCGGTGCGCTCGGCGGCCATCAGGCGCAACAGGTCGTCGATCAGCTTCGGGTCATCGTCGCGCTCGGCGGCCAGGCCGAACTTGGCGCGCAGCAGGTGCAGCATCGACGACTCGAACTCGGCCTTGAACGGCTCGATCGCCTCGCCGAGCGCGTGCGCGTGCTGCTGCGGGTCGCCGTCGCCCAGCGCCGGCAGCAGCGCCTGCGCCAGTGCGTGCAGATTCCACCACGCGACGCCGGGCTGGCGCGCGTAGGCGTAGCGGCCCTGGTGGTCGCTGTGGTTGCAGATGTGCATCGGATCGAACCCGTCGAGGAAGCCGTACGGCCCGTAGTCGATCGTCAACCCGAGGATCGACAGGTTGTCGGTGTTCATCACACCGTGGCAGAAGCCCACCGCCTGCCACTGTGCCATCAGCCGCGCGGTGCGCAGCGCAACCTCCCGCGCAAAGGCCAGCAGCGGCACCGGCGCCTCGCGACAGGCCGGGAAGTAGCGCTCGATCACCGCGTCGACCAGCCGGCGCAGCGCCGCCGCGTCGCCCGCGGTGTGCGCGAAGTGCTCGAAGTGGCCGAAGCGCAGGAAGCTCGGCGCCACCCGCGTCACCACCGCCGCGGTCTCGACGGTCTCGCGCACCACCGGCTGCGGCGAGCCGACCACCGCCAGCGCGCGCGTGGTCGGGATGCCGAGATGGTGCATCGCCTCGGAGCAGAGGAACTCGCGGATCGACGAGCGCAGCACCGCGCGGCCGTCGCCCATGCGCGAGTACGGCGTCAACCCGCTGCCCTTGAGCTGGATTTCCTGCGCCCCCGACGGCGAATCGATCTCGCCCAGCAGCAGCGCGCGCCCGTCGCCGAGCTGGCCGGCCCAGACGCCGAACTGGTGCCCGCTGTAGACGCTGGCCAGCGGCGGCGCGGCGCGCGCCGGCGCGTTGCCCGCCAGCACCTGCAGCGCGCGCTCGCTGCGCAGCCAGTCGACCAGGCCCAGCTCGGCGGCCAGCGCGTCGTTGCGCGCGACCCAGTGCACCTCGGGCAGCGGCTGCGCGGGCAATTCGCTCCAGTAGCCGGGCCCGAGCGACTGCAGAAAGCCGGCGTCGCGCCAGCGCGGCTCGCTGACGATCGGGTGCTCGATCAATGCGTTCACCTCGGCATTGTCGGCGCCCGCGCCGTCACCCGGGTGCGGGGCGGGGAATCACCCCATGCGGCGCAGCGCGGGCGTCGCCCCACAATACCCGGCAGGCGCCCGCCGGCGGCGCCGCCGAAGGAGACTCCGATGTTGGGTTTGATGCAGGAACAGCCGCTGCTGATCTCGGGGCTGATCGAGTTCGCCGCCAAGAACCACCACGACACGGCGATCGTGTCGCGGCGCGTCGAGGGCGACATCCATCGCTACACCTATGCCGATGCGGCGGGCCGGGCGCGCCAGGTCGCGCGCGCGCTCGACCGCCTGAAGCTCGGCTTCAGCGACCGCGTGGCCACGCTGGCGTGGAACGGCTACCGCCACTTCGAGCTGTACTTCGGCATCACGGGCAGCGGCCGCGTGATCCACACCATCAACCCGCGGCTGGCGCCCGACCAGGTGGCCTGGATCGCCAACCACGCCGAAGACCAGGTGCTGTGCTTCGACCTCACCTTCCTGCCGATCGTCAAAGGCATCTGGCAGCACTGCAAAACGGTCAAGCACTGGGTCGCGCTGTGCGACGCCGACAAGCTGCCGGCCGACACCGGCGTGCCCGGCCTGCGCAGCTACGAGGCGTGGATCGCCGATGAGCCGGCCGACTACGAGTGGCCGCAGTTCGACGAGCGCAGCGCGGCGGCGCTGTGCTACACCAGCGGCACCACCGGCAACCCGAAGGGCGCGCTGTACAGCCACCGCTCGACGCTGCTGCACGCCTACGCCGCGGCGCTGCCCGACGGCATCGGCTTCTCGGCGCGCGAATCGATCCTGCCCGTGGTGCCGATGTTCCACGTCAACGCCTGGGGCATTCCCTACAGTGCGGCGATGACCGGCGCCAAGCTGGTGTTCCCGGGCGCCGCGCTCGACGGCGCGTCGGTGTACGAGCTGATGGAAAAGGAGAAGGTCACCCTGTCGGCCGGGGTGCCCACCGTCTGGCTGGCACTGCTCAACCACATGAAGCAGCACGGTCTGAAGTTCTCGACCATGAAGCGCACGGTGATCGGCGGCTCGGCGTGCCCGGCGGCGATGATCAAGACCTTCCGCGACGACTATGGCGTCACCGTGCTGCACGCCTGGGGCATGACCGAGATGTCGCCGCTGGGCACCGTGTGCAACCTGAAGAACAAGCAGCTCGAACTGCCGCCCGAGGAGCAGCTCGCGGTGATGGCCAAGCAGGGCCGCGCGGTCTACGGCGTCGAGATGCGCATCGTCGACCCCGACGGCAAGGAACTGCCGTGGGACGGCAAGACCAGCGGCGACCTGCAGGTCAAGGGGCCGTGGATCATCTCGGGCTACTTCAAGGGCGAAGGCGGCGATCCGCTGGTCGACGGCTGGTTCCCCACCGGCGACGTGTCGACCATCGACCCCGACGGCTTCGTGCAGATCACCGACCGCACCAAGGACGTCATCAAGTCAGGCGGCGAGTGGATCAGCTCGATCGACGTCGAGAACATCGCGATGGCGCACCCCGCGGTGGCGATGGCCGCCTGCATCGCGGTGCCGCACCCCAAGTGGGACGAGCGGCCGCTGCTGGTGGTGGTGAAGAAGCCCGGCACCAACCCGACGCGGGAGGAACTGCTCGGCTTCTTCGAGGGCAAGGTCGCCAAGTGGCAGATCCCCGACGACGTGGCGTTCGTCGAGTCGATCCCGCTCGGAGCGACCGGCAAGATGCAGAAGATCAAGCTGCGCGAGCAGTTCAAGTCGTACGTGCTGCCGTCGCCGAGGTGACACCCCGGCTCGGGAAGTTCCCGAGGCCGCGCCGCGCGGTTTTCGTCAGACTCGCCGATGGAGTCGTGACCTGAACTACCGGGAGTCCGCATGAAGCGATGGATGTCGAAGATGGGTGCAGTGGCCGGCGCGGCGCTGCTGTGCGCGGGGTCGGCCTTCGCGCAGGTGAAGATCGCCTACGTCGACCCGCTGTCGGGTGGCGGCGCCACCGTCGGCGAGCACGGGCTCAAGCACATGCAGTTCCTGGTCGAGACGATCAACGCCAAGGGCGGCGTGCTCGGCGGCCAGAAGCTCGAGGTGGTTCCCTACGACAACAAGGTCAGCCCGCAGGAGAGCCTGGTGCAGGTGCAGAAGGCGATCGACGCCGGCATACGCTACATCACCCAGGGCAACGGCTCGAGCGTGGCGATCGCGATCTCCGAGTTCGTCGCCAAATACAACGAGCGCAACCCGGGCAAGGAGGTGCTGTACTTCAACTACGCCGCGGTGGACCCCTCGCTCACCAACGAGAAGTGCAGCTACTGGCACTTCCGCTGGGACGCCAATTCCGACATCAAGATGGCCGCGCTGACCAGCTTCATGAAGGACAAGAAGGACATCAAGAAGGTCTACATCATCGGCCAGGACTACTCCTTCGGCCACTCGGTGCGCAAGGCCGCCAACGAGATGCTCAAGGCCAAGCGCCCCGACATCCAGATCGTCGGCGACGAACTGCACCCGCTGCTGAAGATCACCGACTTCGCGCCCTACATCGCCAAGATCAAGGCCTCGGGCGCCGACTCGGTGATCACCGGCAACTGGGGCAACGACATATCGCTGCTGCTGAAGGCCGCAGCCGATGCCGGACTGAAGGTCAATTGGTACACCTACTACGCGGGCGGTGCCGGCGGCCCCACCGCGATGAAGCAGACCGGGCTCGACCACCGCGTCTACCAGATCAGCGAGTGGCACCTCAACGTGCCGTCTCCCGAGATGGAGGCCTTCAACGAGGCGTTCGTCAAGAAGTACGGCGGCCCGCAAAAGCAGAACTGGTGGTATCTGCGGCTGCGCAACGAACTCGAGATGTTCGTCGTCGCGCTGAACCAGGCCAAGTCGGCCGATCCGAAGAAGGTGGCCGCAGTGCTGTCCGACATGAAGTTCAAGGACGCGCTCGGCGCCGAGGTGTACATGCGGCCCACCGACCACTCGCTGTTCCAGGACATGTACATTGCGTCGTTCGGCTCGGGCGTCAAGTACGACGAAGAAGGCACCGGCTGGGGCTGGAAGACCGAGGGCGTCATCAAGGCGGCCGACACGGTGGTTCCCACCACCTGCAAGATGCAGGTTCCGAGCTGACGCCCGGCCGCACCCGGGCTTTGCGCCACGGGCCGCCGCGAGGCGGCCCGTTCTTCATGCGGCGTCTGAGTGCAGGCGCCAATGGGCCACGACGATGCTCGAGCTGATCGTCTTCTCGACCCTCAACGGCGTGCTCTACGGCATGCTGCTGTTCCTGCTGGCCAGCGGACTGACGCTGATCTTCAGCATGATGGGCGTGCTCAATTTCGCGCACGCCAGCTTCTACATGCTGGGCGCGTACTTCGGCTACCAGATCAGCCGCTATGTCGGCTACTGGCCCGGGCTGGTGCTGGCGCCGCTGCTGGTGGGCGCGATCGGCGCGCTGGTCGAGCGTTTCGGCCTGCGCGCCGCGCACAAGCACGGCCACGTGGCCGAGCTGCTGTTCACCTTCGGGCTGGCCTTCATCATCGAAGAGCTGGTGCAGATGGTCTGGGGCAAGGTGCCGGTGGACTACCGCGTGCCCGACGCGCTCAACTTCGCGGCGTTCACGCTGTTCGCCACCAACTACCCGGCGTTCCGCATGTTCATGCTGCTGATGTCGGTGGCGGTGTTCATCGGCCTGTTGTTGCTGCTGACGCGCACCCGCGTCGGCCTGATCATCCGTGCGTCGCTGACGCACCCGGCGATGGTGGGTGCGCTCGGGCACAACGTGCCGCTGGTGTTCATGCTGGTGTTCGGCGTCGGCTGCGGACTGGCGGCGCTGGCCGGCGTGATCGCCGGCCCGGCGCTGGTCACCCAGCCGGCGATGGCAGCCTTGCTCGGGCCGATCCTGTTCGTGGTGGTGGTGGTCGGCGGGCTCGGGTCGCTGTCGGGTGCCTTCGTCGCGTCGCTGCTGATCGGCCTGGTGCAGACCTTCGGAGTGGCCATCAACGTATCGGTGGCCGACGTGCTGGCCAGGGTGGGCATCAAGCTGACGCGCGACTCGTTCGGTGGCGACCTCTGGGTGGCCACCGTCGCGCAGGTGGCGCCGATCCTGCCCTATCTGCTGCTGGTGCTGATCCTGATCTTCCGGCCCAAGGGCCTGTTCGGAGACCGCGAGACATGACGCCGGAGGCTGCGTGAACGGCGTCGGGCAGGCGCGCGCGGGCTGGCTGCTGTGGGGCGGCGCCGCGGTCGTGCTGGCGGTGCTGCCGCTGGTGTTTTCCAGCGGCGCCTCGCTGACGATGATGAGCCTGATGGGCTTCGCGGCAATCTTCGCGCTGTCGTACAACATGCTGCTCGGCCAGACCGGCATGCTGTCGTTCGGGCACGCGGTGTACTACGGCCTCGGCGGCTTCGTGGCCGCGCACGCGCTCGACGTGATCGGCGCCGACCGGCTGCCGGTGCCGCTGCCTGTGGTGCCTCTTGTGGGCGGCCTGGCCGGCCTGACCTTCGCGCTGATCTTCGGCTGGGTGTCGACCAAGCGCGCCGGCACCGTGTTCGCGATGATCTCGCTGGGCATCGGCGAACTGGTGGCTGCGTGCTCGCTGATCCTGCGCGGCTTCTTCGGCGGCGAGGGCGGCATCTCGACCAGCCGCACCAAGACGCTGGCGGTGTTCGGCCTGAACTTCGGGCCGCAGATGCAGGTGTACTACCTGATCGCGGCGTGGGCGCTGCTGTGTGCGGGCGCCATGTACGCCATCACGCGAACGCCGCTGGGCCGCATGTGCAACGCGGTGCGCGACAACCCCGAGCGCGCCGAGTTCGTCGGCTACAGCACGCAGATGGTGCGCTTCCTGGTGTTCTGTCTGGCCGGTTTCTTCGCCGGCGTGGCCGGCGGGCTGGCGGCAATCCATTACGAGATCGTCACCTCGTCGATGGTCGGCGCAGCGTCGTCGGGCTTCGTGCTGCTGATGGCGTACATCGGCGGCGTGGCGTTCTTCATCGGGCCGATCATCGGCGCCATCCTGATGACGGCGCTGCAGATCTCGCTGTCGGACTACACCGGCGCGTGGCAGCTCTACGTGGGGCTGATGTTCGTCGGCGTCGTGATGTACGCGCCGTGGGGACTCGGCGGGCTGATCCTGATGCACCAGCCGCTGCTGGCCGCCGGCACGCTGCGCCGCGTGGCTCCCGCCTACGCGATGGCGGTGGTGCCGGCGGTGCTGCTCGGCGCAGGGGTCATCGGGCTGGTGGAGACCGCGCATCATCTGCTCGTCGCCATGGCGCAAGGCCCGGCGATGCGGGTGTTCGGCATCGGCTACGACGCGACGTCGCCGCTGGCCTGGGCGGTGATCGTCGTGCTGCTGGCGTTGGGCGTCTGGCTGGTGCGGCTGGTGGCGCCGCGCGTCTCGGCGGCTTACCACGAGGCCGCGCAGGCGGCGCACGCGGTGGAGCCGCGGCGATGAGTGCCGACGCCGGCGTCACCGCGGCGCTGCAATTGGTCGAACTGCACAAGCGGTTCGGCGCCACGCCGATCATCCGCGGCGTCGATCTGCAGGTGCACAAGGGCGAGCGCCATGCGGTGATCGGCCCCAACGGCGCCGGCAAGTCGACGCTGTTCAACCTGATCAGCGGGCGCTTCGCGTCCACCTCGGGGCAGATCCGCCTCAACGGCGAAGACATCACCGGGCTGCCGCCGTACGCGATCAACCGGCGCGGCCTGGCGCGCAGCTTCCAGGTGACCAACATCTTCGCGCGCATGTCGGTGTTCGAGAACGTGCGCTGCGGCGTGTTGTGGTCGCTCGGCTATCGCTACGCGTTCTGGCGGCGCGTGGCCAGGGCGCGCGATGCCACCGAGCGCACCGAGTCGATTCTCGAGCAGATCAACCTCGCCAACCGCCGCAACGCACCGGCCGGCGTGCTGTCGTACGCCGAGCAGCGCGCGCTCGAGATCGGCATCACCATCGCCGGCGGCGCCGACGTGATCCTGCTCGACGAGCCCACCGCCGGCATGAGCCGCAGCGAGACCGAGCAGGCGGTGGCGCTGATCCGCCGCGTCAGCGAGGGCAAGACGCTGTTGATCGTCGAGCACGACATGAGCGTGGTGTTCGACCTGGCCGACCGCATCTCGGTGCTGGTGTACGGCCAGGTGATCGCCACCGGCACGCCACCGGCGATCCGCGCCAACGCCGAAGTGCAGAAGGCGTATCTGGGCAGCGCGGTCGAGGAGGCTGACCATGCTTGAAGTGCGCGGCCTGCACGCGTACTACGGCAAGAGCCACATCCTGCACGGCGTCGACTTCCAGGTCGGCGACGGCGAGATCGTCGCGCTGCTCGGGCGCAACGGCGTCGGCCGCTCGACGACGATCAAGGCGATCATGGGCGAGGTCGCGCGCGAGGGCTCGGTGCGATTCAAGGGCCGCGAGCTGATCGCGGCGAAACCGCACCAGATCGCGCACGCGGGGCTCGGCTACGTGCCCGAGAGCCGCGACATCTTTCCGCAGCTCACGGTGCGCGAGAACCTGATCCTCGGCATGAAGTCGGCGCGCGGCGGCGGTCGCTGGTCGATGGACGACATGTTCGAGCTGTTCCCGCGCCTGCGCGAGCGCGCCGACACCGCCGGCGGGGTGCTCTCCGGCGGCGAGCAGCAGATGCTGACGATGTGCCGCACGCTGATGGGCGACCCCGACCTGATGATGGTCGACGAGCCCACCGAGGGCCTGGCGCCCAAGATGGTCGAGCTGGTGGCCGAGCTGCTCGAGCGCATCGCCGCGCGCGGCGTCGCGATCCTGCTGGTCGAGCAGAAGCTGACGATCGCGCTGCGCATCTCCAGGCGCCTCTACGTGATGGGCCACGGCCGCATCGTGTTCGAGGGCACGCCGCAGGATCTGAAGGCCAATGCCGACGTCCGCCGCGAGTGGCTGGAGGTCTGAACAAGCACCGCGCGGGCCGCGCGTGGAGCCGGCCATCCGCCCGGCGGTGCTCGGGTCCACAATCGCCGCTGTCGCGCCAGCGACGCGTGCGCGACGCCCTGCGGCCTAGAATCGAACGCTCGTTTCATTTCGCCGAGAGCGACGTCGGCGAGCGAGCGCCCCACGAGGAACCCGCCATGAGCGCCAGCTACGAAGTTCGCGACGGTGTTGCCGTCATCACGCTCAACAACCCGCCGGTCAACGGCCTGAGCTACGAGACGCGGCGCGCCGTCGCCGACGGCCTCGACAAGGCGCAGGCCGACGGCGCGGTGCGCGCCGTTGTGCTCACCGGCGGCGGCAAGGCCTTCTCGGGCGGCGCCGACATCCGCGAGTTCGGTTCGCCGAAGGCGCTGGCCGAACCCAATCTGCTGACGCTGATCCGCCTGACCGAGGAGGCGACCAAGCCGGTGGTCGCTGCGATCAACGGCGTGACGATGGGCGGGGGCCTGGAGCTGGCGCTCGGCTGCCACTATCGCGTCGCGGCACCCAAGGTGCCGGTGGCGCTGCCCGAGGTGAAGCTCGGCCTGCTGCCGGGCGCCGGCGGCACGCAGCGGCTGCCGCGCGTGGTCGGCGTCGAGACCGCGCTGAACATGATCGTCAGCGGCGAGCCGGTGCCAAGCGACGTGCTCGCCGCGCTGCCGGGGCAGAAGCTGTTCGACCAGGTCGCCGATGGCGACGTCGTCGCCGCGGCGGTTTCGTTCGCCAAGGCGGTGGCCGACAAGCGGCCGCTGCCCAGGGTGCGCGACCTGGTGGCGTCGCACCCGAATGCCGACGCGTACTTTCAGTTCGCGCGCAACACCGTCAAGGCGATGGCGAAGAACTTCCCGGCGCCGCTCAAGTGCGTCGACGCGGTGCAGGCCGCGGTGACGAAGAAGATCGACGACGGCCTCGCCTACGAACTCGAGCTGTTCAAGGGCCTGATGCTGACGCCCGAATCGAAGGCGCTGCGCCATGCCTTCTTCGGCGAGCGCGCGGCCAGCAAGATCCCCGACGTTCCCGACGACACGCCGCAACGCCGAATCGCGCAGGTGGCGGTGATCGGCGCCGGCACGATGGGCGGCGGCATCTCGATGAACTTCCTCAACGCCGGCATTCCGGTGACGATCCTCGAGATGAAGCAGGAGGCGCTCGACCGCGGCGTCGCGACGATCCGCAAGAACTACGAGGCGCAGGTCAAGAAGGGCAAGCTCAAGGCCGACAAGTACGACCAGCGCATGGCGCTGCTGAAGACCACGCTCGCCTACGACGACATCAAGGACGCCGATATCGTGATCGAGGCGGTGTTCGAGGACATGGGCGTCAAGCAGCAGGTGTTCAGGAAGCTCGACGAGGTGATGAAGCCCGGCGCGATCCTGGCCAGCAACACCTCGACGCTCGACGTCGACAAGATCGCCGCCTTCACCAGGCGCCCGCAGGACGTGATCGGCACGCATTTCTTCAGCCCGGCCAACGTGATGAAGCTGCTCGAGGTGGTGCGCGGGGCCAAGACGGCCAAGGACGTGCTGGCCACCGTGATGGGCCTGGGCAAGACGATCAAGAAGACCGCGATCGTCTCGGGCGTGTGCGACGGCTTCATCGGCAACCGCATGATCGAGCAGTACTCGCGGCAGGCCGGTTTTCTGCTCGACGAAGGCTGCACGCCGGCGCAGGTCGACAAGGCGATCGAGCGTTTCGGCTTCGCGATGGGGCCGTTTCGCATGGGCGACCTCGCCGGCAACGACATCGGCTGGGCGATCCGCAAGCGCCGCTATGTCGAGCATCCGAACCTGCGCTACAGCAAGACCGCCGATCTCCTGTGCGAAATGGGCCGCTACGGCCAGAAGACCGGTGCCGGCTGGTACGACTACAAGCCCGGGAAGCGCGACGCGATTCCCTCGGCGCTGGTCGACAAGATGATCGAGGACCACCGCAAGGAGATTGGCATCGCGCCGCGCAAGATCGGCGACGACGAGATCGTGCATCGCCTGGTGTACGCGCTGGTCAACGAGGCCGCGCACATCCTCGAAGAGGGCATCGCCAGCAAGGCGAGCGACATCGACATGGTCTACCTCACCGGCTACGGCTTCCCGCTGTTCCGCGGCGGCCCGCTGTGCTACGCCGACAGCCGCGGGTTGTTCAACGTCCTGCACACGATGAAGCGCTTCGCCGCCAACCCGCACGACGACGCGGCGTTCTGGCAGCCGGCCCCGCTGCTGGCGAGGCTTGCCGCCGAAGGCAAGACATTCACCTGAATCGTCCGTTGTCGTGCTGAAGGGCCTGTTGAAGCTGGTGCTGGCGGCGATCGCGCTGCTGGCGATCGCGGTGGCGGTCAACACGCTGCGCCAGGGGCCGCGCCAGATCGCGGCGGGCGCGCCGGCGGCGCCGCTGGCGGTCGATGCCAACGCGGTCGGCGAGTCGCTGGCCGCGGCGATCCGCGCACGCACGGTGTCGTCGCACGACGACGCGCAACTCAACGCCGATCAGTTCGCGGCGCTGCAGGCGCACCTCGCGCAGCGCTACCCCAAGGTGCACGCCCGGCTGAAGCGCGAGGTGGTCGGCAGTCTGAGCCTGCTCTACACCTGGGAAGGCAGCGATCCGAAGGCGCCGGCGATCGCGCTGATGGCGCACCAGGACGTGGTGCCGATCGCGCAAGGCACCGAGGGCGACTGGCAGGTCGAACCGTTTGCGGGCACGATCAAGGATGGCTTCGTCTGGGGCCGCGGCGCCTGGGACGACAAGGCCAACCTGATCGCCGAGCTCGAAGCCGTCGAGGCGCTGCTGGCTACCGACTTCAAGCCCAGGCGTACGGTCTACCTCGTCTTCGGCGCCGACGAGGAGGTCGGCGGCGAACGCGGTGCGAAGCAGATCGCCAAGCTGCTGGCCGAGCGCGGCGTCGGGCTCGATTTCGTGATCGACGAGGGCCTGCTGATCACCGAGGGCATCCTGCCCGGGCTGCGGCCGCCGACCGCGCTGATCGGCGTGGCCGAGAAGGGCTACCTGTCGCTGCAACTCGAGGCCAAGGCGACGCCCGGCCACTCGTCGATGCCGCCAGCCGCCCCAGGCACCTCGGCGATCGCGCAGATCAGCATGGCGCTGGCCCGCCTGGACGCGCAGCCGATGCCCGCGGCGGTACGCGGCGTGGCCGCCGCGATGTTCGACGCCATCGCGCCGGAGATGAGCGGCATCGGCCGCATCGTCATGAGCAACCGCTGGCTGTTCGACCCGCTGCTGGTCAGCCAGCTCGAGAAGAGCGCGAGCACCAACGCGATGCTGCGCACCACCACCGCGCTGACCATCGTCTCGGCCGGCAACAAGGACAACGTCCTGCCCGGGCGTGCCGAGGCGGTGGTCAACTTCCGGATTCTCCCGGGCGACACCCAGGCCGGCGTGATCGAGCACGTCAAGCGCGTGGTCGACAACGACCGCATCGAGATCAAGTCGTTGCCGGGCAATTCCGAGCCGTCGCGCCCCGCGCCGATCGACGGCAGCGGCTACCAGACGGTGAACCGCACGGTGCGCGAGCTGTTCCCGGGCACCGCGGTGGCGCCGGGCCTGATGCTCGGCGCCACCGATTCGCGCCATTTCGAGACCCTGTCGAACCAGGTGCTGCGCTTCTCGCCGGTGCGCGCCAAGTCGGAGGACCTGGCGCGCTTTCATGGCACCAACGAGCGCATCGCGCTGACCAACCTGGTCGAGCTGGTTCGCTTCTACCATCACCTGCTGCGGCTCGCCGCCGGAGCCTGACCCGCAAGGAGAGTTCCATGACTCAAGCCGTGATCGTCTCGACCGCCCGCACGCCGCTGGCCAAGAGCTGGAAGGGCGCGTTCAACATGACCCACGGTGCCACGCTCGGCGGCCACGTGGTGAAGGCGGCGGTCGAGCGCGCCGGCGTCGAACCCGGCGCGGTGGAAGATGTGCTGATGGGCTGCGCCAATCCCGAGGGCGCCACCGGCATGAACATCGCGCGCCAGATCGCGCTGCGCGCCGGCCTGCCGATCACCACCGCGGGCGTCACGATCAACCGCTTCTGCTCCAGCGGCCTGCAGACGATCGCGATGGCCTCGCAGCGCGTGATCGCCGGCGAGGGCGAAGTCTTCGTCGCCGGCGGCGTCGAGAGCATCTCGTGCGTGCAGCAGGAGATGAACCACCACATGCTGTTCGACCCCGCGCTGCAAAAGAGCAAGCCCGAGATCTATTGGACGATGCTGCAGACCGCCGAGAACGTGGCCAAGCGCTACGGCATCGCCAAGCAGCGGCAGGACGAGTACGGCGCCGCCAGCCAGCAGAAGGCGTGCGCCGGCCAGGAGGCGGGCAAGTTCAAGGACGAGATCGCGCCGATCACCGTCACCGCCGGCGTCGCCGACGCGGTGCTCGGCCTGCGCAGCAAGGAGGTCAGCGTCGACAAGGACGAAGGCCTGCGCCCCGGCACCACGGTCGACGGCATCAAGGACATCCGGCCCGCGATACCGGGCGGCGTGATCACCGCCGGCAACGCGAGCCAGTTCAGCGACGGCGCGGGCGCGTGCGTGATCGTGCACGAGCGCTATGCGCAGCAAAAGGGCATGAAGCCGATCGGCCGCTTCCTCGGCTTCGCGGTGGCCGGCTGCGAGCCCGACGAGATGGGCATCGGCCCGGTGTTCGCGGTGCCCAAGGTGCTGCAGCGCCTGGGGCTGAAGGTCGGCGACATCGACCTCTGGGAGCTGAACGAAGCGTTCGCGGTGCAGGTGCTGTACTGCGCCGACAAGCTCGGCATCCCGATGGAGCGCCTCAACGTCAACGGCGGCGCGATCGCGATCGGCCACCCCTACGGCGTCAGCGGCCAGCGGCTCACCGGTCATGCGCTGATCGAGGGCAGGCGCCGCGGCGCGAAGCGGGTCTGCGTCACGATGTGCGTCGGCGGCGGCATGGGCGCGGCCGGCGTGTTCGAGGTGCTCTGACCGGAAAAGCCGGCGCATGGACATCCTGCGCACCCCCGACGAGCGCTTTCGCGACCTGCCGGGGTTCCCGTGGGCGCCGCACGACGTGGCGATCCTCGACGGCTTCGAGGGCCTGCGCGTGCACTATCTCGACGAAGGCCCGCGCGACGCCGCGGTGACCGCGCTGTGCCTGCACGGCAACCCGTCGTGGTGCTACCTGTACCGCCACATGATCCCGGTATTCGTCGACGCCGGCGTGCGCGTGATGGCGCCCGATCTGATCGGCTTCGGCCGCTCCGACAAGCCCGCCGACCCGGCGTGGCACAGCTTCGACAAGCACCGCGCGATGCTGATGCGCTTCGTCGAGTGGTTCGATCTGAAGAACATCCTGCTGGTGTGCCAGGACTGGGGCGGCCTGCTCGGCCTCACGCTGCCGCTCGAGATGCCGGGCCGCTTCACCCGGCTGCTGGTCATGAACACGGGCCTGGGCACCGGCGAGCTGACCGAAGGCTTTCGGCAGTGGCGCACGTACTCGAACTCGCAGCCCGATCTGCCGGTGGGCAAGCTGCTGTCGCGCGGCAAGCCCGATCTGTCGCCAGAGGAGGCCGCGGCCTACGACGCGCCGTTTCCCGAGGCACGCTACAAGGCCGCGGTGCGCGCGTTTCCCGACCTGGTGCCCGAAGGCGACGACGCGCCCGGCGCTGCGATCAGCCGCCGCGCCGCCGAGTTCTGGCGCCGCGAGTGGAGTGGCGACAGCTTCATGGCGATCGGCATGCGCGATCCGGTGCTCGGCGAGGCACCGATGCGCGCGCTGCAGAAGGTCATCCGCGGCTGCCCGCCGCCGCTGGAAGTTGCCGACGCCGGCCACTTCGTTCCCGAGTGGGGCGCGCCGATCGCGCACGCCGCGCTGCAGCGGTTCGGGCTCGCGCGATGACCGACGCCGCTCACGCCGAGCTGCTGGCGCGTGGCCGCGAGGTGCTCGCCGAACAGCCGTTCAGCCGCCTGCTCGGCGCGCGGCTCAACGTGCTGGCCCCGGGCCGTGCCGAACTCGAGGTGACGCTGCGCACCGAGTTGCTGCAGCAGAACGGCTTCGCGCACGGCGGCGTCGTCAGCTACCTGGCCGACAACGCGCTTACCTACGCCGGCGGTTCTGCGCTCGGCTTCGGCGTTGTCACTTCCGAGTTCAAGATCAACTACGTGCGGCCGGCGATCGGCGAGCGCCTGATCGCGCGCGCCGACGCGGTGGCGCTCAGTCGCAGCCAGGTGGTGTGTCGTTGCGACGTGCTTGCCTGGCGCGGCGGCGAGGAGAAGCTCTGCGCCGTGGCGCAGGGCACCATCGTGCGGATGACACCGCGCTGATGACCGTGGCGGCCGATCTCGACATCGCGCGCACCATCTTCGCCTCGGCGCCGTTTATGGTCGAGCTGGGGGTCGTGCCCACCGTCGTCGGCGCGGGCGCGGTGACGACCGAGCTGCGAGTCGAACGGCGCCACACCCAGCACACCGGCGTCGTGCACGCCGGCGTGATGGCGAGCATGGCCGACCACACGATGGGCGCGGCCGCGCAGACGCTCGCCCCCGCAGGTCGCTGGATCCTGACCGCCGAGCTGAAGACCAGCCTGCTGCGCCCAGCGCGCGCCGAGCGGCTGGTGTGCGAGGCGCGCGTGCTCAAGCCAGGGCGTGCCCTCAGCTTCACCGAGGCCGAGGTGTGGGCGGTGTCGGCGCACGAGCGCACGCTGGTGATGAAGGCCTCGGCGACGATGGCCGTCACCGCGCCCAAGGCCTGACGCGGCCGATTGCCCACAGGAGAGCGAAGTGTCCATCCCGGTGAAGCAACTGTTCGACCTTAGCGGCCAGCACGCGCTGGTGACCGGCGGCTCGCGGGGGCTCGGCCTGCAGATCGCCGAGGGCCTGGGCGAGGCGGGCGCCAAGATCATGCTCACGTCGCGCAAGGCCGCCGATCTCGAGGAGGCCGTCGCGCACCTGCAGGACAAAGGCATCGACGCGCGCTGGATCGCCGCCGACGCGAGCGACCCGGCGCAGGTGCGCAAGGTGTGCGCCGAGACGCTCGAGCGGCTCGGCGCGGTGGACATCCTCGTCAACAACGCGGGCGCCGCGTGGGGCGCGCCGGCCGAGGACCACCCGCTCGACGGCTGGGACAAGGTCATGAACCTCAACGTGCGCAGCATCTTCCTGTTCAGCCAGGCGATCGGCAAGGCGAGCATGATTCCGCGCAAGCGGGGGCGCATCATCAACGTCGCGTCGATCGCGGGCCTGGGCGGCAACCCACCGGGCCACGACACGCTGGCCTACAACACCAGCAAGGGGGCGGTGGTCAACTTCACGCGCGCCCTGGCGTGCGAGTGGGGCGAACACGGCATCACCGTCAACGCCATCGCCCCGGGGTTCTTCCCGAGCAGGATGACCCAGCACACGCTGCAGACGATGGGCGACGTGCTGAAGTCGCACGCGCCGCTCGCGCGATTCGGCGACGACGACGATCTGAAAGGCGCCGCGGTGCTGTTCGCGTCGGCTGCGGGCAAGCACATCACCGGCCAGATCCTGGCGATCGACGGCGGCGTCTCGTGCGTCAGAGGGGGTTGAGAACCCCGACCAGCATGTCCGACAGCAAGCGCATCGCGTTCCCGTACCGCATCCCGTTCGTCGAAGAGCTGGGGCTCGAGCTGCACAGCGTCGGCGACGGCCGCGCCGAGCTGCGCGTCGACCTCGCCGAGGCGCACCTCAACTCGTGGGAGGTGGCGCACGGCGGCGTGCTGATGACGATGCTCGACGTCGCGATGGCGCAGGCCGCGCGCAGCGCGCACCGCCACGACAGCGCCGGCCCCAGTGTCGCGACGATCGAGATGAAGACCAGCTTCGTGCGGCCGGCCGAAGGCGAATTGCGCGCGCTCGGCAAGCTGCTGCACCGCACGTCGACGCTCGCGTTCTGCGAGGCCTCGGTGCTCGACGGCGAGGCACGCCTGTGCGCGCACGCCACCGGCACCTTCAAGTACCTGCGTGCGCTGCCGGCGACCAGGAGCGTCAAGCTGCCGCGTCGCCCCTCGACCCCATCGGAGTGAACCATGGCCACGACCAACAAGCGCTTCGTGCTGGCTTCGCGCCCCAGCGGTGAACCGAGTTCCGCCAACTTCAGGCTCGAAGAGGCGCCGCTGCCGGCGCTGGCCGACGGCGAGGTGCTGGTGCGACACCATTACCTGAGCCTCGATCCGTACATGCGCGGGCGCATGAACGAAGGCAAGAGCTACGCGCAGCCGCAGGCGCTGAATGCGGTGATGGTCGGTGGCACCGTCGGCGAGGTGGCCGAGTCGCGACACCCCGACTACAAGCCCGGCGACGCGGTGGTCGGCATGGGCGGCTGGCAGCAGTACTCAGTGGTCGCCGCCGCGCAGCCGTGGGCGCTGCGCAAGGTCGACACCACGCGCGTGCCGATCTCGGCGTACCTCGGCGCGGTGGGCATGCCCGGCGTCACCGCGTGGATGGGGTTGAACACCATCATCGAGGCCAAAGAAGGCGAAACGGTCGTCGTCAGCGCGGCCAGCGGCGCGGTGGGCAGCGTGGTCGGCCAGCTCGCCAAGGCGCGCGGCTGCCGCGCGGTGGGCATCGCGGGCGGCGCCGAGAAGTGCGGCTATGTGGTCGACGAACTCGGTTTCGACGCCTGTATCGACTACAAGAATCTCGATGGCACCGACGCCATCGCCGCGGCGCTGGCGCAGGCGTGCCCGAACGGCATCGACGGCCATTTCGAGAACGTCGGTGGAGCCATCCTCGACGCCGTGATGCGCAACGCCAACGCGTTCTCGCGCATCGCGATGTGCGGCATGATCTCCGGCTACAACGGCGCGCCGATTCCGATGGCCGCGCCGCAGCTCATCCTGCTCAACCGCATGAAGGTGCAGGGCTTCATCGTCAGCGAGCACATGGCGCTGTGGCCGCGGGCGCTGGCCGAGCTGGGCGAGCGCGTCGCCAAGGGCACGCTGAAGTACCGCGAGACGATCGCGCAAGGGCTGGAGAGCGCGCCCGAGGCGTTCATCGGGCTGCTCAAGGGCCGCAACTTCGGCAAGCAGCTCGTCAAGCTGGTCTGATGCCGCTGGCTTGGTCCTGGCTGCGCTTCGGTGAGCTCGGTGCCGACGGCGTCTACGACATGCTGGCGCTGCGCGCGCGCGTGTTCGTGCTCGAGCAGGGGCCGTTTCTCGACCCCGACGGCGCCGACCGATCGGCGTGGCACTTGCTCGGGCGCAAAGCCGGCGGCGAACTGATGGCCTATCTTCGCGTGCTGGATCCCGGGGTGAAGTACGACGAGGTGTCGATCGGGCGCGTGGTGGTCGATGCCGCAGGGCGCGGGCGCGGTATCGGGCACGCGCTGATGCGCGAAGGGCTGGCGCGCTGCGCCGCGGTGTGGCCCGGCCGCGCGGTGCGCATCAGCGCGCAGGCGCGCCTGCAGCGCTTCTACCGCGAGCACGGCTTCGAGACCGTGTCGGACGAATACCCCGAGGACGGAGTTCCTCACGTGCAGATGCGAAGGAGCGGGCCATGAGCCAGACGCACGAAGTCACCAATCAGAGTACGCCGCTGGCCGACGTCAACCTGTTCGACACCGATCGCGCGCTGCGCGACGCGCTGCGCTTCAACGCGCCGCAGCTCGACACGAAAGCGCTGTCGGCGCTCGGTGCCGAGGCGGGGTCGGCAGCGACGATCGAGCATGCGCGGCTGGCCAACGTGCACACGCCGGAGCTGCACACGCACGATCGTTTCGGCCACCGCATCGACCAGGTTGAGTTCCATCCGAGCTACCACGTGCTGCTCGGCGGTGCGTTGCGCCACGGTCTGCACGGCACGCCGTGGTCGCGCGGGCCCGGCGCGCACATCGAGCGCGCCGCGGGCTTCTTCGTCTGGAACCAGGCCGAGCCGTCGGTGCTGTGCCCGGTGTCGATGAGCTATGCGGTAACGCCGTCGCTGCGTGCCAACGCGCCGCTGTACGAGGCCTGGCGCAGCGCAATCGCCGGTACGCAGTACGACCCGCGCTATGTCCCGATGACGAGCAAGGCCGCGGTCACGCTCGGCATGGGCATGACCGAGAAGCAGGGCGGCTCCGACGTGCGTGCCAACACCACGCGCGCCGAACCCGACGGCCGCGACGCCTGGGGCGAGCGCGTGCGCATCACCGGCCACAAGTGGTTCCTGTCGGCGCCGATGTGCGACGCCTTCCTGGTGCTCGCGCAGGCCGCCGGCGGGCTGAGCTGCTACTTCATGCCGCGCTGGCTGCCCGACGGCACGCCCAACGTGCTGCGCATCCAGCGGCTGAAAGACAAGCTGGGCAACAAGGCCAACGCCAGCAGCGAGGTCGAGTTCGACGACTCGGTGGCGTGGCGCGTCGGCGACGAAGGCCGCGGCGTGCCGCAGATCCTGGCGATGGGCGCGATCACGCGGCTCGATTGTTCGCTCGGCACCGCGGGCCTGATGCGCCAGGCGCTGGCGCTCGCGCTGCACCACTGCGCCGAGCGGCGCGCGTTCGGCAAGCGGCTGATCGAGCAGCCCGCGATGAAGAGCGTGCTGGCCGACCTCGCGCTCGAAAGCGAGGCCGCCACCGCGCTGGCGCTGCGGCTGGCGCGCTCGCTCGACCGCAGCGAGAACGGGCCCGACGCCAGCGGCCACGAGGCGCTGATGCGCCGCGTGCTGACGCCGATCGGAAAGTTCTGGATCTGCAAGCGCGGCAGTCTGTTCGCGCAGGAGGCGATGGAGTGTCTCGGCGGCAACGGCTACGTCGAAGACAACGGCGAGGGCGTGATGGCGCGCGTGTATCGCGAAATGCCGGTCAACTCGATCTGGGAGGGCGCGGGCAACATCCAGGCGATCGATCTGTTGCGCGCGCTGCGCACCGGCCCGGTGACCGATGCGCTGATGCACGAGCTGGCGCCGGC
>JAJVIL010000005.1 GCA_022072045.1 Burkholderiaceae bacterium | reverse complement strand
TGCAACTGCCGGCGGCCGACGTGATCGTCAACCCCAACCAGCCGGGCTGCGGCTTCGCGAGCAAGGCGCTCGCCGGCGTGGGCGTCATGTTCTACGTGCTGCTCGCGCTGCGCGCGCTGCTGCGCGATCGCGGCCGCTTCGCGCAAGGCGAGCAGCCCCGGCTCGACCGCCTGCTCGACCTGGTGGCGCTGGGCACGGTGGCCGACGTCGTGAAGCTCGACGCCAACAACCGCCTGCTGGTGGCGCAGGGCCTCAAGCGTGTGCGCGCCGGACGCATGCAGCCCGGTGTGGCCGCGCTGCTGGCCGCCGCCGGCCGCGACGCACAGCGCTGCCGCGCCGAGGATTTCGGCTTCGCGGTCGGCCCGCGCATCAACGCCGCCGGCCGCCTGGCCGACATGACGCTGGGCATCGAATGCCTGCTCACCGACGATGTCGCGCGCGCGCACGAGCTGGCGGCGGCGCTCGACGCCATCAACCGCCAGCGCCGCGACCTGCAGGCCGGCATGCACGAGCGCTCCGAAGCGCTGCTGGGCGACCTGGCCGAGCGCGCGAGTGCACCCGCGGTGGTGCTGTTCGACGAGGGCTTCCACGAGGGCGTGGTGGGTATCGTCGCCGGCCGCGTCAAGGACCGCTGGCACCGCCCCACCTTCGTGTTCGCGCGCGGCGGCGACGGACTGCTCAAGGGCTCGGGCCGCTCGATCGCCGGCTTCCACCTGCGCGACGCGCTCGACCTGGTGAGCAAGCGCGAGCCCGACGTGCTGCTGCGCTTCGGCGGCCACGCGATGGCCGCCGGCTGCACGCTGCACGAAGGCGCGCTGCCGGTGTTCACGCGCGCGCTGCAGCAGGTGGCCGCCGAGTGGCTCGACGCCGCGGCGCTGGCGCAGCGGCTGTGGACCGACGGCCCGCTGCCGCCCGAATGGTTCGACCTCGCCACCGTGCGTGCACTCGAATCGCAAGTATGGGGCGCGGGCTTCGAGGCGCCGCTGTTCTGCGACGAGGCGCAGGTGCTGCAGCAGCGCCTGGTGGCCGACAAGCATCTGAAACTGCGCCTGCATCTGGCTGGCGCGGCGCGCGAGGCGATCTGGTTCGGTCGCACCGAGCCGCTGCCCGCGCGCGCGCGGCTGGCGTTTCGCCTTGGCAGCGACAGCTTCCAGGGGCTCGAGCGGGTGCAGCTCTTCGTACAGGCGCTCGCCGAGTAGCCCGGGCCCTTGCTTGCGGGGCTGTTGCGCATGAAGCCGGCGGGCCGCGCGCTTTCGTGCCAGCATCGATCGTGGACTTGCGCGATCCATTTCATCGCATGCGCATCGCGCGCTGAAGTCGGCGCGCTGCGGGGGCTTTCGAGCGATCCCTACAATCGCCCGGTGCACGCACTGAACGCCGACCTGCACTGTCACTCGACGGTCTCCGACGGCACCCTCTCCCCCGAACAGCTCGCGCGGCGCGCCAAGGATCAAGGCGTCGCGCTGTGGTCGCTGACCGACCACGACGAGGTCGCCGGCCAGCAACGCGCGGCCGCGGCGGCGCGCACGGCAGGCCTCGACTATCTGTGCGGCGTCGAGATCTCGGTCACCTTCGCACAGCAGACGGTCCACGTCGTCGGGCTCGGCATCGACCCCGACGACGACGCGTTGTGCCGCGGCCTGGCCGGCACGCGCGCCGGCCGCGACCGCCGCGCACAGGCGATCGGCGATGCGCTGGCCGCGGTGGGCATCGACGGCGCACTCGACGGTGCGCAGGCGCTCGCCGGCAACCCCGAGATGGTGACGCGCACGCATTTCGCACGCTGGCTGGTGAGCACCGGCGTCTGCCGCAACGCGCACGAGGTGTTCCGCAAGTACCTGGTGCGCGGCAAGCCGGGCTACGTGGCGCACCAGTGGGCCACGCTGCGCGAGGCGGTGGGCTGGATCGGCGGCGCCGGCGGCATCGCGGTGATCGCGCACCCGGGTCGCTACAAGTTCAGCGCCACCGAGGAGTGGGCGCTGTTCGAGGAGTTCAAGCTCCACGGCGGGCGCGCGGTCGAGGTGCTGACCGCCAGCCACGGCGACGCCGAGGTCGCCCGCTACGCGGCGCTGGCGCGCGAGCATGCCCTGCTCGCCTCGCGCGGCAGCGACTTCCACGCCCCGGGCGAGAGCCGCATCGACCTCGGTGCACTGCCCGCGCTGCCGCCGGGACTGACACCGGTGTGGAGCGAGCTGCAAGCGCGCATCGCCCGCGCGACCTGAGCCGCTGAAGCCCGCGGCAACGCGAGTCCGGCGCCCGAACCCGTGAATCCAGCCTGGCCGCTGCCTGCACCGCGACCTTGGCTCGGCATCGGGTTGATCGTCGCCGCGGTGACCTGCTTCGCGTCGATGGACACCACCGTGCGCTACGTCGGCCAGCGCGGCATGCCGGTGCTGCTGATCCTGTGGGTGCGCTACGCGCTGCAGGCGCTGCTGGCGGCGCTGTGGATCGTGGCGTTTCGCAGCGGCGGCTTTCGCACCGTGCAGCCGCGCTTCCAGGCGCTGCGCGGCGCGCTGCTGCTGCTGTCGAGCGCGTTCACCTACCTCGCGCTGCAGCACCTGCCGGTGCCCGAGCTGACGTCGATCAACATGATGGGGCCGGTGCTGGTCACCGCACTGGCGGGCTGGCTGCTCGGCGAGCGCGTGTCGCGCCTGCGCAAGCTGCTGGTGGCCGGTGGCCTGATCGGCGCGCTGGTGGTGGTGCGCCCCGGCGGCGCGTTGTTCGGCTGGGTCGTGCTGCTGCCGCTGTGCGCGACGCTTTGCTACGCGGCGTTCCAGTTGCTGACCAGCAGGATGGGCGCGCACGACAACGCCTACACCACCAACTTCTACAGCGGGCTCGTGGGCGCGCTGCTGATCACGCCGGTGGTGGTGGCCTGGTTGCCTTCGTTGCCGCAGCAGTTGCTGCAGTTGCCTGCGTTCGATCTCGCGCTGCTGCTGGCGATCGGCATGCTCGGCACCACCGGGCACCTGCTGCTGATCCGCGCGCTCGGCATCGCGCCGGCGTCGACGCTGATGCCCTTTTTGTACCTGCAGATCGGCGTCGCGGCGCTGGTCGCGTGGCTGGTGTTCGGGCACCTGCCCGACCCCTGGGCCTGGCTCGGCATGGCGATCATCGCGGCGTGCGGCGCCGCCACCGCGTGGCTCAACGTGCGCAGCGCGCAGGGTGCGCACCGCATCATCCCCGCCGCGTCGGCCGACTCGGTGGCCGATTGAGCGCAGACGACACGTGTCTCAGTACTTCGAGGTCCACCCCGTCAACCCGCAGCCGCGGTTGTTGAGGCAAGCCGTGCAGATCCTCGAAGGCGGCGGCGTCTGCGCGATCCCCACCGATTCGAGCTACGCGCTGGTGTGCCGCCTCGACGACAAGGCCGCCGCCGACGCGCTGCGCCGCCTGCGCGGCGTCGACGCCAAGCACCATCTGACGCTGCTGTGCCGCGACCTGTCGGAGCTGGCGAGCTATGCGCGCGTCGACGACCGGCAGTACCGGTTGCTCAAGCACGGCACGCCGGGGCCGTTCACCTTCATCCTCGACGCCACGCGCGAGGTGCCGCGGCGGCTGTCGCACCCGTCGCGGCGCACGATCGGCCTGCGCGTACCCGACCACAAGGTGACGCAGCAGTTGCTGGCGCTGTTCGGCCAGCCGCTGCTGGCCACCACGCTGATCGCCCCTGGCGAGAGCGAGCCGATGAACGACCCGCGCGCGATCCGCGAGCGCTGGCAGAAGCTGCTGCAGGCGGTGGTCGACGCCGGCGCCTGCCCGATGCAGCCGACCACGGTGGTCGACCTCACCGGCGACGAGCCGGTCGTGCTGCGCCGCGGCCGCGGCGACCCGGCGCGCCTGGGCCTGCAGTGAGACCGCGCTCCGTGTTACTGCGCGCGGTCTGGGCGGGCGGCGACGCCGCCTGCCTTGGTGGACCCTGCGGAGCAACGCGCAGCAGGGTCCCTCTTGTGACGAGGCCCGGCTCCGCCGGGCCTCGTCACACCGATCAGCCTCGCTGAAGAATTGCCGCAGGCAATTCCTCAGCGATCAACTGCCGCGGTGACCACGATCTCCACCTTCCACTGCGGCTTGGCCAGCGCCGCCTGCACGGTGGCGCGCGCCGGTGCCTGGCCCGGTGCGACCCACTGCTCCCACACCGAATTCATGATGTTGTAGTCGGCCATGTCGGCCAGGAAGATCTGCGCGCGCAGGATGCGGCTCTTGTCGCTGCCCACGCGCGCCAGCAGCGCGTCGATCGCCGCCAGCACCTCGCGCGTCTGGCTGCCGACCTCGCGTGCGCCGCTGGTGGACACTTGACCGGCAAGGTAGACCACGCCGTTGTGCACGACCGCCTCGCTGAGGATCGGGCCGGCGTCGATGCGCTGGATCGCTGTCACGGATGCCCCTTCTTGCCGGCGTGTGCGCCGCGTTGCTGTGGTTGTCGAACGGGCCCGCCCGCCGGCGCGCTCTTCTGGCCGAGCTTGCTCTCGGTGCCTTTCAGCAGCTTGCGGATGTTGCCGCTGTGGCGCCACACCAGCAGCAGGCTCATCGGCACGATCGCCAGCGCCAGCGGCGACGGCCCCCAGATCAGCAACTGGTAGAACGGCGCGAACGCCGCCGCGACGATCGACGAAAGTGACGAATAGCGGAAGAACAACGCGATGATCCCCCAGGTGGCGAGCGTCGCCAGCCCGAGCCACGGGTTGAAAGCGAGCAGCACGCCCCCCGCGGTGGCCACGCCCTTGCCGCCGGCGAAGCGGAAGAACACGGGCCACAGATGGCCGAGGAAAGCCGCCAGCCCGACGAACGCGATCGTCGTCTCGCCCCAGCCGAATCGCGACGACCACAGCAGCGCCAGCCACACCGGCACGAAGCCCTTCAGCGCGTCGAGCAGCAAGGTCAGGATCGCCGCCGCACGGTGGCCCGAGCGCAGCACGTTGGTGGCACCGGGGTTCTTCGAGCCGTAGCTGCGCGGGTCGGCCAGCCCGAAGCCGCGGCTGACGATGACGGCGAACGACAGCGAGCCGATCAGGTAGGCCACCACGATGGCCGCCAGGCTGCCGAGCAGGGCCGTTGCGTTCATGCGGGTCGGTTTTTCGGTCGGCCGCGAGTGTACGCGCCTGCGGGTGGCGGGGCGCTGCCGGTGGCCCGCTACACTGCCTCGCGAGTCGCCTGCCATCGAGCGCCGCAACCAAAGCCCCCGACCCTCTATGAAGCCACGCATCCACCACCGAACCCTGCAACGGTGGGTTGCCGCGACGCTGCTGGCGGCGTTCGCCCCCGCATTCGCGCAAGTCGTCGTGCAAGACGCCTGGGTGCGCGGCACCGTCGCGCAGCAGCGAGCCAGCGGCGCCTTCATGCGCATCACCTCGGCCAAGGGCGGCAAGCTGGTGGCGGTGAGTTCGCCGGTGGCCGGCGTCGCCGAGGTGCACGAGATGGCGATGGAAGGCAACACGATGCGCATGCGCGCCATTGCTGCGCTGGAGCTGCCGGCGGGCAAGACCGTCGAGCTGAAATCGGGCGGCTACCACGTGATGCTGATGGACCTCAAGCGGCGGCTCGACGGCGGCGACACCGTGCCGCTGACGCTGGTGATCGAGGGCAACGACGGCAAGCGCGAGACGATCGAGGTCAAGGCGAAAGTGCGCGCGCTCGGCGCCGACGCGCACGGCGGCATGAAGCACTTAAGCGCGGCACTCGCGCCTTCAGCGCGCAGTGCACCGGCCTGGCGCCCAGCGCGTCGACCAGCACGCACGGCGCGATGCCCACCAGGTAGCCGCGTCGGCCGCCGTTGATCAGGATGCGCGGCAGCCCGAGCACGCTCGCCTCGACGAACACGCGCAGCGCCTTGCGCGTGCCGAACGGCGACGTGCCGCCCACCAGGTAGCCGCTGGCGCGCTGCGCGTCGTCGGGCGTGCACGGCTCGATGCTCTTGGCGCCGACCTCGCGCGCCAGGTTCTTGGTGCTGACCTGTCGGTCGCCGTGCATCAGCACGATCAGCGGCTCGCCCTGGTCGTCGCGCATCACCAGCGTCTTGACCACCGCGTGCTCGTCGACCCCGAGCTGGCGCGCCGACTCGGCCGTGCCGCCGCGCTCGACGTAGTCGTAGACGTGCTCGCTGAACGGCACGCCGCGCGCGCGCAGCCACTCGGTGGCCGGCGTCGCGCTGACGTGCTTGCCCTTCTTGGCCACGGTCAGGATCACTGCGCCGGGTCGCGGATCTCGCGGCGGATGTCGTCGATTCGCGCCAGCACGTCGGGCGCGAGCGTCGTGCCCCAGGCGTCGAGGCACTCGTCGAGCTGGGCCACCGTCGTCACGCCGAGCAGCGTGCTCGCGACGCGCCAGTTGCCGTAGACGAACGCCAGCGCCATGCGCACCGGCGTCAGCCCCGCCTCGCGCGCCAGCGCGTTGTAGCGGCGCGCCGCGGCCAGTGTCTCGGGCCGCGCCCAGCGCTGCGCGCGCATGCTGGCAAAGCGTGCCAGCCGGCCCTGCGGGCGATCGGGGTCGGGGCCGCCGTCGTCGTACTTGCCGGTCAGCGTGCCGAAGCCGAGCGGCGAGTACGCCAGCAGCGACACGCCGCTGCGGTGCATCGCCTCGTCGAGGCCGTTGTCGACCACTCGGTTGACCAGCGTGTACGCGTTCTGCACGCTGACCACGCGCGCCAGGCCGTGCGTCTGCGCGACGCGGACGAACTCGCTCAGGCCCCATGGCGTCTCGTTCGACAGCCCGATGTGGCGCACCTTGCCGGCCTTGACGAGCGCGCTCAGCGCCTGGAGCTGGTCGTGGATCGACGTCTGCTCGGCATCCTTGGTCGGGTCGAAGTACATCGCGCCGAACGACGGCACGTTGCGATTGGGCCAGTGGATCTGATAGAGGTCGATCACGTCGGTGCGCAGCCGGCGCAGGCTGGCGTCGCATGCGTGCGCGATATCGGCGGGCTTGAGGTCGGCGGCGCCACCGCGCACCCACTTCATGCCGCGCCCCGGCCCCGCCACCTTGGTGGCCAGCACCACGCGCGCTCGCGCGCCCGGCCGCGCGGCGAACCACTGGCCAAGGATGGTCTCGGTGGTGGTGTAGGTCTCGGCGCGCGAAGGCACCGGGTACATCTCGGCGCTGTCGATCAGCGTCACGCCGCGCTCGAGCGCGCGGTCGAGGATCGCGAAGGCGTCGGCCTGCGCCACCTGCTCGCCGAAGGTCATGGTGCCGAGGCCGACGCGGCTGACCGCGGGGCCGCCGCGGCCGAGGGTGATCTGGTCCATCTTCTCCCGATCCTGCGTGCCATCGCGCAGTGTGCCAAAGCACGCACCGCCATCCGGTCCCGCCCCCGGAGTGTGTCCGCCTTCACGCTTCTTTGCATGGCCGACACCCGCGGGCACTTGCTGGCCAGGTCGAATGGACATATATTCCATTTCCACAAATGGACAAACATCCCATGGATCAGCTTGCCCTTTCCGACCCGGGCGACGCCACCGATCGGCGCGCGCGGATCGTGCTGCGCGCCGCCCTCTCGATGCTGGTGCCGCTGGCGCGATGGCTGGTGCACAACGGCGTGCCCTACGGCAGCTTCGCCTCGGCGCTGAAGTCCGTGTTCGTCGAGGCGGCGCGCCAGGAGCTGGCCGCCGCGGGCGGCAAGCTGACCGACTCGGCGATGAGCGTGTTGTCGGGCGTGCACCGGCGCGACATCCGCGACATGGGCGAGGCCCCGCTGGTGCAGGCCCGGCCCAAGGCGCCGTCGGTCGCCTCGCAGGTGTTCACGCGCTGGCTCACCGATGCGCACCTGCGCGACGGCGCCGACCGGCCGATGGCGCTGCCCAAGAGCGGCGCTGCACCGTCGTTCGACGCGCTGGCGCGCCAGGTGTCGTCCGACGTGCACCCACGCACCTTGCTCGCCGAAATGCAGCGTCTGGGGCTGGTGCAGGTCGACGCCGAAAGCGTGCGGCTGATCGCGCCGGCGTTCGTTCCGCAGCAGGGTTTCGACGAAATGGTCGAGCTGTTCGCGGCCAATGCGGCTGACCACCTGGCCGCTGCGGCACACAACCTGCGTGGCGACCGCGGCGACAAGTTCCTCGAACAGAGCGTGTTCGCCAGCGGCCTGTCGCCGCGCTCGACCCAGGCACTGGGCACGCTGGCACGCAAGCTGTGGCGCAGCGCGTTCCAGCAGATGGTGCGCGCGGCCACGCCGCGCTACCAGCAAGACAGCCGCGACGAACAAGGCTCGATGCGCATGCGCTTCGGCGTGTACTTCTACGCCGAGCCGCTCGGCGAAGACACGAACCCGGCACAGCCGGCCGTGGGCACGGCCGCGCGTCGTCCGCCCAGGGCGGCGAAGGCCTCGCGCGGTCGGGCCCGCACGGCCCCACGCCGAGGCTGACAACCAACCCGATTCGGTTTCAAGTGGAGGACACCATGACACGCAAACCCACACTGCGCGGCTGGCTCGGCGCGCTGGCCGGCGCGCTCGCGCTGCTGGCCGGCTGCGGCGGCGGCGTCGGCTCGGGAGGCACCGGCAGCGCGATGGCGCTGGGCACCGTCGAAGGCTTCGGCAGCATCTACATCGGTGGCGACCGCTGCGACGATACCGGCGCGCGCATCGAATACGACACCGTGCCGGGAGGCCCCGAGCCGGCTCAGGCCGAGGTCAAGCTCGGCCAGCGCATCGAGGCCGAACTCGACGCCGGCAGCGCCGGGTGCAAGATCCTGGTGGCGCGCATCGCGCCCGAAGTGGTCGGCATCGTCAGCGCGACCTCGCCGCTGACGGTGGCCGGCGCGCAGGTGGTCGTCAACACCGATCCGGCCGAAGGCCCGGTGACCGTGTTCGACGGCTACGACAGCGCGGCCGACATCGCGATCGGCGACCGCGTCGAAGTGCACGGCAAGGCGGTTCCGGTGAGCGGCGGTGTCGCGATCCGCGCCACCCGCATCGAGCGCAAGCCCGCCACCGACCACTGGGTGCGCGTGGCCGGCGTGGTCAACAACCTCGACGCCAACGCCAAGACGTTCACGCTGGGCGCGCTGACGGTCAGCTACGACAACTCGACCACGATCTTTCCGGCCGGCGCAGCGCTGGCCAACGGCCAGACGGTCGCGATGTGGAGCCTGACGCCGGTTAGCGGCAGCAGCGTCAGCGCGCGCTTCATCCGCGTGCTGCGTCGCGACTTCGCCAACCAGGCCGCGGTGCGCGTCGCCGGCCCGATCAGCGGCTGCAACGGGGCCAATCCCTGCACCACGCCGGTGATCGACGGCGTGGCCGTGCAGATCACCAGCGCCACCCGGTTCACCTGGGGCAACGCCAGCGACGTGGTCGACGGCCGCTCGATGTACGTGCGCGGCACCTTCGACGCCGACAGCGGCATGCTGGTGGCCAACACGGTGGCGGTGCGCCGGCACGACCCCAACGCCGGGCTGGTGAACCTGCTGGGCACCGTCACCGACTACGCCAGCGCAGGCAGCGAGACCGACTTCCGCGTGCGCGGCGTGCCGGTCACCACCGACGGCCAGACCACCTTCGACTGCGTCATCGGCGACGGCAAGCTGGTGGCGGTGGCCGGCCACATCGTGGGCTCGTCGGTGCTCGCCACGCGCATCGATTGCCCGTCGCTCGCAGCCGGCACGGTGGTCGACGTCTATGCACAGGTGGCCAACCTCGACACGACCGCGCGCACCTTCAAGCTCGGCAACGTCGGCCCGCTGCTGAGCCTGGCCACGATCCACTACAGCGACCTCACCGCGTTCCACGGCTTCGAGACCACGCCGCTGGCCGACGGTCAGTACGTCGCGCTGCGCGCGGTGTACCGCGGCCCGGGCGACGGCTTCCTGGCCACGCGAGTGATCCTCGACGACACGCCACCGGCCTCGCCCACCGGCGGCGCGGTGCTCCGCACGGTCGGCATTGCGCACGGCATCACCGGCACGTCGCTGAAGGTGGGCCTCATCCAGATGGCGATCGTGCCGGGCGCCACCGAGCCGCTGGGCAGCGACGTCGTCAACGGCACGGTCGTGCGCGCCTGGTTCTACCGCGACGTGCCCAACGCGCGCTGGGTGGCGCTGCGGGTGCGACCGGCACCGTTGTTCTAGCCAGGCCAGACGAACAAGGGCCCGACGCTGTCGGGCCCTTTCATTCGCGCTCCGCCCGCTGCGCCTCGAGCTGGCGCAGCACGGCGCGCTGCACCTTGCCGGTGGTGGTCATCGGCAGCGCGTTGATGAACTCGATCTCCTTGGGGTATTCGTACGGCGCGAGCTTGCCGCGCACGTGCGCCTGCAGCTCGGCCACCAGTTCGGCGCTGCCGCGCACGCCTTCGGCCAGCACGACGAAGGCCTTCACCAGCGCGCCGCGGTCGGCATCGGGCTTGGGCACCACCGCCGCGTTGGCCACCGCCGGGTGCTTGACCAGGCAGTTCTCGACTTCGCTCGGCCCGATGCGGTAGCCCGCCGCCTTGAACATGTCGTCGCTGCGCCCCTGGTACCAGAGGTAGCCGTCGTCGTCCATCACCGCGGTGTCGCCGGTGCGGCACCAGCTATCGCCGGGGTCGCCGGTGAACTTCTTGCGTGTGGCCTCGTCGTTGCGCCAGTAGCCGAGAAAGAACACCGGGTCGGGGTCGCCATGAATATCGCGCCGGTGCACCGCCACGTCGCCCGGCGTGCCGGGCGGGCATTCGCGGCCCTGGTCGTCGATCACCGCGACGCGGTGGCCGGGATACGGCCGCCCCATGCTGCCGGCGCGCGCCGGCCAGCCTGCGGCGCTACGGCCGCGTCCGTCGAGCGAGCGGCCGCAGTTGCCGACGATGTAGTTCATCTCGGTCTGGCCGAACATCTCGTTGACGGTGATGCCGAGCGCGCGCTCGCAGTACGCGAACACCGCGTCGCCCACCGCCTCGCCGGCGCTCATGATCGCGCGCAGCGCCAGCGTGTAGCGCTCGCGCGGCGCGGGCACCGCCTTCATCATCGCTTTCAGCGCGGTCGGGAACAGGAAGGTGTGCGTCACGCGGTAGCGCTCCATCACCTCGAACGCCTTCACGGGATCGAAGCGCCCCGTGAAGCCGATGATCTCGCGGCCGAAGTACAGGGTGGGCAGCAAGGCGTCCATCAGGCCGCCCGTCCACGCCCAGTCGGCGGGGCTCCAGAAAACGCTTCGCGTTTCCTGGCGCCCGCGAGCGGGTGAACCGACGCCCCCCATTCCCCGCTCCCCTTTCCGCAGGGAAAGGGGCCCGTCCCGCTTCGAGCTTGCGTGTTCGACTTCGCCGAAGCCGAACCAGTTCTGGCTGCACACGAAGCCGCTCAGGTTGCCGATCAGCGCGCGCTGCGGCATCAGCGCGCCCTTGGGCGGGCCGGTGGTGCCGCTGGTGTAGATCAGCACCGCCGGGTCGTCGGCCATGGTGTCCGCTGCGACGCAGTGTTCGCCCTGCGCGCGCAGCGCGTCGGCCCAGTCGACCACGCCCGGCATCTCGCCGGCGCCGACAGCGACCAGGTGCGCGAGCGCGGGGCACTCGGCGCGCGCGGCGATCACGGCGGCGAGCGCGGTGCCGTCGACGATCGCGCACACGGCCTCGCTGTCGCGCAGGCGGTAGGCCAGCGCGTCGACGCCGAACAGCATCGACAGCGGCATCGCCACCGCGCCGATCGTGTAGACCGCCATGTTCGCCACCGCGGTCTCGATGCGTTGCGGCAGCACGATCGCCACGCGGTCGCCGCGCCGCACGCCGAGCGCGCGCAGCAGGTTGGCGGCGCGGTTGGCCTGCCGGTGCAACTGGCCGTAGCTGACGCGCAGCCGTGCGCCATTGTCGTGCTCGCAGCGGATGGCGACCGCCTCGGGCGTCTGGCGCGCCCAGCGCGCGCAGCAGACCTCGGCGATGTTGAAGCGCGCCGGCACCTGCCAGCGGAAATCGCGATGGATCGCGTCGTAGCGGTCGGCCACCGTGCCCTGCCCCTTCATCGTGCGAACCTCCGCAGCGCCTCGCCGGTCACGCGGCAGATGCGCCAATCGGGCATCACCGTCGCGCCCATGCCCTGGTAGAAACCGATCGCGTGCTCGTTCCAGTCGAGCACGCTCCACTCGAAGCGGCCGTAATCCCGCTGCACCGCCAGCGCGCCCAGGTGCTCGAGCAGCGCGCGGCCGAGGCCGCGGCCGCGGTGCGCGGGCTTGACGTACAGGTCTTCGAGGTACAGGCCGGGCTTGGAGAGAAAGGTCGAGAAGTTGGTGAAGTACAGCGCGAACGCCACCACCTCGCCGCCGGCCTCGCCGACCATGCACTCGACCGTCGGTCGCTCGCCGAACAGGTGCGGCAGCAGCGTCTGCGGCGTCACCTGCAGCAGGTGCGTCAAGTGCTCGAACTCGGCCAGCTCGCCGATCAGCCCGACGATCGCCGGCACGTCGCGCGGCTCGGCGGCGCGCAAGCGGTGCCCGGGGTCACGGTGGTCGTCCATGCGGCGATTCTGTCACCGTGCGGACTGCGCCCCGCGGCGCGCTGCCCTACAGTGCCGCCCCATGACCACAACCGCCTACATCGCGCGCCGCAGCGCGCACAGCCGTTTCATCGCCGTGCGCGGCCTGCGCTACCACGTCAACCTGTGGGGCGATCTCGCAGCCGTCAGCCGCGAGCGGCCGCTGCTGGTGTGGATGCACGGCTGGATGGACGTCGGCGCGTCGCTGCAGTTCGTCGTCGACGCGCTGCGCGAGGCGCGCCCGATCGCCGCGCCCGACTGGCGCGGCTTCGGACGCACCGCGGCGCCGCCGCTGACCGACAGCTACTGGTTCCCCGACTACCTCGGCGACCTCGACGCGCTGCTCGACGCGCTGTCGCCGAGCCTGGCCGTCGACCTGGCCGGCCACAGCATGGGTGGCAACGTCGTGATGACGTACGCCAGCGCGCGGCCCGAGCGCATCCGGCGGCTCGTCAACATGGAGGGCTTCGGGCTGCCCGAGTCGCCGCCCGAACAGGCACCGGAGCGGCTGCGCCGCTGGCTCGACGAGCTGAAGACCGCGCAGCGGCTCAAGCCCTACGACAGCCTCGACGCGGTGGCCGCGCGGCTGACCAAGAACAACCCGCGGCTCGCGCCCGAGCGCGCGCTGTGGCTGGCGGCCCACTGGGCCGAGCGCCGCGACGACGGGCTGTGGCACCTGCTCGGCGATCCGGCGCACAAGCGCATGAACCCGGTGCCGTATCGCAAGGACGAGGCGCTCGCGGGCTGGCGGCGCATCGCGGCACCGACGCTGTGGATCGAGGGCGACGAGACCGACCCCGACCGCTGGTGGGGCCACCGCTACCCGCGCAGCGAGTTCGACGCGCGCATCGCGCTGGTGCCCGATCTGCGCCGCGTGCGTCTGGCCGCGTGCGGCCACATGTTGCACTTCGATCAGCCGCAGGCGCTGGCCGAGGCGATCGAGTCGTTTCTCGGCGCGCCCTGAGCGTGGGGCTTCAGCCAGCCGCCGCCTCGGCGGTCAGCGCGAGCATGCGGTCGAGCAGGCGCGGCACTTCGCGCGGGCCGGCGATGAAGTAGCGCGCGGCCGACCCGCGGTGCACGCCGACTCGCACCGAGAGCCACGACGCCTCGTCGGCGGCGAACACCGGCTCGTCGTTGACGTCGTCACCTAGGTAGAGCACGGCACCGGCGCCGGTGCGCTCGACCAGCCGGCGCAACGCGGCGGCCTTGTCGCCGGCCGCCGCGGGCACGACGTTGGTGACCATCTTGCCGCCGAACACGTGCAGTTGCGGCTCCGGTTGGCCGAGCAGCCGCTCGATCGCGGTGCGGGCGATCGAGCGGTCGGCCGCGAGGCGGTAGTGCAGCGCCAGCGACGCCCCCTTGTCCTCGATGCTGACGCCGCAGCGCTGCAGCTCGGCCGCCGCGCCGCGCAGGCGTTCGCGCAAGCCGTCGAGCGTCGACGACCACGTCGCGGGCTCGTGCGGATCCTCGGCGCCGTGGTTGCCGACCACGTGCGCCGGCTCGAAGCCCAGGCGCGAGCGCAGGTCGGCCAGGCTGCGCCCCGAGATCACCGCCACCGGCAGCCGCTGACCCAACTGGCGCAGCCGGCGCGCCGTGGCCAGGGGCACGCGGGCCTGCTGCGGCTGCGCGACGATCGGCGCCAGCGTGCCGTCGAAGTCGAACGCCAGCAGCGGGCGCCGCGCCGCCAGCGCCGCAAGATCGGCCTCCCCTTCGGGGCTGAACAGGTTTCGCACGCGAGCGTCTTCAGGAGTCGAGCATGTAGCGCTGCACGCGCGCCTCGATGCGCGCGCGCAGGCGCCAGCGGGCGGCGTCGGCGAGCATGCGCCCGGCCCAGCGGTAGACGTTGTTCTCGCGCACCGTCATGCGCAGCGCGCCCATGCGCTCGCGCTGCTCGGCCGCGGGCATCGTCGCCGCGCGGTGCAGCGCGTCGGCCGACTCCTCCACGTGGTAGGGGTTGACGATCAGCGCCTCGGTCATCTCGCGTGCCGCGCCGGCGAAGCGGCTGAGGATCAGCACGCCCTGCACGTCGTCGCGCGCAGCGACGAACTCCTTGCTCACCAGGTTCATGCCGTCGTGCAGGCTGGTCACCACACACATGTCGGCGGCGCGGAACAGCTCGTTGACTGCGTCGTGCTCGTGGTGCTCGATCAGCAGGTGCACCGGCTTGTAGCCGGTGCTGCCGTAGCGCGCGTTGATGCGCTCGCTGGTGCGCTCGATGCGCTCGCGAAAGCTGCGGTACTCCTCGAGCGCGCTGCGGGTCGGTGCCGCCACCTGCACGAACACGAAGCGGCCGCGCCACTGCGGATAGCGGTCGAGCAGGTTCTCCACCGCATACAGGCGCTCCAGGATGCCCTTGGTGTAGTCGAAACGGTCGACGCCGACGGCCAGGCAGGCGTCGGCGGCCAGGTGCAGGCGCTCGAACACGCGGTGCCGGCACTCGGCCACCGACGGCCAGGTCGCGCTCACCTGCGGCGACGGCCACTCGATCGAGATCGGGTAGCTCGCGATCAGCGTCTCCTGGCCCTGGAACGAGATCGACGAGTGCTCGTGCTCGATGCGCGCCTCGAGGTAGCGATCGACCGTCTCGATGAAGTTTTTGCAGTGGAACTGGGTGTGGAAGCCGAGGATCGTGCTGCCGAGCATGCCCTGCAGGATCTCGCGCCGCCACGGGCAGATGCCGAACGACTCGGGGTTCGGCCACGGGATGTGCCAGAAGGTGAGGATGGTGGCGCGCGGCAGCCGTTCGGCGATCATCTGCGGCAGCAGCGCGAAGTGGTAGTCCTGCACCAGCACCACCGGGTCCTCGCCGCGCGCCTCTTGCACCACCGCGTCGGCGAAGCGCTCGTTGACGATGCGGTACTGCGCCCAGTCGGCCTCGCGGAACACCGGCCGCACGTGCGCCACGTGGCACAGCGGCCACAGGCCCTCGTTGGCGAAGCCGTAGTAGTAGCCCTGCTCCTCGGCCTCGGTGAGCCAGATGCGCCGCAGGCGGTACTCCGGGTGCCCCGGCGGCACGCCGACGCGGTCGTTGGCGTCGACCACGTCGCGGTCGGCGCCGCCGCTGCCGTGCGCGATCCAGGTGCCCGAGCAGGCGCGCATCACCGGCTCGACCGCGGTCACCAGCCCGCTGGCCGGTCGCTTGACGACCACGCCATCGCGCCCGTGCTCGTGGATGTAGGGCTCGCGGTTGGAGACCACGATGACCTGGTCGCCGCGCAACTGCGTGTGCAGCAGCGCGCGCAGGCGCTCCGGGTCCCACTCGGTCACCAGGCCCTGGCTGCGGCGGAACTCGTCTTCGAGGTCGCGCAAGCGCGCGCGCACCTCGGCCACCACCGGCTGCAGCTCGGGCGGCGGCATCAAGGGCCGGATCAGCCCCTCGCCGCGCAGGATCGCGCGCATGCCCGACACCCAGCCGCGCCAGCTCAGCTGCGCCACCACCATGGTGATCAACGCGATCACCAGGCCGAGCACGACGATGAACACGATCAGGTACTGGCGCGTGTCCTGGCTGCGCCGGTCGACGAAGCTGAGGTCGTGCAGCAGCACCAGCGTGTCGCCGCTGGCGTGGTTGCTGCCAGCCGGGTAGACGCCGACGTGCACCGCTCCGGTGGCCAGCTCGAGCCGGTGATCGGGTTGCTCGGCGGTCTCGCGCGCGGCCGCGCACGTCAACGTCGTCGGATACGCGGCGCTGTGGCGCAGCAGCACGCCGCTCTTGGAGCACAGCGCGATCGCCAGCAGCCGCTCGTCGCGCGCGGTGCGGTCGAACAGCGCCTGCAGCCGCGCCGTCGAACCGCTGGCCACCGCCTCGTCGATCGAGTCGGCCAGCGCAGCGGCCACCAGCGTGCCGCGGATCGTGAGGTCGCGCGAGAACCAGCGCAGCGTGAGCCGGTCCATCAGCGGCAGCACCACCAGCGCGGCGATCACCAGCGCCACCAGCAGCGGAATCAGGAACCGCAACTGGAGTTTCAGTGTCTTCATCGGATGCTATCGTTCGGCCGGCGCGACGGCCGCCGGCAGCGGCATCGCTGCCGATCTCGATTCTTACCCATGTTGGCTGCGACAGCGTGAACCTCGACCTGGCGATGGTCGGCAACTGCGCGATCAGCGCGCTGGTCGACTCGCGTGGCCGCATCGTCTGGTGGTGCGTGCCACGCTTCGACGGCGACCCGGTTTTCCACGCGCTGCTCGGCGCCCCGACGAGCGATGCCGACGACGGCGTGTTCGCGATCGAGCTCGAATCGACGCAGCGCGTCGAGCAGCGCTACGACCCGGGCACCGCGATCGTGCGCACGCGGCTGTACGACGCGTCGGGCCAGGGCATCGAGATCACCGACTTCGCGCCGCGCTTCGAGCTGCACGGCCGCATGTTCCGCCCCGCTCAACTGGTGCGGCGCGTCGCCCCGCTGCACGGCCATCCGCGGGTGCGCATCGTCGTGCGCCCGCGCGGCGAGTGGGGCGCCGCCGCACCGTCGCTGACGCGCGGCAGCAACCACCTGCGCTACGTGCTGCCGTCGACCACGCTGCGGCTGAACACCAGCGCGCCGCCCACCTACGTGGCCGATGCCACCTGGTTCTCGCTGCACTCGCCGCTGAGCCTGCTGCTCGGCCCCGACGAAACCCTGTCGGGCAACATCGACGAGACGGCGCGCGACTTCGAGGAGCAGACCTCGCTGTACTGGCGGCGCTGGACGCGGCGCCTGGCGGTGCCGCTGGAGTGGCAGGACGCGGTGATCCGCGCCGCGATCACGCTGAAGATGTGCCAGTTCGAGGAGACCGGCGCCATCGTCGCGGCGATGACCACCAGCATCCCCGAGGCGCCGGCCAGCGGCCGCAACTGGGACTATCGCTACTGCTGGCTGCGCGACGCCTTCTTCGTCGTGCGCGCGCTCAACGCGCTGGCCGAGGTCGGCACGATGGAAGACTACCTGCGCTGGCTGCACGACGTGGTGCGCCGCGGCGACGGCCGCGTGCAGCCGCTGTACGGCATCGCGCTGGAGCATCTGCTGAGCGAGCGCGTCGTCGACTCGCTGCCCGGCTACGCCGGCATGGGCCCGGTGCGCGTGGGCAACCAGGCCTACGAGCACAGCCAGCACGATGTCTACGGCAACATCGTGCTCGCCTCGTCGCAGGCGTTTCACGACCACCGGCTGTTCCGTCGCGCCGACCGGCGCGACTTCGAGCTGCTCGAGCACGTGGGCGAGCAGGCCTGGGCGCTGCACGACCAGCCCGATGCCGGCATGTGGGAGCTGCGCACCCGCGCGCGCATCCACACCTCGTCGTCGCTGATGTGCTGGGCCGCCTGCGACCGCCTGGCCAAGGTCGCCACCGTGCTCGGGCTGCCCGAGCGCGCCGCGCACTGGAGCGAGCGCGCCGCCCGCGTGCGCGCGCGCATCCTGCAAGAGGCGTGGAGCGAGCCGCGCAAGGCGTTCGTCGAGAGCTTCGGCGGCAAGGATCTCGATGCCAGCGTGCTGCTGATGGCCGAGGTCGGCTTTCTCGACGCGCGCGACCCGCGCTTCATCGCCACCGTCGAGGCGCTCGAGCGCGCGCTCGGCGACGGCCCGTTCATGCGCCGCTACGAGGCCGCCGACGACTTCGGTGTGCCGCAGACGGCGTTCAACGTGTGCGCCTTCTGGCGCGTCGATGCGCTGGTGCGCATCGGCCGGCGCGAGCAGGCGCGCGAGCACTTCGAAGCGCTGCTGGCGCATCGCAACCCGCTCGGTCTGCTGTCGGAGGACACCGACCCGCGCACGGGCAGGTTGTGGGGCAACTTCCCGCAGACCTACTCGATGGTGGGCATCGTCAACGGCGCGGTGCAGCTCTCGGCGCCGTGGGACCGGGCCGTCTGAACCTGCCCCCTGGAACCCGATGAACGCGCCACACGAAAAGTACCAACGCCTGATCGACCACTGCAAGTCGCTGCCGCCGACACCGACCGCGGTCGCGCACCCGTGCGACCCGGCGTCGCTCGAAGGCGCGCTGCAGGCGGCGCAGATGGGGCTGATCACGCCGCTGCTGGTGGGCCCGCGCGCGCGCATCGACGCGACCGCGCGCGCCGCCGCGCTCGATCTGTCGGGGCTCGCGATCGTCGACACGCCGCACAGCCACGCCTCGGCGGCCGCGGCGGTGCGACTGGTGCGCGAGGGCAAGGCGCAGGCGCTGATGAAAGGCAGCCTGCACACCGACGAACTGATGGCCGCCGTGGTGGCGCGCGAGGACGGCCTGCGCACCGAGCGCCGCGTCAGCCACTGCTACGTGATGGACGTGCCGTCGCTCGAGCAGGCGCTGATCATCACCGATGCCGCCGTCAACATCGCGCCGACGCTCGAAGACAAGGTCGACATCCTGCAGAACGCGATCGACCTCGCGCACGCGATGCACGTGCCCGAGGTGCGGGTGGCGATCCTGTCGGCGATGGAGACCGTCAATCCCAAGGTGCCCTCGACGATCGAGGCGGCGGCGCTGTGCAAGATGGTCGAGCGCCGCCAGATCACCGGTGCGCTGGTCGACGGCCCGCTGGCGCTCGACAACGCGATCAACGTCGAGGCGGCGAAGATGAAGCAGATCGACTCGCCGGTGGCCGGGCGCGCCAACGTGCTGCTGGTGCCCGACCTCGAGGCGGGCAACATGCTGGCCAAGAGCCTGTCGTTCCTGGCCGGCGCCGACGCCGCCGGCATCGTGCTCGGCGCCCGCGTGCCGATCGCGCTGACCAGCCGCGCCGGCTCGGTGCACGCGCGCCTGGCATCGTGCGCGCTGGCCGCGCTGGTGGCACAGGCGCGGCGCGACAGCGTCAAGACGCCCGGCAAGGGGTGAGACGGTGAGCGACACGGTGCTGGTGCTCAACGCGGGCTCGTCGAGCATCAAATTCCGCGCCTTCGACGCCGTCACCGAGCGGCTGCTGTTGCGCGGCCAGATCGAAGGGCTCTACACGGCGGCGCGCTTTCGCGCCAGCGACGCCGGCGGCGCGTCGCTCGGCGAGCACCAGTGGCCGGCGGGCACGCCGCTCGGCCATGACCGCGCGATCGCCTTCCTCGTCGAGTTCCTGCGCGGCCAGCGCGGCAGCCAGCGGCTGGCGGCGGTAGGCCACCGCGTCGTCCACGGCGGCCTGACCTACGCGCAGCCGGTGCGGGTGACGCCCGCGGTGCTCGCCGAACTGGCCAGGCTGTCGCCGCTGGCACCGCTGCACCAGCCGCATAACCTCAAGACGATCGAGGTGGTGGCGCAGACGCAGCGCGACCTGCCGCAGGTGGCGTGCTTCGACACCGCGTTCCACCGCACGCACAGCGAACTCACCCAGGCCTACGCGCTGCCGCCGTCGATCACCGCGCACGGCGTGCGGCGCTACGGCTTCCACGGCCTGTCGTACGAGTACATCGCCGGCGTGCTGCCGCTCTTCGACGCGCGTGCGGCGGCAGGGCGCACCGTCGTCGCGCACCTGGGCAACGGCAGCAGCGCATGCGCGCTGGTGGGCGGGCGCAGCGTCGCCAGCACGATGGGCTTCACCGCCGTCGAAGGGCTGCCGATGGGCACGCGCAGCGGCAGCCTCGACCCCGGCGTGATCCTCTATCTGATGAACGAGCTGAAGCTGAGCGTGCGCGCGATCGAGCAGCTAATTTACGAGCAGTCGGGGCTGCTCGGCGTGTCGGGCGTGTCGAGCGACATGCGCGCGCTGCTGGCCAGCGACGACCCGCGCGCGCGCTTCGCGATCGACCTCTACGTGTACCGCATCGGCCGCGAGATCGGCTCGCTGGCCGCCGCCGCGCAGGGCCTCGACGCGCTGGTGTTCACCGCCGGCATCGGCGAGAACGCGGTCTTGATCCGCCAGCGCGTGTGCGAGCAGGCGGCGTGGCTCGGCGTTCGGCTCGACGCCGCGGCCAACGCCGCCGGCGGCCCGCGCATCAGCAGCGCCGACAGCCCGGTGGCGGTGTGGGTGATCCCGACCGACGAAGAGTCGATGATCGCGCGCCACACGCGCGACCTGCTGGCCGCTGCGGGCAGCGCCGGCGGGTGACCGAGTCAACGCGCCACGCCGACGATCACCAGCGCCACGCCGCCCAGCACGATCGCCGACGTGACGACCAACTGCAGCGTCAGGGTCTCGCCGAGCAGCGCGACGCCACCGAGCGCGGCGATGGCCGGCACGGTGAGCTGAACGATCGCCGCCTGCGTCGACTTCAGGCCCCGCAGTGCCGTGTACCAGACCACGTAGCCCAGGCCGGAGGTCAGTGCCCCCGACGCCACCGCGTACGCATAGCCCTTGGCGTCGACCTCGGCCCAGCGCACCAGCACGGCGCTGAGCACGATCGCCAGGACGCTGGCGCGCCAGAAGTTGCCTGCGGTGACGGCCAGCGGGCTCTTCGATCCACGCCCGCGTAACGAATACACGCCCCAGCAGGCGCCGGCCGCGGCCATCAGCAGCGAGGCCCAGACCGATGTCGCGTGGATTCCGGGCAGCATCAGCGCAACCAGTCCGCCGCACGCGGCCACGAAGCCGAGCATCTGCAGCCGCCCCAGCCGCTCGCCTTGCAGCAGGCCGTGGCCGATCATCGTGACCTGCACCGCGCCGAACAACAGCAGCGCGCCGGTGCCGGCGGGCAGTGCGGTGTAGGCGAACGAGAAGGTTGCCGCGTAGGCAAACAGCGCCAGCGCCGACAGCCAATCGCCGCTGCGGCCTGCGCCGCCCGCGCGCGAACGAACGACCACCGCGAGCATCAGCGCCCCCGACACCAGCCGCAGCGACGCGAAGCTCGCGGCATCGATGGCGGTCTGCGCAAGCGCCAGCCGGCACAGGATCGAGTTGCCGGCGAACGCCAGCATCGCCACCGCGGTGAGCACCAGAACCTGCGGCGCCGGCAGGCGCGAAGCATCAGCGGCCATATCGACGATTCTGCGAGCGGCGATCGGTCATGGGCGCGGCGCCGTGGCTCAGCTTGCGAGCCAGCGGCGCTGGGCGGCGAGTTTGCGCGCATCGGCGATGCCCGGCCGCGGCACCTGCTCGCGCAGCCGCGGCCACAGGTGCAGCAGCAGCTCGGCGGTGGCCAGCGTGTCGGCGGCCGCCTGGTGGCGCTGCGCGCAGCGGATGCCGAAGTGCGCCATCCAGTCGTCGAGCGCGTGCGCGCGCACCCCGGGGTGCAGCACCGCGGCCAGCGGCGCCAGGTCGAGCCACGGATTGCGCGGTGTCGGCAGACCGGCCAGCCCGAGATGGCGCTCGATCAGCGTGCGGTCGAACGCGGCATGAAAGCCCACCAGCGGCGAGCGCGCGGCGAAGCGCACGAACGCACCCAGGGCCGCCAGCGGCTCGACCCCCGCGCGCTGGCGGCCGACGCCGATGCCGTGCAGCAGGATGTTGGCGCGATCCGGCGGCGCCTGCGGCTGGCGCAGCACGACCTCGAAACTGTCGGCCAGCACGATGCAGGCATGACCGGCGGTCACGTGCACCGCGATGGCGGCGATCGCCAGCAGGCTGTCGTGCGCCGCGTCGAGCCCGCTGGCCTCGACGTCGAGCACCACCCAGCGGGTGTCGTCGGTGGCCTGATGCGGCTGGCGCCAGCGACGCCATAGCGACGGCATCGTGGGCTTCTCAGCGCTGGTAGTCCAGCTCGATGCGCTGCCGCAGCGAGTGCGCGACGCGCAGGCACTCCTTCAGCACGCGGCGCTCGATCGAGTTGAGCCGGTCGACGTCGATCACGTTGGGCGCCGCGTCGGCGGCTCGCGCATCGTCGAGCTGATTGCGCAGCCGCAGCAACTGCACGAACTCGAACGACGCCACCCACGACTCGCCCTCGGCAGCGGGCAGCCGCAACGCCTGCGCCACCGCCAGCAGCCGCGCGCGCGTGCTCGACGCGTCGAGCCCATGCGCCAGCGCGTACAGGCGCGCGGCGTCGACGAACAGCGCGCTGCCGCGCAGCTTGAGGTCGATCAGGCGCGCGCCGCCGGCGTCCTGCGTCTCGATCGCGCCCAGCCAGTTCAACGGCGCGCGGCTGCGCAGCGCGTTGTCGGCCATCTGCTTGATGAAGCGCGGCACGCGCGCCGGCTCGCGCAGCAGCATCGCGCGCAGCGGCTGCGCCAGCTCGACCGCGCCGGCCAGCGGGCGCAGATCGAAGTAGATGCTGGCCTTGAGCAGGTCTTCCGGCGCGCCGTGCTCGATCCAGTGCGCGAAGCGCTCGCGCCACTCGTCCACCGACAGGCAGCACTCGGGGTTGCCGGCCATCACGTTGCCCCTGCACAGCGGGTAGCCGCAGGCGTCGAGCGCTTCGTTGACGCTGCGGCCGAACGCCAGCCAGGCCGGCCGGTCGGCCTGCGGATCGGCGCTCTCGAACGCCAGCCCGTTGTCCTGGTCGGTGGCCACCGTCTGCTCGCTGCGGCCCTCGGAGCCGAACGCCAGCCAACAGGCATGCCGCAGGTCGACCGCGTGCGTGCGCGCCTGCAGTTGCACGAGCGTGACCGTCAGCACATCGTTGAGGTGGCTGATCAGCTCGGTCAGCTGGCGCGCCTGCACCCCCTGCCCGAGCAGATTGCGCGCGAAGCGGCGGATGTCGGCCGCCGCACGCTGCAGCGCCGGCAGGTCGGTGGCCGCGCGGATGCGCGTCGACAACTGGTTCAGCGACAGCCGCTGCAGCGCGAACAGATCGCGCTCCGAGACGATGTGGACCAGCCGCCCGTGCTCGCACACCGGCACGTGGCGCACGCCGTGGCGCGACATCAGCAGCGCCGCGTCCTGCAGCGTGTGCGAGACGTCCAGCGTGTGCGCCGGCCGGCTCATCACCTCGCCGATCGGCGTGGCCAGCGGCAGCGCGGCCAGCGTGACGCGCTCGAGCACGTCGTGCCGCGTCAGGATGCCCTGCGGCGCCATGGCGTCGTCGACCACCACCACCGAGCCGACTCCGCGCTCGTGCATCTGCTGCAGCGCCTCGCGCAGCGGCAGGCCCGCGCCGCACGCCAGCGGCTGCTGCCGCGGCAACGCGCCCAGCGGCGTCTCGAGCGACTGCTCGTGCAGCACCTGCGAGGCGTAGTTCTCGCGCATCGCCTCGCGCGCGAGATCGAGCAGCAACAGTGCGCGGCGCCGCAGGAACGCGGCGAACGGTGCGCTGGCGCGCTCGAGCGCGCGCACCGCGTCGGCCTCCAGCAGCAGGCAGAAGCAGTCCTCCTCGGCGGTGTAGGTCGACGTCGCCGGCTGCGCGCCGACCAGCGCGCCCACCGCGAACAGGTCGCCGGCTTCGTACTGCACACGGCCCGACACGCGCCCCTGACGCAGCAGATGCAGCGCCGTCACCGGGCCCATCGCCGGCGACAGCAGCACCTCGCCCGGCGCGAAGTACACCTCGCGCGCGGCGGCCGCGAACTGCCGCACGTGCTCGTAGCGCATCTGCGCGAACGGCGGATGCCGCATCAACTCGCGGCACA